>JAYVNA010000852.1:0-2777 GCA_043758715.1 Archangium sp.
CCGTCTCGACGACGGCAGGTACGAGTACTCCCCGAAGAAGGGCACCGCCTTCACCCTCACCGCCGCAGCCCTGGTGCGCCGCCTCGTCGCCCTCCTTCCTCCGAAGTTTCTGCAGTCAGCATCGGTCACGCACGGGGCCTTGCAGACAGCCTCGGCGTTAGAAGTGACCCGCAACCGCGAGAAGGCACAGCGCTTGGCATTGCTGGCCCAAGAGACATCGAGACACCGCAGATGCGTCCCCTTCGCATCGGTCGTTTCTGCCGTGAGTGGATCGTTTGGAGCGTGTGTGGCAACTACCAGCGCCATGCGATTCCTCGTCCCCGCCGTCCTGATGCTGTGTGCCTGCCCACCGCCGATGAGAGGAAGTGACGCAGGCGTCGACGCAGGTCCCGGGGAGATGGACGCTGGCCCATTCGACGCGGGCACGAGTGACGCCGGCACCAGCGATGCGGGCGTGACGGGCATCGCGCTGATGACGCGGCTCGCGGGTCTCTGGTCCGGCCCCGCGCGCATGACTCCGCTCGGTGACTTTCCCATCATGTACATGGACTTCCGGCCGGTAGGTCAAGGCTTCCTGTTCGCGCAAGCCGACCTCGACGTGGCGGACAACCTCCGCTTCGGCATCTCGATCGAGACCTACGGCGGCGTCGACGTGCTCGCGTATCGCAACGGCGGACTCTTCCAGGGCGTGCTGCGCGATTCGCGTACCAAGCTGATGGAGAGCGACGACGCGGCGGGCCGCTACCGCTTCTGCTCGGTGCCCGCGGGCTGCAACTACATCGACGCGACCTTCACCTTCAACGGCGCCAACGAGCTCGTGTTCGACACCAAGGTGCGCGGCACGCAGCACGTGTACTGGACCGCGCAACGGCGCGAGACGCGCACGGTGGCCGCACCCTTCCCGGCGACGCTCACCTCCATGGGCGACGGCACCGCGCCGTGGCCTACGCTCGCGACCGTGCAGCCAACCGTGCGTTGGTTGAACCCGCTCGCGCAGGCCGGCACGGTCTGGGTGCTGCTCACCACCACCAACTGCGCGCCGCAGTTCACCTGCGTGGCGAGTCGCACGCTGCGAGTCGACGTGGCGGCTGGAGCGACGAGCGCGACGCTCACGCTGCCCGCGGTGCACCCGGGTGACTACAAGCTCACTGCCGTGGTCGATCGCACGCGCATGTTCGCGACCCGCTTGGCTCCGGCCTCGGGTGATTCGCTCGCCGTGGATCAGGCGGTGACCGTGCCGGCTTCAGGCCAGGTCAGCCCCGATATCCTCGCGGCGTACACGCTGCCCTGAGCCACCCAGGAGCGCGTCGACTTCTCGCGGAGGGTTTGGCTCCAGCGGCAGCGCGCTCTGAACGGTCACTCTGGCTGTCGGGACCAACGCGAGCCACATCTTCAAGAGCTTGGGCGGAGCGTCGTAGTAGCTGTACCGCTCGTCGCCCCGCCAGGCTCCACGGCGCTGCCCCAGAGTTCCCGCGGGAGATGTCAGGGGTGGGCAGTAGACGGAGCTGGTGGGCGAGGCGGTGGCGGGCCGGCGACGGGCGCCGGCCAAGTCCGTGCTGCACGAGGCCTTCCGACGGGGCTGGCCCGAGGTGTCGAACTCGATGCCTTCGCGGGTGAAGCGGGAGGTGGAGCGCTTCCTCACCTGCGGCGGCCCGAGGTTCGGCTTCGTGGAAGTCACCTGCGAGACCTGCGCCGAGTCGCGAATCGTGGCGTTCTGCAGCAAGAGTAGAGGCTGGTGCCCCTCCAGCACCAGGCGGTGCGGCTTGACGTGCGTCGCCGGGTGGAGCGCGCCTGTGCGGCGGCGGGGCTCACCGTCCCCGGCCTCATCAAGCTGGTGTCACAGGCGCTGAGCGAGACGTTCTTTCACGCTGCCTGGGAGAAGCGGCCGCCCGCCCCCTGACCCGAGTGATCATTCCCGCAGGCGATGTCGCCTGGAGCGTGAAGGTCGGCGAGCTCGAGGTGCTCTACCCGCCCGCTCCCGAGCGAGGGAACCTGGTGCACACCAGGATCGAGGGTGACGAGCTGCTCAAGGTGGCCACCCCGGAAAACGAGTGGGCGGAGCTCGACATTCGCCGCAGCCTCGTGACTCGCGCGCTGGGCGAGCACGGCAAGCCTGTCTACGATCTCCTCATCTCCGCTCTGCCCGCTTCCGAGTGGATCTTCGCCTTCCTCGATCTGGCCCGCGGTGAGACGGTGCCAGACCCGATCGACGCCGCCCCCGCGGCTGTTCCCGAGGCGCCGTGGAAGGTCTTCCTTCACCCCGATGGGCGTGTCTGGGCCATCCGCAAAGGACTCGATCGCTACCTGCTGCGGCTGGGCGCTCGCGATGACGATCCGGTCTTCAAAGAGCGCCCCTCCACCCGGCCCGACGCGGAGATCAACCGGCTGATCACAGAGCAACTCCGTGACGGCTTCCTGGCGAGGCCCGACGAGGCTCCGTGATCCTGGGGAAGCGCCCCCGCGCCCCCCCGAAAACAAAGAGAGCAAGCCGCTCACCGGCAAGGCGGCCTCCTTCGACATCGACGGCACGTTGATCAAGACCAACGTGGTGCACGCGTACGGCTACTACGGGATGAACGAGGGCAGCCTCACCGGCATCTTGCGGCGGCCGTGCGGAGCGTCTGCCATCGAAGCGCAGTGCAGGGTCCAGAGCTGCGAGGCGTTGACCGCGCAGCCGTCAAAACTCATCGGTGACCCGAACTTCAGCCCCAGAACTTCCACCAGGGCTTCGGCGGTTTCTCCGGCGGGCGGGGAATGAAGATGGCCACCCCTTCCTG
>JAYVNA010000853.1:0-8673 GCA_043758715.1 Archangium sp.
CGTCGGGTTGCCGCGGTACACCAGCCCGCCCCAACCCCGAAACGTCCAGCTCGAGGTCCCCAGGAAGAGCCCGGCCGGACGTTTCGCCGCCAGCCCCGCGTCGGCTGCCGTGTCGAGCGGCGGAGGCGGGAACAGGTCGAATTGCATTACTGCGGCAGGCCGCTCCAGCTGGTCGGATCTTGCGGCCCGGCGGCAGGCTTCACCTCGACGTTGAACCCGGTGAGGTGCGACATGCCGGAGACCTTCTCGATGCGATCGGGCCCACTGGCAGCGAGCAGGTTCACGTTCACGCCGCGCGTCTTGCTGGCGATCGTGAGGCCGGTGGCGTGCTGGTGGCCCCACCCGTGCGGCAAGGCCACGGTGCCGGGCATCAGATCGGCGAGGAAACGCACGGGCACCCGCACCGTCGCGGTCTCCGTCGAGACGTCGGCCATCGCGCCATCAATGAGGCCGACGTGCTGGGCATCTTCGGGGTGGATGTAGAGGTAGTTCGTCTGCTCGTGCACGAAGTCCGCGATGTTGTGCGTCCACGAGTTGTGGGTCTGCACGGCGCGCTTGGTGATCAGCTTGAGCCGCGATTGATCGGCGGTTTCCTTCTCGAAGTCGGTGTCGAGCTTCTTCGCCTGCTCCATCAGCTTCTGCGGCGCGAGCTGCACCTTCTTGCTCTTGGTGAGCACGCGGTTCTTCACGAAGTCATCGGGCTCGTGATCTTCACGCAGCCAGCCGTGCGGGTTGTGCTCGAGCAGGTGCTCGAAGCCGGGCTGCCCGGTGATGCGCAGCAAGAACGACAACAGCGCCTCCTGGGGGAGCGAAGGCTGCTTGCCCTTCTCGAGCAGCTTCGAGTTCACCGCCAGCATGCCCTCGAGCAGCTTCTGCGCGATCGTGCTGCCGAACAGCCCGATGCCCGCCGCCTTGCACAGCTGCAGGTAGATGGTGGCCTCGTCACGCTGCTCGCCCCTGGGTTCCACCAACGCGCGGGTGGCCTGCAGGTAGGGCTTCTTCTGCAGCCCCAGCATCAAGGGGAAGATGAAGGGCAGGTCGGGGCGCTCGAGCGGCGAGGTGCAGGGCAACACGTAATGCGCCACCGAGCCGGTCTCGTTGCGGAAGAGATCGAGGGTGACGAGCAGTTCGAGTTCCTGAAACGCCTTCTTCAACTTGCCCGCGTTCGCCATGGTGATGAGCGGGTTGCCGCCGGTGACGAAGAGCGCGCGCACCTGCTTGTCACCGGGCGTGAGGATCTCGTCGGCCAGCACCCCGCCGGGGTAGGCGTCGTTCACCGAGGCGAATTTTCCGATGCGGGAGACATCGTCACGCATCAACACGCCGCTGCGTTTTCCGAAGGCGGGGAAGTCGATCACTCCGCGGCCCACCAGCGTGCCGCCGCGGCGATCGAGATTGCCCGAGAGCACGTTGATGCATTCCTGCAACCAGAACCCGAGCGATCCGTTGACGCCCATGTTCACGCCGGTCGAGGAATAGAGCGACGCGCCGTCGGCAGTGCGGAAGGTGGTGACCAGCTCGCGAAGCGTCTGCGCGGGAATGTGCGTGACCTTCTCGGTGCGCTCGGCAGGCCAGGCGCGGGCGAGCGCGAGGAGTTCATCGATGCCCTCTGAGATCGGCTCGGCCAGCTCACGGCGAACACCGCCCTGACGCTCCAGTTCGTTGAGGAACGAGAGGTAGAAGAACGGGTCCGTGTTGGGGCGGATGAACAGGTGCTGATCGGCGAGCTTCGCGGTCTCGGTCTTGCGCGGATCGACGACGATCAGCTTGCCCCCGCGCTCGCGCAGTTGCTGCAACGTGCGCGCGGGGTTGGGCACCTGGAGGAAGCTCCACTTCGAGATCACCGGGTTCGCGCCCACGATGATGAGGCAGCGGGTGTGATCGAGATCGGGGAAGGGCTGGGTGAAGGGGAAGCCGTACATCTCGCGCGCCACCGCGAACTTGTTCGAGCAGTCCTGCGTCGCAGAGGCGTACATCGACTTGCTGCCGAGCCCCGTCATGAAGCCCTGCGCGAAGACCGGGTGAAGCACGCCGAAGCCCGCCGCGGTGCCGACGTACATCGCCAGGCTGTCCGCGCCGTGATCGCCGCGTAGTTGCTTCACCTTCGCGCCGATCTCTTCGAGCGCCTGGTCCCACGAGACGCGTTCCCACTTCGTGCCCGTGCGCTTCATCGGGTAGTCGAGGCGATCGGGCGAGTCGTAGATCTGGGCCTGCTTGAGGCCCTTGGGGCACGAGAAGCCGTGGGTCGTCAGGTGCTCGCGATCAGGGTGCACCTGGGTGACTCGATTGTTTTCCACGGTGACCTGCAGGCCGCAGAGCGCCTCGCAGATGCGACAGAAGGTGGAGTGGGTACCGTCAGCCATGGCGGGGCTCATAGCGGCCCAGGTGCCTGGCTGCACGCACGGGTTCGTCGCAATCACCGGGTCAGGAAATCAGGCGCTCCGGCGATTCGAGGCGGCCAGCTCATGGGTGAGGCGACCCAGGGTACGAATGGCCTTCGCGGTGCGATCAGTCCACGGGAAGCCGCAGGAGATCCGCACGCAGTTCGAGAAGCGCTCCCGGGGGGAAAAGATGGGGCCCGGCGCCAGTGAGATCTTTTCGACCAGGGCTGCGCTCTGCAACGTTCCGGCGTCGACGTTGGGCGGGAGCTCGACCCAGAGCACGAAGCCCCCCGACGGCGACGAGATGCGGGTGCCCTCGGGGAAGGCCTCGACGATGGCGGCGCGGGTGCGATCGACCTGGGCGTGGAGATGGTTGCGCAGCTTGCGGATGTGGCGATCGTAACCTCCGCTGCCGAGGAACTCGGCGACCGCCATCTGCAGGATCTCCGGCGTGCTCACGGTGAGCGCGTACTTGAGACGTTCGATGCGCTCCTGGTAGCGGCCCGCGGCGATCCACCCGATGCGATAGCCGGGCGCGAGCGTCTTCGAGATCGAGCCCACCAGCAGCACCCGGCCGTCCTTGTCCCAATGCGCGGCGGGGCGGGGGCGGCCGTCGAACGCGAGATCGCCGTACACGTCGTCTTCGATCAGCGGGGTGTCGTGGCGGGCGCACAGCCTCACCAGGCGTTCCTTGTTCTCGTCGGGCATCACGGCGCCCAGCGGGTTCGACACGTTTGGAGAAGCGAGCACGGCCTTCACGCCGCCCTGGCGCAGCACCTGGTCCAAGGCGTCGAGATCGAGGCCCGTCCGGGAATTCGCGGGCACCTCGATGGCGCGCATGCCGAGCTGCTCGATGGCCTGGAGCACGCCGAAGTAGCCGGGCGTCTCGACCGCGATGGCGTCACCCGGCTTGGCCACTGCGCGCAAGGCGAGGTGAATTGCTTCCATCGCGCCAATGGTGATCACGAACTCGCTCTCGTGGATCGACATGCCCCAGGTGACGCTGCGTTTCGAGAGCTGACGGCGCAGGGTGAGCACCCCGGTGGTGTCGCCGTACGACCCACCCGCGTCGGGCATCTCGCGCGCGATGGCGGCGAGCTTGCGGTTGAGCGCGCGAATGGGGAGCAGGGCAGGGGAGACCTGCGCCGCCCCGAACGGCACCACCGAGGGATCACGCATCGACTGCATCAGGGTGCGCACTCCAGGCGTCACCGAGACGGTGGCCGGGGAGAGGTTCAGCCGCGCGGTGCGGGGTTCGGCCACCGGCGAGACGCTGCGCGGACGCACGAAGTGGCCAGACCGCGGGCGCACCTCGATGAGGCCGTCGTTCTCCAGGTGCACGTAGGCCTGGAGGATGGTGGCGATGCTGACGCGCCGTTGGCGAGCGAGCCCACGAACCGAGGGCATGCGATCACCGCCGCGCAAGGTTCCCTTGCGAATGGCGGTGGCGAGATCTTCTGCGACCTGCTCGTAGAGGAGCATGCGGCGACTGTAATGGTTTCGACTCCGTCAGACCGGTACAGATGAAGGTGTTCGGCGAGGGCGCAGTGCGCACAGTTCGTTCTGTGCCGGTCGGAAGGAGAACGGCCTGCATCTGTGCCGGTCGGGGGTTACACAGCAGGCTGCCGTCGTGAGTGCAGCTGCTCCCGCCCCCCGCTTCGTCGTCCCCGCCCTGATCGCGGTGTATGTGATCTGGGGCTCCACCTACCTCGCGATGCGGATCGCCGTCGAAGGCCTGCCGCCCTTCATGATGGCCAGCACGCGCTTCATTCTCACCGGGCTGGTGTTGCTCACCTTCCTGCGCCTTCGCGGGGCGCCCTGGCCGACCCGCCGCGAGTGGATGTACTCGACGCCGGTCGGGGTGCTGATGTTCGTGCTCGGCAACGGGACCGTCGCGATGGCGGAGAAGCACATCTCGTCAGGCGTGGCCGCGGTGGTGTGCGGGACGATGCCGCTGTGGGTCGCCGCGATGGGCCGCTTCTTTGGTGAGAAGACCAGCGTGCGTGAATGGCTCGCGCTGGTGCTGGGGTTTGGGGGCGTCGCGGTGCTGAGCATGGGTGGGGAGCTCAAGGCCGAGCCGTTCTCGGCGGTGATCCTGTTTCTGGCGCCCGTCAGCTGGGCCCTGGGGTCGCTGCTCGCGCGCCGGCTGCCGCTGGCCAGGGGGTTGATGTCGGCGGCCACGCAGATGCTCACCGGTGGGTTGGTGATGTCGGTCGTGAGCGTCATCGCTGGCGAGAAGGTGCCCGTGAACCCGCCGATGGAGTCGGTGTTCGCGTGGGCCTATCTCGCGGTGTTCGGCTCGCTCATCGCGTACAGCGCGTACACGTACCTGCTCGCGAACGCGCGGCCGAGCGTGGCCACCAGCTATGCGTACGTGAACCCCGCCATCGCGGTGGCGATGGGCGTGGGCATGGGCGGTGAACACGCAGGGCCTGAGGTGTTCGTCGCCGTCGCGCTCATCATCGCGGCGACCGTGCTCGTGATGCGCAAGCCGACGCCTGACCGCCCTCTCCCCGACCCTCTCCCCCGCGGGGAGACGGAGATCGCCGATTCGAGATCTTGAGTCAGTCGAAGCGGTAGTTCACCCGCAGGCCGCCGATCACCGTGTGGCGATCTGTGCCGGCGAGGGGACGCGTCGCGGCGAGCTCGATGCCCACCTTGCCGATCGCGAACCGGAACGCGACCGTCGGCGCGAAGTAGCTCAGCGAACCAAGTCGCCCGGTGAGATCGATCACCAGCGCGCCCCAGTTGAACGGGGAGAACTGCGCGCCCGCCACCACCACCGCGCCACCGCGAACCAGTCCCGCGGCCCGGCCCACCGCGCCTGAAAGATCGCCGCCGAGGTACCCGTGCAGCTCGAGCCACTCGGCCGCGCGCCACGAGCCAGAGGCCCCCAGCTCGAACCCGAGCAACCGCGCTCCGGGAATCTCGAAGGAGGTCGGCAATAGCAAGCGTGCGCTCACCGAGCCGATGAACGTCTCCTTGTCGAGCAGCACCTGGGTGGCGCCCACCGTGAGGTTGCCGAGCGTCAGCTGCGTCGAGGTGAGCACGGCGTTGACCGCGTAGTTGAAGTTCACCGCCTCGAGCGTGCCGAACAGCTCGGTGGTGGGGCGCAGCGCGTACGAGCCATAGATCAGCCCGTTCAGGCTCACCGCGCCGTAGAAGTCAGGCGTATCGATGATGGCGCCGAAGCGCGCACCGATGCCGAGCTCCGAGCGCGGACAGGCGCGCCGCCCGGTGGCCACGTCTGCTTCCGCGTACCCGAGCGCCGCCGGGCCCTCGCCCAGCCCCTTCGCGCGCCAGCGTGCACAGCCCTGCGGCAGCGTCTCAACGGGTACCGGCTCACCCTCAGCGGCCAGCGAGATCAGCGTCAACAACACGAGGGCGTTCACTGCTGGCCTCCCTTTGCACCCGGCGCAGTGAAGGCACCGTCACCGTTGAGGTCGAGGATAAAGGGGTTGGTGAACCCGAACGGGTACCCGTTGGTCACGGCGGCGTAGTCGTAGCCCGTCTCTCCGCGCTTCGGTTTCGGCGGGTCGGCCAGCGGGCCCATCTTCGCGCCCTCCTTCACGTCGGCGGCATCGACCACGCCGTTGCCATCGTTGTCGGTGGTGTCGGGCACGCCGTCCTTCGCGTTCTCGAGCCCGCCGCCGAGATCTCCGGCGAGCAGCAGCGGCCTGCCTGCTTCGATCACCAGCCATGCGTCGCCCGTGACGCCCGCGGTGAGCTCGCTGAGCGCCACTTCTCCGTCGTAGCGAACGAAGTTGCCCGTCTCGGCGAAGGGGTCCGCCGGGAGGGGAATCCCGGTGAGCACCTTCTTGACCTTGCCGTTCACCACGAAACGAATCTCTTCCACCGGAATCCACGGCGCCGAGGCGATCTTCACCTTCACCGTGGCTCCCGCGCGCGGCGCGAAGGCGGTCATCGAGTACGAGCGGGGAACGCTGGCAGCGTCTTCGATGGTCGCTTCGATCACCGGCCCGTTGGTGCCCTGCGAGCGGCCTTCCTTGATCGCGCGGTTGAAGGCGCCCACGTCGAAGCCGGGGCCCGCGGGGGTGGTGGTGCTCACCAGGTTCTGCGGCATGCCCACGGTGTTGTCGGTCAACGAGTGCGAGTCGGAGTTGGCGGTGCCCGTCTTCAGCTGCCCCTGGCTCAGGGTGTAGTGCCAGAACGAGCGATACTGCAGCAGCAGGCCGTTGTCGGTGCCGTTCATCACTTCCTGCGCGTGGTGACCGTCGTTGGGGAAGGTGGAGTCTTTCGGGGTGTGCCGCATGAACGCCTGGCGGGTGCCGTCATCGGTCGTCGGCAGATCCTTGTTGAGGTCGAGCATGATCGCGCGCGGGAAGCCGAGATCGCGGCCGAACTCCGGGTCAGCCCAGGGGTGATTGAGCTCGATCAGCGGCTCGCCACTGAAGAGCGGCTTGGTGCGCTCGAACAGTTGGCCGGGCTCGACGCGTTCGTCGAAGGGCCCACCGTTTCGCGGGAGCGAGGGGTCGTATTTGAGCGGCCACATGTTGTAGTGGCCGATCACCAGCGGGAAGCCGTAGCCGGGCACCATGAGGAACGGGATGTGGCCGGTCGTCTCGACGCCCACCACGGTGGTCATGCGGTTCTGCAGGCCCAGCTCGCGAACGATGCGCGCGTAGTCCTGCACCACGTCGTGATCGGTCGAGATCACCACGTCGAGATCCGACGCGGCGAACGAGAGCACGCGATCGGTGTCGGGGATCGAGCTGTCGAAGCTCGCGGCGCCGTGCACGTGCAGATCGGCGGCCAGGGTGTTCATCGGCTTGAGGTTCAAGTTGCGCAGCGAGAACGTCACCACCTGCGGCCCACCGGTCACCTCGACCGTCTGCCGCGCCAGCGACCAGTACGGGCCGTGGAACGCGTAGATGTCGAAGCGGCCGACCGGCACGTCAGCGGTGGCCAGCCCGTTGTGCACCAGTACCCGGTTGCAAGCAGGTGAAGCCCCGGTCGGAGAACCGAGCCAGGGCGCGCAGGTGGCGAAGCGGCCGTGCAGGGTGCCCACCACCTTGGCGGTCTCGGCGTCGTCGACGGGCACCATGAAGATCTCCGCGTCGATGAGAGAGCGGGTGTTGTCTTCGACCCTGAAGGAAACGCTGCCCGTCGCCGGGAGCACGAAGCTGCCCAGATCGGTGTCGGCGCTGACGGCTGCGTATTCGCGCTCGACCTGCTTGCGGCCAAACGCGTGCGCCTCGACCACCAGCTTCTTCCCGACGGGAACGCGCGCCGAGAACGTGCCATCGGCTTTCGGCACCACCTGCGTCCACGGAATGCGGGCGCCCACCTCGGTGGTGAGCGTGCCCTCGGAGATCAACACGCTCGCTTCGCGCTCGGCGTCGAAGGTGGTGGTGCCCATGCGCTCGACCTTGCCGGTGAGCGTGACGTACTGCTCGCCCAGCACCTGCTTGCGCACCTCGAGCGCGAGATCGACGGCGCCTTCGATGCCCTTCGATTCAGCGACCGCCAGGTAGCGCTCGTAGACGAGCGAGCCGCGCGGAGGCACCACCTGGCGCACCAACCCGGCCGCCGAGATCTGATCACTCTGAAAGCCTTCCAGCGTCTTCTCGGTGCAGCTCGCCAGCGAGATGGCGGAAATCTCGTCGTCGCTCGAGTGACCCGCGGCGGCCAAGTAGGGGAAGAGATGAAAGGCGCCGTTGATGGTGGTGAGGCCGAACGAGGAGTGAATGAAGCCTTCACCCGCGACCGGCGTGAACGGCAGCGCCTCGCGCCCCGACCAATAGAAACCATCGACCATCGCCCAGGTCTCGGTGTTGGTGGACCCGTTGACGATCTCGGTGCGCGCGCGCACGCCGCGATCGCACGCCGTCAACTCGTAGCGGGTCACGATCGGCACCGAAGGAATGCCGTCGAGCGTGCCCTTCACCTGCACCGCCACCCGGGTGGGGCGCTCGTCGATGATCTCGATCGAAGTGTAGAAGGCCGCGTCGCGCGGCAGCAGCCCGACCACCTGGAACACGTTGTTGATGATGTCCTTGCTCTTGCCGTGCGGCGTCAGATCGAGAATCGAGCCGCCGTTGGGGTCGAGGAAATTCTGAGTGCCCACGTCGGCGATCACCACGTCGACGAAACCGTTCGAGAGCTTCACGTCGCCCACGGTGCCGAGCGCGTTCCACCCGCCGGGGCGCTGGCCCGCCGAAGAAATGCGCTCGACCTTGAGCAGATCACCCAGCGCCGCGTCGCAGGTGAAGGTGACCTTGGGGCAGGGCGGGGGCACCTTGCAGTTCGCTTCGCCACCCAGGCAGCCTTC
>JAYVNA010000854.1:0-24586 GCA_043758715.1 Archangium sp.
GTGAAGTCGACCAGCGTGCCATCGTCACTGCCCGGCACCGGGGTGAAGACGCCATCGCCGCCGCTCCAGGTGACGAACACCGGGTCGCCGTCACCGTCAGAAGCAGCCGCGGTGAGCCTGATGGTTTGACCTGCGTCGAGCTGGGGGACGGTGGTCGTCACCGTCGGCGCGAGCTCGTTTTCCCAGAACCACACCACGCCGGCGTCGGTGGCCGTCACGCAGGAGCGATCTCCGGCGCAGTTGATTCGTTCGCTCAGCAGCGCCGAGGGCGGGCCACTGCGAACCACCCAGGTCTCCGCCGGCTTCGCGGGGTTGGGGATGGGCGCCAGCAGCTCGCCTGACAGGGTGGTCACCATGCCGGTGCGAAGAGCCATCGAGCCGAACCTCGGCGTGAACCCCGGGGGGATCGTGGGCGTGAACACCGAGGGGGTTCGATAATCGCGCAGCAGCGCCAGCCCCGAGGCCGCCATGCCCAGGATCGCCGGAGCGCCCCCGATCGAGAACGGCGCCGCGTCTCGCCAGATCGTGCCAGGGATGACGTTGCCCGGGTCGCCACCGTCGACGCTGACGCGAACGCCGTTGTTCCCGCTCGCGACGGCGTATTCGATCCCGCCGATGCGCACGTTCTGAAGCGTGCGCACGCCCGAGCCGGTCACCGAGAAGCCCCGAGCGGCCCACCCCGCCCCGGTTCCCGAACCCGACCAGACCGTGTCGGCGCTGGCGCTGGTGACGATCGCCACCCCGTAAGGCGGTGAATCGGAAATCAACCTGAAGCGCTGCCAGGTGTTGGGGCCGAGTGGTGCGCTGGTCCCACATGCCGGAGAAGACAGGACCAGGGTTCCGCCGCCGGTGAGCCCGACCAGACAGCCCGCACCGAAAGAGCCTCCGCCGACGAACGCGCCTGCCATGGAGTTGAGGGAACTGACCCCCGCGTCGGAGATCTGCCACACGCCCAGGCCGCTTGTCGTCGAGGCGATCAACACCACCCCGGCGTCGAGCACCTGAAGGTCTTGAACCGAACCCGCGGCAGTGACCTGCTTCCAGCCCGCGAACGCGAACATCGGCAGCAACACCAGCATCGCGCGAAGAACTCTCATCAGTAGCTGATCTCCGTGCGCAGGTAGACGCGATCACGCGACGCCGCGGCGCCCATGTCCAGCCCGGTCCCGGCGAATCCAAAGGCGTTGTAACCAGCGCCCACGAAGAACCGGTGATCGAACCGGTATCCCACCTCTGCGCGCAGAGACGCCCACGAGCCGCCGTCGGGTGCCAGCGAGCGCGCCACCGCTTCGCCCGCGACCTCGAGACCTTCCCAGATGCGCACCGAGGGCCGCACCGAGCCGGCGAGGATCAGCCCCGAGCTGGTGAGGCCGAGGTGGGCGCCCGCGCCAATCGCGAAGCGATCACTGATTCGGAAGGTCGGCAGCAGCGAGACCACGTGCAGCCGGCTGTCGAGCGCCGCCGTCCAGTTCTGCTGGTAAGCGTAACGGGCGAGCAGCGCGCCGCGGCCCAGGCGCCAGGCGATCGCTCCGGTGGCGTCGACGGTGCGTCCCACCATCTGGCCGTCCCGGGTGGAGTGAGTCCACAACGCGCGCGCGGTGATCGACACGTCACGGTGCACGCGCCACTCGCCGCCACCCGAAGCGACGAACTGCCGGAGCGTGCGCGCACCCTGCTCGTCTCTCACTTCACCGCGCGCGAAGAAGCGCAGCGCATCACGCTCGTACGCCAGGGTCAGGCCCCCCGCGTTCCGCGCCACGTCGGGAGCCAGCCCATCGAGGGCGCGTGCCCCGTGCTCGTAGCGCGCGGTGACGGTGAAGGCGCTGTCGACGCGCTGGGTGAGCCCGACGGCGCGCGCCAGCCTCAGCCCATCGACGTCGGTGGCCGAGACGTCTTCGACGAACACGGCCGTCGCGGAATCGATCTGCTGGCGCACGCCGGTGACCAGCCTGCGCTCGCCGCCCCCCGGTGAATCGGCGTCGATCGAATGCACGCCGTACCAGGTCTCGTCGCCCGCCGAATACGTGACCGTGCCCCAGACTTGAGGGCCGAGCGCCGGCCCCCAGCCGCCGCGCACGCCGAGCTCGAGCTTCTCGCTGGGCTTCACGTCGACGCCGAGGGTGGCGAAGGACAGCTCCATGCCGCCGAGGGAAATCAGCTGCTGCCGATACCCCGCGCGCAGCTGCAGCCAGTTCGTCAGCCGGTAGCGCGCGGCGAGGCCGAGGGTGAAGCCGCCCTTCGTCTCACCCGAGAGCGTCTGCTGAAACTCGCGCGCCTCGAGGCGAATGCCCCAGCCGGGCTGCTCGTAGCCAACCCCACCCCCGAGCGTGCGGCCGGTGATGCGCGCCCCCGAGAATGGATCTCGCGGATCGGCCATGTCGCGAAGGTCGACCAACGCCGCGATCACGATCGGCCCCAGCGGCTGTTCGCCCCGCAGCGAGACCTGATTGAGCGCGCCGAGCTGCGCGCTGTCGGCGAAGCCCTCCTGCCGCCAGCGCCAGGCGGCGTCCCACGAGCCGCGGCCGAACAGCCCCTTCGCCCTCGCCCGCAACGTGACGGCCCAGCCCGCGGAATCGGCAGCAGCAGGCGTTGCGAGCTGCGAGGTGAGGCCGCCGTCGCGCGAGAAGGCGAGGCCCTGCACGGGCCCAAAGCTGCGCGCGCCTTCGGCCGACAACCACACTGGACCCAGCTTCGTTTCAGCCGCGGCGCGCAGCAGGCCGTAGGTGCCATCGCGAAGGCCGCTGGTCGTCAGCTTCACCGGGCCCAGCCGGGCGCGGAGCTCTCCGCCCAGCACCCCGTCGGTGCTCAGCCCCGACTCGAGATATTCGTAGTCGACCACCAGCACCGCCACCACGCCCGCCGTCAGCGGATCAGTCTGCAACAACGACTCGCTGGCGAAGAACGACAGGGGCCTGGCGAGCAGCACGCGGCCTGAAAAGAAGTCGATGGTGTAGTCGCGCAGCCGCTGCAGGTGCAGCTCGCGCACCGGCAACTGCGTGACCGCGTCGCGCCATTCCACCCGAATCAGCTCGCTGCCTTCGACCACCGAGCTCTTCGACAGGAAGAAGAGGCTCCCGCCGGTGCTCTCGAAGCGCTCGTGCATGGGGCGTCGGCTCAGCCCACTGATGAAGTCGGCCTGCGCCGGCGCTGCCAGGCCGCGGAGCTCGAGGCCAAAAGCCGACTTGTCGGTGGGCGTCTTGATCTCGAGAAACGCGCCCTGCACGGCCCGATGGGCTCGGCCCGCGTCGGCGGCCGCTTGAAACCAGCGTGCGCTCCCGTACCCGAGCCGTCCCCAGCCTTCGCGCGAGAGTTCGACGCGGAAGCGGCCTTCAGCAGGGTTGCTGGCGACGGTGGCGCTGTCGTCGGCGAACGCGAGCTGGGTCCGCATGGGGTCGAGCTGGCGCGCGAAGACGTCGACCCGGCGGGCATCGAGCAGCGTGCGCGCTTGAAAGGGAGAGGCGCCATTCGCCCCGCGGAAGTCCACGTCGCGCAGATCGAGCTCAACCCCCAGCTTGAAGCCCGCAAACGACGCTCGCGCTGACGCGGCGCCCCGGCCAAAGACCTGGAACGCACCCGTACGCACGTCGAAGTTGGCTTCGACGTCGAGCAGGCCCACCACGAAGATGCCGGCGGCGCCCAGCCTGCGAAGCGTCTGCGTCCACTGCGAGGCCCCCCGCCGCAGCGTGAGCTCGAGCTCGTCACCGGTCAGATTGCGAGCGCCTCGGCCCGCGTCGTCGAGCGTGAGCGGCTCGCCCTCGACAATGAGCGCGAGATCGGGCGACAGCTCGGCGTTGAGCACGCCTGCGACCGACCAGGTCACCTTGCCCAGCGGTGCCAACCCGCGCGGCACCAGCAGCGTGCTCCCTTCGCGGCGAACCACGTCGAGCTCGAAGTCCCACAACCGCAGCTGCCCCGGCCGCTGGAGCGCGACCGGAATGCGAGCGTGGCCCACCGAGAGCTGCACCCATTGCCGGCCTCCGGGCGCCGGGCGGCCATCGATGGTGGCCAGTTCCCCTTCGGGCACCGAGATCGCCAGCTCATACTCGAGCACGCCCGCTTCGCGGCGCAGCGTGGGGGCTCCTTCACTCAGCCCCAGAGAGGTGACATCGCCGCGCCGGAGCGCGAAGTCGATGAACACCGCTGAGCCGGCGGACAGCTCGACGGTTCTCCCCTGCTCCACGCCGGACCAGGTTCCGAGCAACGAATTCGGGTCGAGCTTCGCGCGATGTCGCCCCGGGGTGAGCCGCCCTCCCGCGTAGACATCGGCCGTTCGCCCCGACACGCCCGCGAAATGAAAGCGGCCCTCGCGATCCGTGACGGCCTCCAAGCCCGTCTCGAGCACCACGCGCGCCGCCGCGACTCCGGGCTCGTCGGCGCCACAGCGCGCATCGGCGTCGAGGTCTTCACAGACGCGGCCCACGATGGCGCCGTCGTCGAACTGGCTCACCACGGGCACCTGGGCCAGCAGCCCGGCGACGAGAAAGGCGATCACCTCGGAGCCTCGACCACCGCCGACACCCGGCTCTGGAGATCGGTGATCGACATCAAGCCCGCGGTGAACGCTTCACGGGTCTTCCCGCGGCTCACCACCCGGCGCTCGCCCGCGGGACCGCGAATTTCGACCTGGCGTCCGTCGACGATCTCGCCCTGAGCCGTCTCGACCCACCACTCCACCTCGCCGTTGCCGCGCGCGACCTTCACGTTCATCGGCACGGCAGGCCCGACGAGCACCGGCACCTGGGCCACCACCCCCGGCGGCTGAGCCGAAAGGCCACCATCGGAAAGCGAGAGGCACAGCCCGGGCCACTCGGCGTGAACGAGCTCTCCTGCGCCGGGAACTTCAGCGGTGCCGTCGGCAGCGGTGGCGAACTCGAGCGCGCCCACCTTGAGCCGTTGTCCGGGCACTGGCAGGCCCGCGAGATCGGTGACGGTGACCATCACGCCCCCATCGGTGCGCCAGGCCTGCAGCCGGGCCGGCTCTTTCCCAAGGGGGCCGGTGGCCTGCACCCGCACCGATCGTTCACCCAGCGTCTCGGTGGGCGAGAGTTCCCAATGCAGCGGCGCCTCGCCCCGCTCGTCGGTGACCGCGCGTTCGATCCCGGGCCCCTGCACCACCACGCCCGCCAACGGCCGGCCGAGCTGATCTTTTGTGAGGGCCACCGCGCGCCACACCCCGCCCGCGTGCGCGACGGCGTCTTCCGGCTTCACCGTCAACGAGCGCACCGGACCCTGCGCGAGCCCGATGACGATCTCCTCGCTCGAATCGACCTTCCCCTGCTTCCAGACCGCCGTCATGCGCTCCTGGCCGGTGCCCAGCTCGCGCGGGGCCGTCCACGTCCATTCCTGAACGCCATCACCCAGCTCGCGCGGCGCGCTGAAGGTGCCGTGACCGCCCTTCCACTGCACGCGCGCGCCCCGGGTGGGCGCCCCGAATCGATCGGACGAAGCACAGAGCACCCGCGCCTTCGAGGTGCCATCGGCGGGCAGTCGGGTGGGCGTCACCACGCACGCGAGCTGATCGGTGGGCGGCAACATCAGGTCGAGGGGCGAAGTGCGCTTGTTGCCGACGCGATCGACCGTGATCGTCTTGGCCATGCCGATGCCAGGCGGAATCACCACGGGCAGCCGGAACGAGCCGTCGGCCAGCGCGGTCACCGGGCCAAAGGTGGCGGTGCCCAGGGTGAGCCGCACCTCGGCGCCAGGCTCGGCCCGGCCGGGCACTTCGATGGCACTCGAGATCGGTACGCGGAGCACTCCGAACGCACCCTCGACCGACTGGGGGTGCGGCCAGGGCGCGAAGGCCACGATGATCGCCACCTCGGGAAACCGGGTGGTGGGCAGCACGTACCTCGCCCGAAAACGCCCGGGCCCCGAGCGCTCCACGTTCTCGAAGGTGCCGACATTGGCGCGCAGCACCGGTGGCGCCGGTTGGTCGACTCCGGAGATGGCGATCTCGAGTGTCGCCACCGGGTCGCGCCCCTTCACGGGGGACTCGGGGGTGAGCGACAGCGTGACGGTTGAAGCGGCGGGCGCCTGCCCCCAGACGGAGGCGGCGCTCAGCAAGCTGAGGAAGAAAACGGCGCTGCCACGCATTCAGCGCGAGAGTCTACGTTGCTCCCGTCGCGCCACGAGGCGAATCGCAGCCGGGCGCCGCAGCATCAGCGCCAGGAAGCTGAAGGCCAGCAGGAAGGGCATCAGCGAGGCCCCCGAGCTGGAGCAGCCTGCCGCCCGCGGCCCATCGAGGGAATTGCCGGCCTCCAGCGGAGCGGTCACGATAGTGGTGCCGCTGGCAGGGCACGACTCGGCGAGGTTCAGGCGGACGCGCGTCAGCGGCTGGCTGGTATCGCCATTCTGAATGTGCAGCTTCACCGAGGTGGCGCTGACGATGGTGCCGGCGAGGTAGCTAACCGTCGCGTGGTGATCGTCATCGCGGTCGTCGCTGCAGTCGTCGTCTTCAGCGTGGCAGCGATCGAACACGTAGCTGCTGGCCAGGGCGAGCTCGGCGGCCGAGAGCGGGTGCGCGTTGTGAGCGCGGCTGCGGTAATCGCACTCGATGCGCCCGAGGCTGGTGGTGATGGACAGGCGCACCTTCTTGTTGGCGCCGTTGCCCGCGGTCACCGGGATGGAGGCGGGCAGCGCGAAGGCCATCGCGGGCGAGAAGGTCACCTGGCCGTCGACGCTGCGGGTGGGGCTGTAGAACCGGGTGGCTTCGAGAATGGCGCTGCGGTTCAGGCAGACCGGCGGCGTGATCGTCGGCAGCGAGAAGGTGGCCCCGAAGATGTTGCCGTTGGTGGGGTCGGTCTCGTCGTTCGCCTGCCAGACCACCCGCAGCTCGCCGCCGGGGAGCACGGTGAGATCGTTGAGCGACTCGCTCAGGCTGGGGGTGTTGGTGATCTGGTAAAGCTTATTGGTGGCGAGGTCGACCACGAAGAGATCAGGGTTGCCGAAGGTCACCCGGCTCTCGAAGGCGACCAGCTGCCCCCGAATGGAAGGGTTGTATTGCTCGCCGGGAATCTCGAGCACGGTCTCGGGGCCGCCGCTCACCGGCACGATCACGATGTTGCTGCCGGTGGGGCCGGTGAGGTCATCGCGCTCGAAGACGATCTGCGTGCCGTTGCTGTCGGGGCTCACCTCGTTGAGCAGCGACGAGGACATCGCGGCCATCGACCAGCCCGAGCCGCTGCGCACCGCCCGGTAGACGTCGCAGTTTGACGAGCTCGCGCAGCGTTCCCAGGTGATCACGTTGCCGTCGGGGGAGACCGCCGGGTTCGAGTCGTAGAGGTTGTCGTTGGTGATGCGGGTCACGGTGGAGGTCGTGCGGTCGAACACCATCAGCTCGCCGCTGCCGTCGCCGGCAGGCGCGTAGTCGATGAAGGCGACGGTCTGCGCGCCGAGGGCCACCCCGATGCGCGCGGTGGTCCCGGCGGTGGGCGCGAGCTCGGTGGTGGTCATGGTCGCGGTGTCGAAGAGCATGATGGCCGTGCGCTCGCCGGGGAAGACGCGGGTGAAGGCGATGCGGCCCTGGTCGACGTCGCTCAGCAGGTCGTGCGCGAAGCCGCCGTCAGGCAGCATGTTGCTGATCGCGAAGTCCTTGTTGGTGGGGAAGTCGTAGTAGCGAATCTCTTCGACCAGGCCGGTCACGGTGCCGGTATCGAGGGAGCTCGAGTACGCCGCGGTGTTGCCGTCGACGTGGGGGTCGAACTGATCGCCCGCCTGGTTGTTGATGGTGATCTGGGGAGTCGAAAGAAGGCCTCCGCTTTGCGGAGTCACTGTCAGCGCCATCGCAATGACCGCTGCTGCCACTGTGCCCATCGTGCCTCCCAACCGGACTGCTTCGCCGGTACAGCGCTGTCTCCAGCTCAGGGCACGAGGGGCCTTCGACTTCGACAACGCCCCACTCGTTTCTCCCGGAGACCACGGCCGACCGCTTCATCGAAGACTGCGACGAAGTGAGGCCCCGCGGTTTTGCGACCCCGGGGTTTCCCCGGGTGTGCCCTGATGCAGGAGACGGTGTTGTCAGAAGAGTACGGTGCACTCGTCGATCAGGTCAAACACACCTCTTGCGACATACGGCGCGGCCATGTAAGGCGCGCCCCTTCACGGCCAAGTAGCTCAGCTGGTTAGAGCGGCGGTCTCATAATCCGCAGGTAGTCGGTTCGAGTCCGACCTTGGCCACTTCGAAGAAATCCGGCTCTGGATGCCACGCATCCAGGGCTGTTTTTTTGACGTGTTGGCCAAGCGACGGTCTTCTTCGGCTGCAGGTTGGTAGCGACCTGTAGCGCCTGGAGACCCGCATGCAAGACACGACGATGCTTGGACGTACGTTGGAGACGAATGGTGCCACGACCCTCACCTCCACCCACGCGGAGCCTGAAAAGGAAGTGGTGAGCACCCACGTGCTGGTCGAGCAGCAGAAGGTCGACCAGCTCCGCGAGCTCTCGCGCCGCACGCGCATCGCGCAGAGCGAGTACCTGCGGGAGGCGGTCGACGACCTGCTCAGCAAGTACGAGAAGAAGGAGCAGCCGTAACATGCCCCCCCGCCCGTCAGCGCCCGCGTGGCGCAACGAAGAGCTGCCGACCTACGACGTCACCGGCCGCCACCCGCGCCTGGTGCTCGCTTCGAAGCGCGTCGAGGTCGAACCGTCGCCGCTGCTCGAGGCGATCCGCGCCTATCTCGAGCGCGGAACCCGCTGAATCACCGCTGCTGCTGACGCGGAGCAGGCGGCTCGATCGTGGCAACCTCGAGCTGTTTCTTTTCCAGCAGCGCTTCGGCGGTTTTTTTCTCACTGCGACGGGCTCGCCAGCGATTGAAGAGCAGGCTGCCCACCACCAACGCCACCAGCGTCAGCATCACCTTGCGCTCGCCCGAGGCGATCCGCACGAGGAGCGACTCGATGTCAGAGCCGAAGTAGTAGCCCAGCAGCACGAAGATCGGCGCTGACGCGAGCGCGGCGATCGAGTCGTAGAGCACGAACAGCGGGTAGCGCATGCCGACCGAGCCCGCGGTGAAGTAGGTCACCGTGCGAACGCCGGGAAGAAAGCGGGCGAGCATCACGATCTTCTCGCCGTGCTTCTTGAACATGCCCTCGACCTGCGCGCGTTTTTCCGGCGTGACGATGCGGGCGAAGATGCCGGGCGCGGGCCCCTGGGCGCCGACCTTCGAGCCGAAGCGCCGCCCCAGCCCGAACATGATCGAGTCGCCGATGATGATGCCGAGGTAGCCGACGAGGATCATCGTCCACAGGGTGGCTTGGCCGCGGTGCACCAGCACCCCGCCCATCACGAGCGGAATGTCTTCAGGGAGCGGGAGGCCGAAACCCGCGGCCAGCAGCACCAGAAAGACGAGCCCGTAGGCAGTCACTCCGGCGGCACTGCCGATGAGCCCGATGAGGAATGCCTTCACCGATCACTTCTTCGCGGGGCGACGGGTCTCGAGCTTCTGCATGGCGTCCAGGACGAGCGTGTCGAGCGGCTTCCCCTCGTCGAACAGCTTCGAGATGTCTTTGATTCCGAAGTAACCGCGCGCGGCGGCCGCCTCGAAGGCGGCGTCGTTGGCTTCCACCGAGCGTAAGGCGATGGCCGTGGTGATCGCGGCGGTGGCGTAGTCCTGCAGGGACTGCTCGGGAGCCCCGGCCATCTGGGCCTCGCGCAGCACCGCCACCCCACCCGACCACTTGCCCACCTGGCGCGACACCGCGGGCTCGACCCACAGGCGCGAGAACTCGCGAATGACGCCCTCGACGTTCGGGGCGTCGCTGGGGCCGACGATGATGAAGGCTTCCCCCGCCTCGCCCTGCACCGCCCGAACCTGGTCCTGGGCGTCGAGCAGGTTGACGAGGATGAGGGTCTGGGTGGCTTCCGGCACCTTGAGGAGCGCGCGGGCCCGGGAGATCGGGAAGTCGGTACCCGCCAGGTAGCCCTTGAGCGCCTTGCGATAGTCACCTTGCACCGAGCCCATCAGCTCTTCGAGCTTCCAGCCGACCCACGCCTTGCCGAGCAGCTGCTCGAGGCCCTTGAGTTCCTGAACTTCCTTGGCCTTCGCGCCGGCCGCGAACGGCGGCATGTCGCTGCCCATCGCGTACGAGAGGTAGCGGCGCAGGGCAGTCGGGTGGGCATCGAAGAAGGCGTCAGCCGCCTTGCGCACCTCGGGGTCGCCGCCGATCACCCGGCCCCGAACCTGCTGGCGCACCGGGTGGTAAATCACCTTGGGGATCGGCTCTTTCCGGGTGACGGGGCCCTGATCGAAACCCATCGCGTTGAAGAGCGCGAAGAGCGCGAACACCCGCTCGTCATTGCGAAGCTCGACGCCTTCGCCCGTGTACAGGCTCGCAAACCAATCACCCTTCGAGCCGGCGAAAGCAGGAGAGCTGAGGATCAGGAGCAGCGCGAGCAGACGGGCCATTGCGCCGAGGTAACCCACGCAGGCAGGGCCTTCAAGGGGCTTTCGGGCGGGTCAGGTGCGAGCCACGAGAGAACGGAGTGCATCCTTGTTGGCGGCGACCTTCAGCCCGAAGTGGGTGCAGATGGCCATCAGCAGCTTCATGCAGGCCTGGGGCTTGGTGGCGACCAGCTTCTGGAAGTCGGCCTGCCGGATCTCCCAGGCGGTGACAGCCGAGGAAGCGGTGGCAGTGCAGAGGCGCTGGCCGGGGTTGATGAGTGAGAGTTCCCCGAGCCAATCGCCGGGCCCCAGATCGCCCAGCGGGAGGTCGCCGCGCTCGCCCTTGGTGGTCAGCGAGATGCGGCCTTCCCCGATGATCAACATCGAGTCGGAGACCATGTTCTCCGCAAAGAGGAGCGCGCCGTTCGGGTAATTCTTGGGGCTGCAGATCCCCGCGAGGATCTGAATACCCGTATCCGTGAAGCCCGAGAGCAGACCACAGGCCCGGAGCCCTTCAGCTGCCGTCATGGGCGGAAAGGTACCACGGAGGAATACGAGCGCTGCATTTCCGCGCTCAAGGACACTCAATGCCCGCGCCGTCGACGAGCGCGCGCGCCTTGCCTGAGCCCAGCTTGACGGCCCGGCAGAGATCTCGAGCGGCCCCGGTCTTGTCGCCCTGTGACTGCTTCAAGATGCCGCGCAGCAGGTAGGCGACCGGGTCGTCGGGCGCCGCGGAGACCAGCCCTTCGACCTCCTTCAAGGCGGCTTCGGTCTGCTCGGTCTTCACCAGCAGGGCCGCATAGTCGCCGCGGTTCTCGACCCACCCGGGAGCCAGCCGCCGGGCCTCTTCGTAGAACTTCTGCGCCTCGTCGAGCTTGCCTTCACGCACCGCGGCCAGGCCCGCGAGGTGTTGCGCGGCGGCGAACCCCGGGCACCCCAGCGCCGGCTGCAGCGCAGGCGAGGTCTGTTTGAGGTTCGTGTGGGTGGCGCGCGCGAGCAGGTACGAGGCCTCGGCTGAAGGCTTCTCGACCAGGGCGAGGGCCTGCACGTCGGTGGCGACCTTCGCCAGCTGAGCGGCATCCTCGGCCCGGCGGCAGGCCGCGGGGGGCACCGGTTCCTTCCAGGTGGCGTAGACGGTATCGAGCGTGGCGAAGGGGTCGGCCGGGGGGCTCACGGGGTGGGCCGTGCTGCTGAGGCCGAAGAAGGCGCCCACGCCGAGCGCGCTGACGAGCACTCCGGCGCCCAGGAACATCGGCAGCCGCGAGGGGGGCGCCGCCGGAACCGCGGCGAGCTTCGCGGGCGGAGGAGCTGCGCTGAGGCCACGCTTTTCGGAATACCAGCTGAGGATCGTCACCAGGGAGTTGAGGCTCGCCACCACTTCTTCGACGCCCACCTTCACGCCGGAGTCGTCGAGGCTGCCCGCGTGATCGTGCGCCGAGAGATTTCCCCACGCCTGCACGGTGCTCATGTGTGCGAGCACGTTGGTGGGAATGATGCCGGCGTTGGCCTGCTGGCGGAACCTGGTGACGAGCTCATCGAGCATCGCCTTGCCGGGCGTCTGCTTGAGTTCTTCGGTGACCAGCGAACGGAGCAGGGCCTCGAGCACCAGCCGGGCGTTCTGCATCACGCCCTTGTAGTCCTGCGCGCGGCCCCGGCTGACGAGGGTCTTGAGATCGTCCTGCGCCCGGCCGAACTGCGGCGCGAGCTCGTCCATCTGCTTGAGCAACGGTTCGATGTCGACGGCCATGGCTCAGTCCCTCAACGAGAGCAGGTCGAGTTGGGCGAGCTTGAACTCGGGCTGTTCCTTGATCACTTCAGCGAGCAGCTTCTTCTGAGCGACTCTGTCTTTCTGATCTTTCGCCTTGAGCGACTGCGAGTACTTCACCGTGGTGCTCAACGGCAGCAGGTGGTTCCGCTTCGGGGGCTCGTTGACCATGGTGATGGCGCCTCGCTTGGCGAGGAGCGCGGCGATGTCGGCCACTGCCTGCTGCTCCCCGGCCAGGACGTCATCGGCGCTGAAGGGAATGTTCTTGAGCGGCACGAACTCGCCCGTCTCGGAGACCGCCATGCGCGGCACCAGCATGAACTTGCCCTTGCCCACCGAGAGGATGGAACCGGTCACGAGGTAGTCGGTGCCCAGCAGCTTGCCGACTTTGGCGAAGGTGCTCTTGTCGGCGAAGCGGCCCTCGCCCAGTTTGAGCTCGTTGATCACCTCTTCGAGGCGGGCGCGCTCGACCACCCGCATGGCGTCGGTGGCGAGCAGATCGTTGATCATCAGCTCGGCCAGCCCGGTCGCGAACACCTTCATGTCGGGGTCATCGGTGCGGGGCTCGAAGTACAGCACCGCGATGCGTGGCTTGACGCCGGCGTCGGGCGCGGCGAGCGACGGCGCTGCTGACAGAAAGAGAAGCAGCAGCATCGAGAGTCTGATCATGGCCACGGACTTCTAGCAGCTAAGCTCCTGCCCACGCATGGATGCCGCACTGAGCGCGACCCTCGACGCCCTGCTCGACCCTCAGAAGATTCGGTGGAACCGGGAACGCACGGTGCTCGGGCAGGAACCTGCCGACGGTGAGCTCTACCTGGGCGTGGGCAGCCGCGACGCCGAGCTGCCGCCGCACCCGCGTATGCTCTCGTGGAAGTTGCCCCAGTGGCGAACCCGGAACCTGCGCTCGACCACCGAGGCCGTGCTGCTGAGCGCGGAGGTGCTCGACACCCTCGCCCTGCCCCTCACCTTCCGCCAGCACGACGCCACCCTCGATTGCGTCACCGCCGCGGTGCTGACGACGTACCGCGTGCTGCATCAAAGATGGCCGCCGGGTCACGAAGCGCTGGTCGAGTACGTCAGCGAATGGGAGCAGGGGCGCACCGAGATCGCCGGTCTGTACGCGCGCGCGCTCGCCTCGGCCTACTACGCCTCGATGCAGCTCTTCCGCACCGCCGATGGCAGCCCGTCGCGCGAGCTGGTGGGGTTGCTGGTGGGCGCGCTCGAGCTGCAGCTCGACCTCGGCGGGTTGCAGGCGGTGCCCGAGACCCTGGTGCCCAACCGGGTGGTGCGGCGCCTCAAGGCTGACGCCGATCTGTACCGCGCCGAGTTGTCCCGGGGGTGGAAGGTGCAGGTTGATCTCCCCGTCGACAATCAACCCGGCGCGTATCGTCGGGTCGACGCGTTGTTCCTCTCGTCACCGCAAGACGTCACCGTGCTCAAGCTGTTGGCGCGGCCCGACACCGAGTCGTCTTCCTACGGGCGCGGGTTCGAGCTGCTGGCGGTGCACGCGCCCAACGAGCCGAACATCTGGGGGCGCCACACCATCACCATCGCCCCCGAGAGCCCGGGCACGCTCGACGATCTGGCGCTGCAGCTCGACCGCATCGAAGGTGACAAGGCGCCCGACGGCACGCCGCGGCTGCGGGGCAAGCCGCGCTTCACCTATCAACCCGAAGAACTCGGGGGCCTGGCTGACCCCTGGTACTCCGACGGCTACGCGTGGACCAAGCGCCGCTGCACCATCGTCGCCCCGCCCTTCGCGGGTTCGCGG
The DNA here is from genome assembly GCA_043758715.1 of Archangium sp. GTDB lineage: Bacteria > Myxococcota > Myxococcia > Myxococcales > Myxococcaceae > Archangium_A. Next base: position 13,918 of record JAYVNA010000854.1, read on the forward strand.
CTGTCCCGCGAGCAGATCTGGGAATCGCTGTGGCAGCGCTTTCACGTGGGCAGGAACGTTCACGTCACCTCGTCGCGCACCATTTTCTGCCGGCCCTTTCGCAGCAAGAAGCGGGTGACCAGCGAGAGCCTGATCGCCGAGGGCTGGTCGGTGATGTCGCAGCCCGAGCTCCGGCACGGCTTTTTGCCTTCGGTCACCGAGTCGTTCGCCGGTGGCGACGTGCTGCACTTCGAGCGGCCTGACGGTGATCGTTCGGTGCACCTCTCGCTCTACCCGAGCCAGCTCGCGCTCGTCTGGGTCGAGGTGATCGACACCAAGGCCACCACTTTACTGGGCCTGAGCACCCGGCAGGCGGCGCTGGGTTCAGGGGGCTCGCTCGACGAGATCGCGTGCGTGAAGGCGCTGGTGCCGCGCTTCGAGCCCGTGGAGAACTCGCGCTGGCTGGTGTTCGGCGCCTACCGCCTCAACCGCGCGCGCTCGACGATGCTCGACGGCTCACGCTCGGTGCAGGGGTTGTTTCACGCGCTGGCGAGCGGGGAGCCCGCGACCCTCGAGAACCTTCCTTCCGACGCGGAAGACGCGGCGCGCAGGGTTCAGGCGATGCGCGACGTCGAACACTGGTTCACCCCCACCGGAGGCGCCCGGCTCGAGCTGCGCCTCGACGACAGCGCCGAACCGCCCGCGCGTGATCAAGACTTCGCGTTGTTCCTGCTCGCCACCGGTCAGCGCTACGTGGCCTTCGAGCTCACCCGCCGCATGGGCGCCGTCGAGCGCGCCTCGCGCACCGAGCGCTGGCAGAAGATGGCCCCCACCCGCCACCTGCGGGCCGACGTGATGCTGTTCACCAACTCGCTCTGGTACGCGCGGGTGTCCGACTCGCCTGAGCTCAACTGGCGCTACGACGCGTGGCGCGAGCTGCACGGCATGGCAGACACGGTGTCCGCGTTGCGCGAGCAGACCACCGAGCTCGACGAGTACCGCAAGCAGCGCTTCGAGGCGATGGTGGGGGTGATGCTGTTCGTCTTCCTGCCGATCACGATCGCCTCGGGCTTCTTCTCGGGCGCGCAGTTCAACGAGATGGACCTGCGGCTCGGCCTGCCCTGGACCACCGGCGGTTGGATTCTCTTCGTGCTCTACACCGCGTTTTTCTCGGTGCTGGTGTTCGGCGCGGTGATCGTGCTGCGCCTGGTCTCGTCGAGAAAACGGTAGTTACTGCCGGCGCGCGCGGAACTCGCCCTTGGTGAGTTCGACGTTGCCCTTCATGCCGTTGGCCATCTCGACGCTCTTGAAGTCGACCTCGAAGGTGCCTTCGTCGAAGCCGGGGCCGTTCTCGTTGGGCGCCATCTTGGTGAGCGTCACCTTGCAGGTGCCCTCGATGTACGTGCCCCAGTAGCGGCGCCAGCGGCCGGTCACGCACTTGAACCCGCCGTCTTTCTGCTTCTCGAGGCGCAGATCGAACGACTCGGGCTGGCCGTCGGGCACCATCGCGTGCTCCTGGTTGCCGTTGATGAAGAGCACCTTCTGATCGCTCGAGAGGATCGAGTTGAGGTTGCGATCCATGTCGAAGGTCCACCCGCGGTCGAGGGTGGCGCGCATCCAGGTGACGTCCTTCGTCAGGGGGCCCAGCTCACACCAGGGGTAGTGCTTGGCCCACGACATCATCTCGGACACCGAGCCGTTCACCTCGAGGTACTTCTTGTAGAAGGCGCGGTAGCGATCGCAGTCGTCGTGCGTGGCGGCATCGTGCGCCAGGTACCCGTAGATCTGCGCGAAGGCGCTGACGGTTCGTTTGGTGGCAGGCAGGCAGGCCTTCTCGATGTCGGCGGCGTACTCGTCGAGGGCCTTGAGGCCGCTCTTGAGCATGCGTTTGCGCATGAGGTCGTGAGACATGCGGATCTTCATGTCGTCGCAGGTCTTGATGGCGGCGGTGTAGTTCTCGAGATCGCGCATGTCGTTGGTGCGCCCCTCCAGCAACTCCTTGATGCGGCCCTCCACCCAGGAAGAACGCGAGCCGGTGGGGAAGGCGTCGAGAATCTGCTGGTAGCTGCCGATGGCCGAATCGAGATCGCCTTCACTGACCGCGACGCTCGCCTTGAACTCGAGCATTCGCGACGCGCGGTTTTCGGCCCACTTGTCACCGGCGGCGTGAGCGGTGAGCGCGTTCTTGATCTCGAGATCCACCGCCTCGGTGATCGCCTTCTTTTCTTTCGGGTCGGCCGCGCCGAGGGTGGGGGCGACGGTGAACCAGGTGCCGTCGTCGGCGCGACCGCTGAGCACGAACTCGGCGAGCGTCTCGACGTCCTGGCCCTTGAGGCTCGCGTCACCGATCTTCGAGTCTTGAATCAGCTTCGCTTCATCGTCGGTCGGCCGGTAGTTGCTGAGCGATGCGGGGTAGCTGATGCCGTTGGAGACGGTCGCGTGTTGGCGTTGGCCGCGCGCGTATTCCGAGATCAAGCGGCGCTGGTTCTCGGCCCAGTCACGCATCGCCAGCAGCGCCTTGCCCTCACTGCCCACCCGGGCGACCCGGAAGTTCTCGTCGCGATTGCTGAGGTACTGCTTCATCACCCGCGCCAGGAAGCGGCCCTTGAGCATGCGCATCAGGAGGTAGCGCTGCTTCTGGTCCAGGGTGAGCGAGTCGTACTTCGGCTCGTCTTGCAGGGCCTTGTCGACCATCTTGCCCAGCTCGACGATCTGGCCGGAGATGAGATCCTGCTTCTTCTTCTGGTACTCCTCGAAGGCCTTGAGCAGCTCGGTCTGGCGCTCGCGGCCGAGCAGGAACGTGGGCGACTTCGAGACGACCGCGCGCATGGCGGCCTGCGCCTCGTCGACTTTGCCCTGGTCAGAGAGATCGAGCGCCTTGCCGTAGGCGACCAGGGTGGCGAGGTCGGGCACCCTGGCTTTCCGCCGGGCCTGATCGCTGGCCGACAGCTTGGCGTCGATCTTCGCGACCAGCTGGTTCACCAGCCGCTGTTCGATGTCGAAGATCTTGTCGCGCTCGTCGGCTTCCTTCACGGTGAAGATCACCTCGCCGTTGTTCGCCTGCACCAGGCGCGCGGCCACCGTGAGCTTGCTGCCGGTGAGAATGAGCGAGCCGTAGATGAGGTAGTTCGAGTTGAGCACCTTGCCCAACTTCGCCGCGGTGGCCTTGTCGACGTACTTCGTCTGCTGGAAGTCGAGTTCCTTGAGCACGTCTTCGAGGCGCGTTCGCTCGACCACGCGCACGCCTTCCCACGCGACCAGGTCGGTGATGAGCAGGTCGGTCAGACCCTTGCGCATGAACTCCAACTCGGGGTCCTTCGAGTCGTTGTCGAAGTACATCACCGACACCACCGGAACGTCGGCGGCGGCCATCACCATCGCGAGCGAGAGCGCCAGCATGCGATCAGTTCGCGCCCGGGAACGAGGTCACGTACTGAATCTTCACGTCGGGGAACGAGGTGACGAACTGCACCTTGGTGTCGGGGAAGCTGGTGACGAACTTCCACTTGCCGCAGGAGTCGGGGAACGACGTGACCTTCTGCACCTTCACGTCAGGGAATGAGGTGACGACCTGCACCTTCACGTCGGGGAACGAGGTCACTTCCTGAATGTTGCCGTAGAGCTTGTGACCGTTGAAGGTGCAGCTGCCCTTGCTGAACGAGCCGCCCGCTTCCGCGGACAACGAGAGGCCAGCGACCACGGCGAGGGCGACGGCGGCGAGGCTAGCGAGCAGCTTCTTCATGGTCTTCTCCGGACAGGGGGGGGGCAGCGAAGCATCAAGACGATACGACCCCACACCCCGGTCCGGAGTGAAATTAAGCGACGACGCACACCTCGGCGGGAGCGGCGGTCAACTCGGGAATCACGACGGAAGGCAGTGAGATCACCCTGCCCTGCACGCCGGCGAACGAGCTCTGGCTGGAGGCTTCGACCTTTACCTCGACCAACGCGCCAACCGGCGCATCACCGACGAAGTTCACCACGCGGTTCTGCGAGGTGCGGCCCATGCGGCGGGCTTCGTTGGTGCGCGAGGTGCCTTCGACGAGCACTTCGACGGTGCTTCCCACCGACTGCGCCATCACGCCCACGCTGATCTGCTTCTGCAGGGCGTTGAGGCGCTCGAGCCGCTTCACCTTCACCTCGTGCGGCACCGGACCCCACTCGTCTTCCTTGAGGCCGGCGACGGTCTTGGGGCGCGGCGAATAGACGAAGGCGAACTGACCATCGAACTGCGCCTGCTCGCACAGCGCGAAGGTCTTCTCGAAGTCTTCGTCGGTCTCGCCGGGGAAGCCCACGATGATGTCGGTGGTGACGGCGATGCCGGGGCGGGCGGCGCGCAGCTTGGCGAGGCGCTCGAGGTAGTTCGCGATGGTGTAGTCGCGCTTCATGCGCACCAGCACCTCGTTGCTGCCGCTCTGCACCGGCAGGTGGAAGTGCGACATGATCTTCGACTCGACCCGGAACGCTTCGATCAGCTCGTCAGAGAGATCGTGCGGGTGGCTGGTGGTGAAGCGCACGCGCTCGATGCCCGGCACCTGCGCGGTACGCAGCAGCAACTGCGCGAACGAGATGCCGCCCAGGTAGCTGTTCACGTTCTGCCCGACCAGGGTCACCTCGCGCACGCCCACGGTGGTCAGGCGCGCGACTTCCTGCAGCACTTCGGTGAAGGGCCGGCTCACTTCACGGCCGCGGGTGTGAGGCACCACGCAGAAGCTGCAGACGTTGTCGCAGCCCTTCATCACGGTGACGAACTCGGTGGTCTTGCCCAGCGAGCTCTTCGGGTCGGCCTGGGGGAAGACGTAGCTCTCGGAATCGACCCAGGCGGTCTCGACCACGCGCACGCGTTCGGTCTCGCAGCGCGCCACGATCTCCGGCAGCTTGCCGATGGCGTCGGGGCCGAAGACGAAGTCGACGTAGGGGACCTTCTCGAGGATCTTCTTCTTTTCCTGTTGAGCGACGCAGCCGCCCACGCCGATCAGGGCACCGCGCTGCAGCTTCACCTGCCGGTAACGGCCCAGCCACGACAACATCTTGTCCTCGGCCTTCTCACGAATGGAGCAGGTGTTGAGGATGATGAGATCGGCGTTCTCCACCACCGGCGTCGGCGCGTAGTTCATCGAGGCGAGGGCCTCGCCCATGCGGTTGGTGTCGTTCACGTTCATCTGGCAACCGAACGTGTGAATGAAATAGCGCTTCATGGTGAGGCGGCGTTAGCAGCGGAACGACGCGCGAGACAAGAGGTCAACTGCCCGGGTGCAGGTGGCCGGTGCCTTCCTGCCGGGCGAGCTCGCGATGAAGCTGCAGCAGTTCGGGCTCTCTGGCCTGCAACAGCGTCAAGGCGTCAGCTCCGTAGCGGTCGGCGATGGGCGCCAGGTTTTCGATCTTGGGGAGCGATTTCTTTGCCCTCTCGGCGATCTGAACGTCTTTGGGCGTGTCGCTGATGGTGGTCAGGCGCTCCTTCACCTGCAGCACGGCCGAACGCCGGCCACAGAAGTCGCCCACCATCGCTTTGATCTTTCCCAGTTCATGCAAATCGAGCTGGCAGGCGGCCAGGGCCCGGCCGTGAGCGAAGGCGTAGCGACCGCTCCAGTCGGTGGTGGGGGCGCGGGCCAACTCGGTCAACAGCGTGCGCTGGTAGGTGATGAAGCCCTCGAGCCGCTCGGGCGAGAGCTGCAGGGAAGCGAGGCGGAGCGTCTTGATGTCGGTCACCGCCGGAAGGTATCCGGTCAGCGCGGCCCCAGCTTCAAGATCGCGGAGAGCAGGACGGCGTGCCCATCGGCGATCTCCTTGCTCATCTTCACGAAGCCGTCCTCGAGGCGGGTCAGGCGGACATCGACCGCGTCAAAACGGGCGTCGACCGCGTCAAAGCGGGCGTCCACCGCAGCGAAGCGGGCATCGACCTGGTCGGAGAATGCGTCGATCCGTTCAGACAGGACCGTCACCTGCACCGACAGCCGCTTGAGCTCGGTCTTCAGCACTTCAACCTCCTGCTTCGTCGCGTACGTCTGAGACTGCGCCATCGAACGCTCCTCCATCGTAGTTGAGACCTGCAGACGCAGGCCAGAGCACGGGCCGCGCCCTGCACAACCGGGCGGCACTGCTCGCGCCACCACGGCGAACTCAGCGAATCGCGGGATGGGGCGTGGAAGCTCCACGCGAAATCCTCCGGAGACGAGAGCCAAAGATTCCGGCCCTGCTGTCCCCCGAAGGTAGAGTGGCGCGCCCGTGCCCACCTCCTGCCCAGATGATTCGACGCTCGAGGCCTTCGCCCGCGGCGTGGGTGATGCGGGCGACCGTGCCGAGCTCTCCGCGCACATTCGGGGCTGCGCGAATTGCCAGGCCCGCTACCTCCCGATGGCGCTGCAGAACTCGGGGCTGAACCAGACGAACTACGACTCTCCTGCGGCGCGCCGCCGGCGCCACAGCCGGGAGACCCCGGTCACGCCGGGTACAGCCAGGCTCGACACCCCGCCCGGCCTTGAAGACACGCACGTCTCCGGCGAGCGCGAAGCCGTCAGCACCATCAGCGGCATCGAGAAGGGCGAGGCGCTCGATCGCTACGTGATCCTCGATCGGCTCGGCGCGGGCGGCATGGGCGAGGTGTTCTCAGCCTGGGACCCGGTGCTCGATCGCAAGGTCGCGGTGAAGGTGCTGCGCCCCGACTTCGAAGGCTCGGAGCTGGGCGAAGAACTCAAGCGCCGCCTGCTGCACGAAGCCCAGTCGCTGGCGAAGCTCTCGCACCCCAACGTGGTGACGGTGCACGACGTCGGCGTCGCCGGCGATCGCATCTTCCTCGCGATGGAGTTCGCCGAAGGCCGCACCCTCAAGCAGTGGCTCGAGCAGAAACCGCGGCCCAGCTGGCAGGCGACCCTCGAGGTGTTCCTCGCCGCGGCTGAAGGCCTCGTCGCCGCCCACGGTCAGGGGATCACGCACCGCGACTTCAAGCCCGACAACGTGATCGTCGGATCGGAGGGCCGGGTGCGCGTGATGGACTTCGGGCTCGCGCACGGCCAGGCGGCGAAGAAGAAGGAAGCCGGCGCGACGTTGCCCCGCTCGATCACCAGCCCCGGCGCGATGTTGGGCACGCCGGCGTACATGTCACCCGAAGCCCTGCACGGCCGGGCGACCGACTTCCGCTCGGACGAGTTCGGCTTCTGCGTGGCGTTGTTCGAGGCGTTCTATGGGTTCCGCCCGTTCGAAGGGGCAACCCCCGGAGCGCTCGCGGTCGAGATCGGCGAGAACCACGTCCTCCCGCCGCCCAAAGACACCAAGGTTCCGAAGCGAATCCACCAGATCCTCCTCAAGGGTCTTCGCAACGAGCCCAACGAACGCTTTCAGACCATGCGCGCGTTGTTGGTGCAGCTGGGGCGGCGCAAGTCGAGCCGTGAACAGGGCCTGGCGTACGCGTCGGTGGCGGCGCTGGCAGTGCTCGCGGCAGGGCTCGCAGGGTTGGCCTCGTACCGCGCGCGCACCCGCTGTGCCGAAGTCGAGACGCGGCTCACCGGCGTGTGGGATCCCAAGGTGAAGCGCTCGGTGCAGGCGGCGTTCGAAGCGACCCAGAAACCCTGGGCCACCGCGGCCTGGCGCGACGTCGAAACGCGGCTCGATCTGTACAGCGCGCAGTGGCTGACGATGCGGCGCGCGGCCTGTGAAGGAAGCCTCGAGCGCAACGACGAGCAGCTCGGCCAGGAGATCGTCTGCCTCAGCCGGCGCCTGTCTGATCTCGAAGCGACCACGCAGCTCTTCACCCACGCTGACGGTGACGTGGTGGAGCGCGCGGTGACGACGGCGGGTGCGCTCGCTCCCCTGCCCTCGTGCCGCTCGATCGCGCCCATGGCCCGCCGAACGCCCGAGGGTGAGACCACCCGCGCTCAGCTCTCGGCGGTGAAGGCGCGCGTCGATGCGGGCAAGTACCCCGATGCGCTGGCGCTCGCCTCGGAGCTGGCCGCCAAGGCGAGCGCCTCGGGTGACGACACCACCTACGCCGAAGCCCGGTTGTGGATGGCGATCGCCAAGATGCGCACCGGTGACGCGAAGGCCGCCGACACCCTGGTGGAAGAGTCGATTCTCGCGGCCGAGATCGGGCTCGATGACGAACTGCAGGCGCGCGGTTGGGTCGAGCGCATCGGCTTCGCGGCGGTGGGCGCCAATCAGATCGACGCCGATCGCTGGGTTCGTTTCGCGCGCGCGGCGCTCGATCGGGTCGGCAAGCCGCCAGAGCTCGAAGCCTCGTTCGCCAACAACCAGGGAGTGCTCGCGTACTACCGGGGCCAGTACCCCGCCGCGGTCGAGGCGCATCAGCGCGCGTTGTCGCTGCGGCGCGAGTTGCTCGGCGAAAATCACCCGCTGGTGGCGCGCTCGCATTCGAACCTCGGCACCGCGTTCAAGATGATGGGGCGGCTCGACGACGCGCGCGCGCAGTACGAGCAGGCGCTGGCCATCGAAGAGCTCGCGCTCGACGCCACCCACCCGCAGGTCGCCGACACCCTCAACAACCTGGGCAACGTGCTGCAGGCGCAAGGATCACCGACGGGCGCCCGGCGAGCGCTCGAGCGCGCGCTCCGCATCAAGGAAGCCGCGTTCGGGAAAGACAGCCTGCCGGTGGCCGTCACGCTGACGAACCTCGGCGCGCTGCTGCTCGATCTCGAAGATCTCTCGGCGGCCGAAGGGGCGCTGTCCCGCTCGCTCGAAATCAAGGAACAGCGCACCGGCAATGATTCCCTCACCGTGGCGATCTCGCTGACCAACCTCGCGCAGGCGCGGCGAGCGGCGAAACGGTGGGCCGAGGCGATCGCGATCGACGAACGCGCGTTGGGAATTCGCCGCGCGCGCCAGGGTGAGCAACACCTGGACCTCGCCTACAACCTCACGGGCCTGGGCGAAGCGAAGTTGATGTCGAACGACGTGCCGGGCGCGAGAAGGGCCCTCGAGCAGGCCCTGGCGCTGCGTAAGGAACGCGGCCCCGAACACGGAGCCACCGCGTACTGGCTGGCTCGGGCGGTCGGCCGCAGAGACCCGCGGCAACGCACGCTGTTCGAAGAGGCGTTGGCCGACCTTCCGCCCTCGAGTCTGCTCAGCCACGACGCCGCGGTGGCGCTCCAGGGCCGCTGACCGGCTGAATCACCTGCTCTCGAACGGCCGTAGGCAAGCGGCCGAGGGTGTGTCATTGCGCGCGCCGTGATCCGTTTCGACAACATCTCCCTGCAGCACGGCCAGCAGATCCTCTTCATCGAGGCCTCCGCCGCCCTCAACCGCGGCCAGAAGGTCGGCCTCGTGGGCCCCAACGGCTCGGGCAAGACCACCCTCTTCCGCTGCGTGATGAAGGAAGAGACGGCTGACGAAGGCCAGGTCTCGATGGATCGCGGCGTCACCATTGGCTACTTCCGCCAGGACGTGGGCGACATGGAAGGCCGCACGGTGCTCGAGGAGACCCTCGCCGGCGCCGGCCCCGTCGCTGACGTCGCCCATGAACTGAAGACCCTCGAGCACGCGCTGGCCGACCCCGCGCAGGCCGACAACATGGAGAAGAACATCGAGCGCTTCGGCGAGGTGCAGGCGCACTTCGACGAGCTCGGCGGGTACGCGCTCGAAGGCCGCTGCCGCGAGATCCTCGCTGGCCTGGGCTTCCGCGAGTCGATGGTCGACGGCGACGTGGGCGCGCTCTCGGGAGGCTGGAAGATGCGCGTGGCGCTGGCGCGCATCTTGTTGATGAAGCCCGACGCCATGCTGCTCGACGAGCCCACCAACCACCTCGATCTCGAGTCGCTCATCTGGCTGGAGAACTTCCTCAAGAACTTCGACGGCGCGCTGCTGATGACCTCGCACGATCGCGAGTTCTTGAACCGGGTGTGCAACCAGATCATCGAGATCGATGGCGGCGTGCTCACCACGTTTGCCGGCAACTACGAGTACTACGTGGCGCAGAAGGCCCTCGCCGATCAGCAGCAGCAGGCCACCTTCGAGCGCCAGCAGGCGATGCTCAAGAAGGAGCTCGCCTTCATCGAGCGTTTCAAGGCACGCGCCTCCCACGCCGCCCAGGTGCAGTCGCGCGTGAAGAAGCTGGAAAAAATCGATCGCGTCGAGCCGCCCCGCCGCCACGAGAAGGTGGCCTTCGAGTTCAAGCCCGCGCCGCGCTCCGGTGAAGACGTGGCGAAGATCACCGGGGTCAACAAGGCCTACGGCGATCTGGTGGTGTACAAGAACTTCGACTTCCTCCTGCGCCGCAAGGAGCGCTGGGCGGTGATGGGCATCAATGGCGCCGGCAAGTCGACCCTGCTCAAGATGATCGCCGGAGAGACGAAGCCCGACACCGGCAGCGTCGTCGTCGGCGCCTCGGTGAAGATGGGCTACTTCGCCCAGCACGCGATGGACCTACTCGATGGGCAGAAGACCGTCTGGCAGACCCTGGTCGATGCGTTCTCCCGCAGCAGCGAAGGCACCCTGCGCTCGCTGGCGGCCGCGTTCGGCTTCCAGAAAGACGAAGTCGACAAGATCGTGCGCGTGCTCTCAGGCGGCGAAAAGGCCCGCCTGGTGATGGCGCTGATGCTGTTCGACCCGCCGAACCTCCTGGTGCTCGACGAGCCCACCAACCACCTCGATCTCACCACCAAGGAGATGCTGATCGACTCGCTGCGCAACTTCGAAGGGTCGATGATCTTCGTCTCGCACGATCGCCACTTCCTCTCGGAGC
>JAYVNA010000855.1:0-8658 GCA_043758715.1 Archangium sp.
CGCCGGGGAGATGGCCGCGCGGTGCTGCGCTCGTCGATTCGTGAGTTCCTTTGCAGCGAGGCGATGCATCACCTCGGGGTGCCCACCACCCGCGCGCTCTCGCTGGTGCAGACCGGCGACCAAGTGGTGCGTGACATGTTCTACGACGGCCACCCTGCCCCGGAACCGGGCGCGATCGTCTGCCGCGTCGCTCCGAGCTTCCTGCGCTTCGGCAACTTCGAGCTGTGCACTTCGCGCGAAGACGTGCCGCTGCTTCGCAAGCTCGCGGACTTCACCCTCAAGCACTACTTCCCGCAGCTCGACTCGGTTGCGCAGTTGCTGGTCGAGGTCGCGGAGCGCACCGCGCGACTGATGGCGCAGTGGCAGGCGGTGGGCTTCGTGCACGGCGTCATGAACACCGACAACATGTCGATGCTCGGGCTCACCATCGACTACGGGCCTTACGGCTGGGTCGACGACTTCGATCCTTCGTGGACTCCGAACACCACGGACGCTGAGCAGCGCCGGTATCGCTTCGGCAATCAGCCGCGCATCGGGTTGTGGAACATCGAGCGGCTCGGGGTCGCGTTGTTGCCGCTGCTCAATGACGACGAGTCACTGGTGGAGAACGCGCTGGTCGCGTACCAGAAAACGTTCGAGGCCGAGGCCGCGCGCCGCAACACCGCCAAGCTCGGGCTCTCGCCGCAGGCGCACACCATCGAGCTGACGTGGGAGCTCTTCTCGTTCCTCTCCGAGCAGGAGACGGACATGACGATCTTCTATCGGGGGCTCGGTGAAGTGGTGAAGGGCGCGTCACCGACGGTGTTCCCCGAGGTGCTGAAGGAGGCGTTCTACAAGCCCGCTCCCGAAGCCCACCTGCGCGCGGGGCTGGAGTGGCTGCAGAAGTGGTGGCTGCGAACGCGCGAGGAAGACGCGGCGACGCAGGTGATCTCTGAGCGGATGAACGCGGTGAACCCGAAGTACGTGCTGCGCAATTACCTCGCGCAGGAAGCGATCGACGCCGCGCATGCGGGAGATCCGAGCGGCATCACCACGCTGCTCGAGGTGCTGCGGCATCCCTTCAGCGAACAGCCGGGCCAGGAGAAGTTCGCGCAGAAGCGGCCTGAGTGGGCGCGCTCGAAGCCGGGCTGCAGCGCCTTGTCGTGCAGCTCATGACGAACGTGCTCAGCACCACCGCAGGCGACGTCGTCCTCGAGACGTACCACCTGCGCCTGGGTGATCGAGCGTGGAGGATCCTCCATGCCGGAGCGATCATCAGCATCGAAGACGAGCAGCAGCTCCTCAACAGCGAGCAATCGCGTTTCCCGTACGGCATCGTGCTCTGGCCTTCGGCGATCGCGCTCGCCCACGAGGTCGCCTCCCGCCCGCTCAGCGGAAAGCGCGTGCTCGAGCTCGGAGCGGGAACCGGTCTGCCGGGGATCGTCGCGGCTTCGCTCGGCGCGCGGGTGGTGCAGACGGAGCGGCAGGAAGTCGCGCTGCACGTGGCAAAGCTCAACGCGAAAGAGAACGGCCTCACGGCGATCGAACACAGCGCCGCGGACTGGACGGCGTGGGAAGACCACAGCCTGTACGACTTCATCATCGCGGCCGATGTTCTCTACGCCGACTTCATGCACGCGCACCTGCGGCACATCTTCGAATCGAACCTTGCGGCAGGCGGGACCGTGCTCCTCGCCGATCCGTTCCGAAAGGCGAGCCTCCCGTTCCTCGAGGAACTGGAAGCAGGCGGCTGGCGCGTGACCATGAGCAAGTGGACGGTCGGCATCAAGCCACCCGAGCGGCCTGTCGGCGTCTACGAGCTTACGCGGCCCGTCTAAGCTCGCTGCGAGAGCTCAGCTCACGGCGTGGCTGAAGGCGCGCTCTTCGCCCATTCCACCAGCACCGTCTTCTCGGCCGCGGTCAGCTTCGCTTCGGGGTGGAGCGGCAGGTAGATCTCCATCGGCATCTCGCCCTCCTCGACCTCTTCGCCGATCTCCTTGAGCTTCTTGAGCTTGCGGCCCTCTTCGTAGCCCTGCCATTCCGAGAAGTTGAGGTGCCGGCGGCCGTCCTTCACGTCCTTGGCCACCAGCCACGACATCGGCGCCACCTGCGAGTACCAGGGCCAGACCGTCTCGTTCGAATGGCAGTCCCAGCAGGAGCGCTTCAAGAGCGTCATCACCTCGGGCGGGGTCTGAATCGGCCCCGTCACCGGAGGGTTGGCCTGGGTCGGGCGAACGAGCTGAATGAGCACCAGCACCCCGCCAAAACCGAGCATCACCTTCGAAGGCAGCTTCATGGCGCTCGGCAGTACGTCCACGGGCTGGAAGGAGCAACAAAAGTCCTCAAAGTGAGGGCGGAAGGCAAACGCCCTCATCAAAAAAGCCTGCCTCATGATCCGTCCGGGTGGGCTTCAGTTTTTGCGTTGTACCCCCAGGGGTCGTCTGGTACGCGGCGCGCGCTTGAAGGACCCCGACGAAGACCTCTCAGCGCTCGCAAAATCAGTCCGAGCGGCCGAGCCATGGTTGAGCGCGGTGTGGCAGTTCACGGGGTCTGCGTTGTTCGGAGTGGCGGCGGGTTACGGGTTGGACAGGTGGTTGGGCATCGGGCCCTGGGGCCTGATCATCGGCGGCATGGGTGGAAGCGCGGTCGGCTTCTACGCCTTCATCAGGACCGCCAACCGGTTGATGGAAGAACAGAAGCGCGAAAAGAAGCCATGAAGTCTCTCTCCACCATGCTCCCCTTGAGCCTCGCGTTCGGCGGCGTCGTCGCCACGTTGGCCCTGGTGTTGCCGATGGACGCGAGCAGCCACACGTCGGCGTTGCTGGGAGCGCTCATCGCTTCCGCCGCCGGCGCGGTGACCATGGTGCTCAAGACCGTGCTCGGCCGTGGGCTGACCGGCAACGCGGCGCTCAAGGCGCTGATGACCGCGCAGGGCCTGTCTTTCATGATTCGTCTGCTCGCCGTCGCCCTGGGCGCGGTCGTGCTCCGGCAAGACGAGTCACTCTCTGCGATGGCCTTCGTCATCGCGTTCTTCGTCGTCTCTCTGGGTCAGCAGGCGCTCGAGACGCGCAGCCTGCTCTCGGGCTCCAGCACCAAGGTGATCTCATGAAGCGTTTGGTTCTGATCCTCGTCGCGCTCTTCGCCGTCCCCTCGTTCGCCAACGAAGAGCACGACGAACACGCCGAGCCCTCGGGCCCGGTCGACAAGAAGAAGGAAACGGCCGAGTTCATCCTCCACCACGTGGCGGACGACACCGAGTTCGAGCTCGAGATTCCCTTCCCGCCGTACCACCTGCCGGCCATTCACATCGCCGAGGCCTTCAGCTTCCTCAAGTTCGAGCGCACGCCGGGCGCCTGTTCGGGTCACGGCCCCGCGGGCTTCGAGAGCTTCCCTTCGCTGGGCCTGTTCCTGAACGGCTGCTGGGACCTGCGCCCCACCAAGGCGATTCTGATGATGTGGCTCGCCTGCGGCGTCCTGTTCGCGCTGCTGTTCCTCGGTCGCAAACGTGATCAGAACGGCGTGCCCAAGGGCCTGATGGCGCACCTGATCGAAGTGCTCGCGCTGTTCGTGCGCGACGAGATCGCGGTACCCAACCTCGGTAAGGAAGAGGGCAAGCGCTACACCCCGTACCTCACCTCGCTCTTCTTCTTCATTCTGGCGATGAACTGGCTGGCGCTGATTCCCGGCTTCTTCGCGGCGACCGGCGTGGTCACCGTGACCACCGCGCTGGCGATCTTCACCTTCATCTTGATTCAGGTCGCCGGCATTCGCGCCGCGGGCCTGGGCGGGTATCTCAAGCACCTCACCGGCGGCGTGCCTGCGTTCCTCTGGCCCATCATGATTCCGGTCGAGATCATCGGCCTGTTCACCAAGCCCTTCGCGCTGCTCGTTCGTCTGTTCGCGAACATGCTCGGTGGGCACATGGTCGTCTTCTTCCTGCTCTCGCTCATCTTCGTGTGGACCATCGGCGCTGCCGCGGTCGCGCTGCCGCTGACGGTGGCGATCTTCTGCCTCGAGATCTTCGTCGGCATTCTTCAGGCGTACCTTTTCACCCTGCTCACCAGCCTCTTCATTGGCCAGGGCGTCGCGATGGGTCACCACGCGCACGGAGACGATCACGCTCACTGAGTTGACCTGAGCGAACAGAACCCCGCGGTGGAGTCACCGCGTTGGAGGTAGTACCCGATGGGACAGCACCACGGCCCCCCCGAGAAGTGGGTCACACAACGAAAGCTGGAACCGTAATGAACCTCACCTCAGCAATGCTCGCTTACCTCGGCGCCGGTATCGGCGCTGGTCTCGCCATCATCGGTGCCGGCAACGGCATCGGTAAGCTCGCCGCCTCGGCGATGGATGGTATCGCCCGTCAGCCGTCCGCTGGTGGCGACATCCGCGGCGCGATGATCGTCGCCGCAGGTCTCATCGAAGGCGCGACGTTCTTCGCCCTCGTGATCTGCATCCTGCTGGCCCTCAAGTAATTGCATCACTCCTTCCCTCTCCCCTTCGGGGGAGAGGGCAAGGGAACACGTCACAAGGAACACACCATGAACCTGCTCATCCTCGCCTCCAACAGCTTCACTGACGTGAAGCCCGGCCTCATCATCTGGACGTGGATCACCTTCATCATCGTGCTCTTCATCCTCCGCCGTTTCGCGTGGGGCCCGCTGCTGTCGGCGGTCGAAGGCCGTGAGAAGAACATCACCAACGCCATCGAGAGCGCCAAGCGTGAGCGCGCCGAGGCCGAGAAACTGCTTGGTGAGCAGAAGACGGCGATCGCCGGCGCCCGCCAGGAAGCGGCCGACGCGGTTCGCAAGACCCAGGCTGACATGGAAAAGTTCCGCGAGGAGCTGATGAACAAGGCCCGCCAGGAAGCGGACTCGCTCAAGGCCGACGCGCAGCGCGCCATCACCGACGAGCGCATCAAGGCCGTCGCCGAGCTGAAGGCCGAAGCCGCCAAGCTGTCGATCGCGATCGCCGAGAAGCTGCTCAACGAGCGCCTCGACGACGCCAAGCACCAGGCGATGGCGCAGCAGTTCGTGCAGGACCTCGGCAAGAAGCAGACGCCCGTCGCCTGATTCAAAGGCTGACGTGGTGCAAAGCAAAACGGCGTGCCCCCGAGCAGGGAGCACGCCGTTTGGCGTTTCAGGAGGCGCTGCTTATTCGATGCCCGCGGCCTTCTTGAACGCGGCGTCGGTGGGCGCCTCGAGGGTGATGTGAGCCATCACGCCGCCCAGCGCGTGAATGCCTGAGTCCCACGCGAGATCGATCTTCACCTTGCCGGCCTTGTCGGTCGTGAGGGCGAAGTTGCTGTTGATGAGCTCGCGCAGGCGCGGCTTGTCGCCGGCGCCGAAGGCCTCCGAGCCGATGTCATCGGGGCCCTGCATCTTCTTGAGGCGCGCGTCGACGTCGTTGACCAGATCGTTCATCTGCTTGGGCGAGAGCAGGGAATCGAGCTTCACCTGCTTGCCCGTGGTGGCGTCGTAGGTAGCCACGCCGCTGAAGTTGTTGGGGTGCGCGCCGCCCGTGTACGAGCTGCCCGACTCAGAGACGCTGAACAGCTTGCCCGCGGTGCCCAGGCCCGTGACGCTGGCCCCGTTGTCCCAGCCGAGCTGCATGTACTCTTCCTTGGGTGCCTTCTTGGCGGCGTCGACCTCGGAGCGCCATTCCTTCGCGGTCTCCTTGAAGGTCTTCGCGTTGTCGCCGACGGAGAACTTCTTCCCGCCGGGACCGGTGATGTTGAGCTGGGTGCTGCTCTGCTCGAGGGTCACCTGGGTGCCGTGCACCGTGTCCGATTCCTTCTGCTCGAGGCTCTTGAGCTCGGCGGTGTAGCCCTTGGGCAACGCCACCGTCTTGAGCATCTTGGGTCCCTCGTCGAGGGCCGCGTGGGTGATCTTCAGCGAGCTGGCCTTGTTGGCGCCGGCGCTCCAGCCGGCCGCGGCGGTCTGCGCAGCCGGGGCCGCAGGGGCCTTGGGCTTCGCGGGAGCGGCGGGGCGCGGGGTCGAGACCTGCTGCGTCTGCACTTTGCTGATGGCCATGTCGGAGTTCCTCGGAGGGGTAGAAAGAGAGGCGCGGACTCAAGCCGCGGTGTGGGAGCGATGCAAGCCCCTGACGGGGGGTGGGTCGCTTGTGCCATCCTCTTTCTCACCCGTTGGGGAAAACGGGTCCCCCACTCCATGCGCCGACCACTCTTGATTCTGATCTCGTCGTCAGCGTTCGCCCTCAGCGCGTGCAATTGCGGGAAGCCTCAGGGGTTGCTCGAGACAACTGCAACGGCGTGAAGGACGAGCAGGCTGACGGCGGGGCGATCACGCGCGTTTGCTATTCGGGCACGCCGGCCTCGACGCGCAACATCGGCCGGTGCAGAGACGGGGCTGAGAGTTGTTCGGGCGGTTCATTCGGCAACTGCGTGGGCGAAGTGCTTCCGACCGCGGAGATCTGCAACACCGTCGACGATAACTGCAACGGGTCGATCGACGACGGCATCGCCAACCTCACGTGTGGCGTGGGCGCCTGCTTCCGCTCAGTCACCGCGTGTAGCGGCGGCTCGCTGCAGACGGGTGCTGGGGCAGGCGCCTCAGACCTATACCATTCGCATTTACGACGACTCGTTCGGGGTTCCGGGCGCGCAACGCACGTCCCAGGTGTTCACCTCGAACGGAACGTACCAAGTGGTGGCGCTGACCAGCCCCGTCACTTTCGCCACCAGTCAGTCGCTCTGGGTCGGGCTCCAAGGCGCAGCAGACTCGATGACCGTTCGCGGTGACGGAAACGGCGAGGCCACCTCGAACCTGATCTACGGCTGCGACCTGTACTTCCCGCCTGACTGCCTTAGCTCGTTTACCTGGAGTTCGTTCGACAGCTTCGGCGCCCCGTTCGCCGCCGTCGACGATCTGATCATTGCAGTCGCCAAGTGCCCTTGACCCCGAGGTATTCGCAGACCCACTCGTCTACGGCTCGCCCGCAGCCTATGTGGCGCGCATGCGAAGGTGGTCATGGAGAACCCTGATATTCGGGTCGCTCCTGTTGGGTTGCAGTTGTGCGCCGTTCGAATTTCCCGAGAAGTTCGCCGAGCCGGTCCCGGCTGTCGACGCGGGCCCTGCGGAGCTCGACGCGGGGGTCTTCAGCACCGAGTTCACCTCGTGCCCGACCATCGAAGCGCCACCGAATCTCGCTGACGGTGGCGCTGCGGTGTTCTCCACCTTCAAGCTCGAGCTCAAGACCAGCATCGGCCTGGTCGACGTCTTCAGCGCGATGCCGGTGGGTTGCCAGCTCCCCGCATCCGCGACGGCCCTCGCTGGCAACGGCATCGCCGTGATGCCCCAGCCAGTGCTCGACTGGAGCACGAGCGACGCGGGCGTACTCACGGTCGATTCCACCGGCCGGGTGACCGGCGTCGCCGAAGGCGTGGCCGACCTCAACGTTTCGGCGCAAGGCACCGTGGGCACCCGGCAGGTATGGGTCGGCGGCGATGCCGTGCTCGCGATCACCCCTGCGGCCGACTACCGCGGCTTCACCGAGCCACTGCACGCGACCGCCACCGCCGGGAAGCTCATCGGTGCTCCGACCAACTCGCTCGTGGCGCTCTTCTCGATGCGCACAGGCGTCGGCTTCGATGCGGTCGAGCGCTCGGTGTTCATGCAGGCGCTGTCGGTTCAATTCGTCGAGGGACAGAGCGCGGGCGTGAGTCTGGTGTACCGCGAGTTCGGCGAACGATTGCCGGGCCGGGTCCGCGACTTCAAGGCGACGGTGTTGGTGCAGGTCGAGTCATTGACCGCGACCCGGGTGCGACTCGCGTTCACCAATGTCACCCTCCGAGGCTCCAACGGCTCGGCTTCGTTCTCAGGTCACCTCGAGTTCTCGAACCCGTGATGCGCTCTTTTCTTCTCGAATTCACCGTGACGCTGCTGGTGCTCACGATCTCGCTCCCGGCGCTGGCGGGGCTCGAGCCCGCAGCGTCCGACGCCACGACCCCTGAAGTGCCCGCCGTGACGACGCCTGAGACTGAGGCGCCCCCGCCGGTCCAAGCTGACGCGCCCGCGGCCGCCAAGCTCGAGCCGGTGGCCGTACCCGAGGTCAGCAAACCCTTCGTCACCAGCGCCTTCGCTTACGGCGCCAACCGCGCGTGGTTCAACGGCACCCGGCTGCTCGGCGCGGGGCTCTACTACCAGGGCAGTTACGTGTTCGGGTTCGGAGGCACGGTGCGCGCCGACGGCGTGGCTCCCTTCCAGATGAACGGCGTGCGCGTGGTCGAGCGGCACGGTTTCATCTCGACGATTCTGGTCAAGGCGGTGACCTCCATCGTCGCGGCCATCGGAATGGTGGGCTCGGCCGCGGCGAACACCAGCGTGGTCTACGGCGGCTACTACACCGACGGAGGGCGCACCTTCGTGGTCGAGAGCACGTACATCGTGGCGACCGAGGCGCAGCAGAAGTCGTTCGCGTCCGACGCCGCGGCGTTGAACCAGATGGTGGAGAACGTCGGGCCCGGCCAGATGGAAGCGACCGACGACTTCGGCTCGGGCCTGTGGGCCGACTTCACCGTCTACGATCCGCGCCTCGCCCTCTTCAACCGGACCGCCCCCGCCGCGGCCGGCTACGAGCTGACCTTCGGAGGTGACTTCAAGCTCGGTTCCCTCTTCTCGTTGCCCGTGGTGCTCGACGTCGGCCTCGCGATGGCTT
>JAYVNA010000856.1:0-2769 GCA_043758715.1 Archangium sp.
GAAGCGTGGATGTTCATCGAGAAGTCGCACCAGGCGATCACCGATCCGTTCGAGCCCATTCAAAAGGTGGCGTTCGCGCCCGGCGATTATCCGTACGAGCGCATCGGTCTGGCTGCGACGTCTCAAGCGAGCCGCAAGGTGGCGGGCAGCGGCGAGGTCTCGACCGGCACGTACTATTCGGCGAAGACCTTCTCGGGGACGCTGCGTGGTTCGGTGCAGCCGATTCCGCACGTGTTGGTCTCGGGCGCGTACACGTACAACCGCTTCTGGGGGAAAGGCGTGCTCGGAGAGTTCGCCGAGACGCACCTGCTGCTGGTGGAAACGCGGCTCGCGGTTTCACCGCAACTGCAGTTGATCGGCAGCTACCAGCGCGACACCGATGGCAATGCGCAGGTGTTCAATGCGCGGCTCGCCTGGGAGTTCCAGCCGCTGTCGTTCGTGTACGTGGTGGTGACGGACACGCGCTCTGCGTATCGCTCGGCGGAGTCGATTCCCAACGAGCTGAGGGTGGTCGCGAAGGTGACGTACACCTGGCGGCCCTGAAGCCATGAGGTAGGTGGTGGGTTTGAGGGGCTGACGGATGCGCTCAGAACCTCAAAGCCCTCGGCCTCCGACTTCTTGTGACTCGGTGAACGAGGCTTCGAGGCATTGACGTTCTGCGATGAGGGCTGGACCGCCGACCTGAGTGACCACGGCACATCGGGCTGGACGCTGGTCGATTGAGTCGCCTCATCGGCCTTCGCCGGTCCCCCTCCTTCGTCCCGTGAGCATCCTTCTCGCGCGCCGAGGGCCTTTGCCAATCGTGCAGTGCCGCAAACCCCGAACCCCTACGCCCCCAAGGCTTCAAAGCGTCTTCAGGTACTCGAGCAACGCGCGTCGATCTTCCGTGGTCAGCCCATCGGCGAAGACATGGCCGCTGTTCAAAGATCCGGGCTGAGTGGCGTCGTAGAGCTCACCCGCGCCGTCGCCCTTCCAGCCGACCGCCTCTGCATCGAAGTCCGCGTCGCCGAACGCCATCGACCACTTCGCCGGCCGAATCGAAGAATCGAGCACGGCCGCGAGCGTGGGAACCGAGCCGTTGTGGAAAAACGGCGCCGTGGCCCAGATGCCGTCAAGCGGCGGCGCGACGTAGCCCACCACCGCTTCGTACCGCGCGCCCGTCTGTCCGTAGAACGAGTCGCTGAACCACTGCGCGGCGTCCCGGTTGGCCCAGAAATCGTTCGCCAGGGAAGGGTCGGTGCCCACCATCGCGGCGGGGATGAGCAGGTTCGGATACGACTCGTTGGCCCCGTAGCTGCCGTGACACCGGGTGCAGTTCGCCGCGAACACCGTCTCGCCTCGCGCGACCAACGTGGCATCGACCGGACCGCTGAACTTCGGCGGGACGATCGTCTGAATGTACGCCGCGATGTCGAGGAACATCGCGTCGACGTGCTCGGCCTCGGCGACGTCGACCACCGAGACGACCGACATGTTCATCATGTGGCGCACCCGATCTCCGCGCCCGGCGCCGTTGTAATAGAGCCCGTTTTTCTTCTTCGCGCGCCACCACGGGGGCACGTCGATCCACCCCTGCACCGGCGTGGCGGGGTCGAAGCTCAGGGTGTCACTCCACGCGAGCGTTTTCACGTCGCGATGGGCGGCGAGCGCTCCGAAGCTCGACGCAGCACCGGCCTCGAGCGCGCCGAGCAGATGCGTGCCCCACTGGGAAAACGCCTTGAGCTCATCGGGCGAACGCAGCGCGAGATCGATCGCCACCACGTCGGTCGCGGTGCCCGACGGACTCGCCGGCCCATGCGCCGGGCGGCCGAGCCCGACCACCAGGGTGCCATTGAGATGCGTCGCATGGCAGGACAGACAATTGGGCGAGGCGATCTTCATGCCGTACTGATCGGTGGCGACGTTGAAGGAGTACCCCACGCCTTCGTTGTCGCCCACTCGCCCCGGCAACGCGTCGCGCTCTTCCAGCGGCGTCTTCACCGCGGAGAACGCGTTCCACGGAATGCCCAGGCTCACGTAGCCCTCGTTCACCAGGGCGGCGTAACCGCGAGCGGGGTCTCCGCCGAGCCGCTGCGCTTCTGCGGGAATGCGAGTGATGTCGTCGATGGGCTTGGAGCTGGTGCCGTGGTTCGCGCAGGCGGCGAGCAACAGCAGCAGCATCGAGGTGAGCCTCATGAGTTCGAGCTATAGCGCGTCCCAGTGGATGCATGGGCCGCCCGCTGTTTCATTTTCCTCCTCGCGGGAAGCACGTTGGGCTGCGCCTCGCTGAGCACGGTGCAGACCGCCGACACCCTGGGGAAGAAGAACTTTCAGATCGCCGTCGAGGCCGGGGTGCAGCGTTCGCCTTCCCCCTACCTGCCGTACTACCCGCACTTCGACGCGGCCTTCCGTCTCGGGATCACCGACACCATCGATGTGGGCGCGCGCGTTGGATATTCGGGGCTCGAGCTTCAGGGGAAGTTCCTGCTCACCCGGCCCGGCGATCCGCGGCTGGCGATTTCGCTCGCGCCCGCGCTCGGCGGTGGGCTGCTCCCGGGTGCTGCCTCGAGCTTGGTGATGGTGAACGTCGCGGTGCCCCTGCTCATCGGGCTCAAGCAGGACAACGGCAACGAGTTCGTGTTCGGGCCTCGGCTCCAGGGGCGCTTCATGGCGTCACCCTCGCAAGCCGCTTCGCTCGAGTTGGGGTTGAGCGCCGGCTACTCCATTCGCATCGGGAAGAAGTTCGGAATTCTTCCCGAGCTCGCTGCTGCGCTTCCGCTGGTGCAGTCC
>JAYVNA010000857.1:0-2764 GCA_043758715.1 Archangium sp.
AGCACCGCCCACCTCGCGTCACGCGAGAGGGCGTTCCAGTGCCCCGCCAGTTGCGTCAACTTCCCGCCGAACATGCTGACGAGCGGTCAGGGAATGCAGGCGGTCTGGTACGTGACCGTCAGCGTCTTGCCCGGCTCCGGCACGTAGAGCGGCTCGAAGTTCACCGAGTTGTTGGTCGCGTCGTATTCCCAGATGCGCGACATCAGGCTGGGGTCGGGGTCCACCGAGGGAATCGGAACACCGTCGATCGACACCTGAATGCCGGTGGGCGCCGAGAGATCAGGCCGCGAGGTGAGGAAGAAGTTGGTGCGGTAACCGAACGCGTTCTTGCCGATGCGCTCGAGGGCCACGGCCCAGTTCGGGGTGCAGATCTCTTCCTTCACGCCGTTTGTCTGCGAGACCATGAAGTCGTGCCGGCCGTCGTTCGGGTCGTCGTACGAGCAACCCGACGGAGCGCTGGGCAGGAACGGGCCGATCACGTTGTAGCTGAAGGCGCCCGAGCGCTGCGTGCCTTTGATGTTGATGAGCTGGTTCAAATAGAACGCCGGCGCCTGCGGGGCCTGGTCGCGCGCGTCGGTCATGCACACCACCGCCAGCACCGCTTCCTGCCGCAAGAAACCCGCGTTCGCCGCGGGGTCGGTGATGAAGGGCGCAGTGAGCGCGCGGGTCGCCGGTTCCATGCACGACTCAGTGCCGCCGTGCGTTCCCACGTTCACCAGCGCGGCGAACTCCGTCTGCAGGTTGGGCGTAGCGGGGAAGAGGATCTTGTTGCCGTGCGGGCACGCCTGGCTGGTGGTGCCGCTGCCCGCGCAGAACTTGCCGCGGTTGGGGTCGGTCTGCTCGGTGTTCGTCACCGCCAGGTGGAAGTCGACCTGGTTGCTGGTGGCGTACTGGAGGAACGAGGCCATGTTCGTCGCAAGCGACGTCTGCTTGTCGGCCATCGAGCCAGAGTCGTCGATGACCAGCAGGATGTCGGCCTTAGGCTTGGTGTCCTGGCGGAAGGTGTCGGTGTTCAGACCCAACATGTCGCCGCGGCCCTGAAGCGCCACCACGTAGTCGAGCGGCTGCCCGCCCTGCGTGACGCTGATGACGAAGGCGCCGGTGTCCGGGCCGTAGTTGATCGGCCGGTACTTGAGCGAGAACGTCACGGGGGTCGCGTTGCCCGGCGTGATGCGGGTGCCGCCGGGAATGCCGGTGACCACGAAGAACTCCGGGCAGGGCGCGGTGCCGGGGCAGTTGGGACCGCCGGGGCCTTCGCCGGCCGCCGAGCCCATCTGCGCGCTGTTGATGATCACGTCAGCCGAGCACGAGTTGTAGATCTGGAAGTTGCGGTTGGGCGAGTTGCAGTCCTTCTTCACCGTGCCGAAGTCGAGGGTGCTGGGCGAGATGGTGAGGCAGCTGTTCGCGATGGTGGCGGTGAGCGCGACGTCACGCTGCGGCGCCACCGGGTCTGCCAGGTTGAACGAGACGTGACCCACCACCTGCGCGGGGGTGGAGGGCAGTGCGCCCTGCGGCCACGCGCGCACCATCACCTGCCGGGTCTCGGCGGGCATCAGCTCGAGCTCGTTGATGGGGCCTCCGGGCAGCGAGAACACCGCGGGCATGCCCGAGGGCGTGCCGGTCTCGGGCTGCAGCTGCAGGTTCGACATCAGGCAGAGGTCGTTGGGGCCGGTGAGGCGGTTGCGCACGGTAAAGCCGAGGTCCTTGATGGCCGGGGGCGAGACGATGCCGAAGGCGAGCGCGATGGGGGTGATCTCCACGGAGCAGGGCGGCAGCATCACCGAGTTGGCGGTGATGCTGATGGTGGTGACCGCCTCGTCGGGATCGTTCGAGTACAGCTTGAGCTCGAACGAGCGCATGCCAAAGCCGTTGGGGGTGATGCGCACCGGAATGTCGAGAATGCTGGTGCCGGCGCCCGCTTCCAGGCCCACCGCGGGGTCGTAGCGGCCCGCTCCGGTGGTGGGGAGATCGTTCGAGCAGGTGTTGCTGGTCGCGTCGAACGCGCCCACGCAAATCTCCGCCATCGAAGAGCCGGCTGCCGGCGTCACTTCCCAATACGGGCGAACGAAGCCGCCCGCGCCATCGCTCTGGCCGAGCTTGAGGTTCGCGCGCGCGTCGGCGGGCGTGGGCCGGGTGCCGACGTTCTGCACGGTGATCTTGCGGCTGGCGAAGGTGGGCGGGTTCGCGTTCTGGAAGTACGCGATGCGGCCAAACGCGAGGGTGGGGAAAGGCCGGGCGTCGATGTCAGGGCCGCCGCCGACGCCGCGCAGGTTGATGCTGACCATCGGCTGGTTCACCAGCGAGGTGTTGGCGATCAACTGGCCAGCACGGGGGCCGAGCACCAGCGGGCGGAAGCCGAGCTTCACCTTCGCGGTGCCACCGGTGATGCTGCCGTCGGCCTGGCGAACGCCGCCGGGCACGGTGAGCACGGTCAGCTCGGTGGTCGACCTGGCCTCGGTCACCTTGAAGACGGCGCTGGGGAGCGAGGCTTCGCGGGTGGCCAGCATGGTCAGCTCGACGGGCACCAGCGCGAGGTTGCTGAAGGTCACCTCGCCCGGAATGGTGGCGGTGCTGGGGGGCGCGTAGCCGAAGTCGACCACCGGGGGAGTCCACGAGAGCACGGCCGTCACGCCGGTGCCGATCAGGCGAACGGGCTTTTCCGGGCAACCATCGGCGCGGCGCATGCGCACGCTGGCGGTGTAGTCGCGGGCCTCGGTGGGCTTGAACGTCAGGGTGGCGGTCTTGCTGCGGCCACCACCGATGA
>JAYVNA010000858.1:0-2764 GCA_043758715.1 Archangium sp.
AACGAAGTGCAGGTCTACGTCGCCGACCTCACCCGCGATCGCTACGCGCTGCAGGTGGGCAACGAGATGCAATTGCAGATCATCCCCGACCGGCTCGATGCGGTGTGGTCGACGCTGTACGGAGAAGACCGCGACTACGCGAACAAGCTCTTCGCGGGCGAGACCAACCGGACCTATCTGTCGACCATCTTGCGCCTGCAGCTGTACTTCAGCCGCACCGTGCACTGGTTGCTCGAGAACTCGGTCAGCCGGGAAGTCTCGCTCAACGGCAACCTCTTCCGCACCCAGTTCGACTCGATCTTCGAGAACGACCAGGGCGTGGTGAACGCGCGCGGCCACGAGTTCGGCGACTCGAACATGCGCATCAACTGGCAGCTGAAGACCGGCATCGTGCTCAACCCGACCGGCTTTGGCATCTACGCGCGGCCTTCCATCCGGTTGCTGTACGGCTTTCAGCTCTCGAGCCAGCACGCGGCGTTTGGCAACGCCTTCGCCGAGAAGCTCGATCAGTTCGCGGCCTTCACGCCGACGGGGACGATCTCGTGGCATCACCTGGTGTCGCTGGAGTCCGAGGGGTGGTTCTGATGCGTGCGCTCGTGTTGCTGATGGTGGTGTCGCTGTGCGCGGGGTGTCTGCCGAAGATTCCCCGTCAACGCCTGGCGGAGCGGGCGAAGATCGCCGTCTCGTACATCGTCGACCCCGGCTACTCGGGCGTGGCGTACGCACCTCCCGACGCGCTCAAGAAGGCGATCAACGCCGAGCTCGATGATCACAACCTCGAGGTGATCGAAGTGCCGCTCGAGGCGATCGTCGCGCAGCGGCTCACCGATGCCCGCTTCGATGCGCTCAAGCGGGCCGCGGGTGACGTGCCGTTCGTGTTGCTGGTCGAGCAGCGGGTGCAGTTCTTCTCGCAGCTCGATGGCCGCTATCGGTGGGAAGTCGGCACCACGCTCACCGCCTCTCGGGCAGATGGGTCGAAGGCGAGCGACCCGTTCGAGATTCCCGTGATCCTCATGTACGACCACGAGAAGGAAGCCGACGCGATCGCGAACGCCGCGTCAGACGTCGCGAACCGGGTCGGCGTGTTGATGGACGGCGTGATGGCGGGCGCCGCCGTGGCCCCCAAGGCTTCTTCATTACCGGGCGAGCCTTCTCGCCCGAGCCCAGGCTCCGCGCGGCCCAGGGGGATCTACTTCGCGATGGTCGATCGGTTCGCCAACGGTGATCGCAGCAACGATGGTGATGCCTCGGCTGAAGATCCGCAGGCGTTTCACGGCGGTGATCTGCAGGGGTTGATTGAGCACCTCGACTGGATTCAGTCGCTGGGCTTCGACACCGTGTGGCTCTCGCCCATCTTCAAGATGCGAACGGACAAGTGGCACGGCTACGGCGCCTTCCACGGGTATTGGACGTGGGATCTCGCGGCCCTCGAACCGCGCTTCGGCGACGAGCTGATGTTGGCGCGGCTTCGTTCAGAGCTCGATCGCCGGCACATGAAGCTGCTGCTCGACCTGGTGCTCAATCACGTGGGGCCCGACGCGCCGCTCTTCGCTGCGAAGCCCGAGTGGTTTCACCGGCGGGGCGGGGTGACGGATTGGAACGACGCAACGCAGCTGGTGATGAACGACGTACACGGGTTGTCTGATCTCGCGACCGAGAAACCGGAAGTGTTCGAGTACCTGCTCGGCGCTGCCCGGAGGTGGCTTCCGGGTCGCCAGGCCTGACGGCTTTCGGCTCGACGCGGTCAAACACCTGCCGCTCGAGTTCTGGGCGAAGTTCAACACCCTGGCTCCGGTTCCCGGGCAAGCCGACTTCATCCTTCTCGGCGAACTCCTCGACGGTGATCCCGGCCTGGTCGCGAAGACCTGGCGCGAGGGCCACTTCACCTCGATGTTCGACTTCCCATTGGCCTTCGCGATCGCCGACGTCTTCTGCCGGGGCGAGTCGCCCGCGAAGTTGGCGGCGGTGCTCACGAACGATCGCCGCTACCCCGCCGCCACCGCGTTGGTGACGCTGGTCGACAACCACGACCTCCCGCGAATCATGAGCCAGTGCGGTGGCGACCTCGAGAAGGTCAAACAAGCGCTGGCTTTCCTGATCTCCATGCGCGGCACGCCCTCGATCATCTGGGGCACGGAAGCCGGCTTCGAAGGCGCGAAGGAACCCGACAACCGCCCATCGATGCGCTTCGTCGAGCACCCGCTCAAGGCGCACCTGACGAAGTGGATGAAGCTGCGCGCCGACTCACCCGCGCTTCGAGACGGCATCGCAGTTCCCGTCGAAGTGACGAAGGACCGCGTGGTGATCGCCCGCATCGCTCCCGACGGCACCACGGTGAACGTGAAGATCGAAGCGGGCAGGGTGACCCTCGAAGAGAGCGCGAAGGCGATCATCCCGCGCGGGACCAGGCGAATCACCTTCACCGGAACGGGCTCCGTGGTCGGGTCCGGAGCCGAGCTGGGCGACTGGGATCGCGCCAGGGCAAAACCCCTCCCGCTCACGGTCGACCTCCCGCTCAACGGGGCCTTCGAGTTCAAGCGCCTGATCAACGGCGAGTGGGAAGCAGGCCCGAACCGGCTGCTCTTCGTCACGCCTTCGACCTCGAACGTGGCACTCTGAAGATCATGGCCAGTCCGTCGGCACCTTGCGAGAGATGCGGTTCCTTCAGCGCCGACATGATCTCGCTCGGCGGCCGCAAGCTCTGCCAGGCTTGCGTGACGCGCACCGCCGTCGGCGAGCGGTTCTGGACCTCGCGCTACCTCAC
>JAYVNA010000859.1:0-8640 GCA_043758715.1 Archangium sp.
TCCAGTTCGGCAATGCGTGCGTCACGAGGGTCGACCGGGTCCACGCAGGAGAAAGATCACATCCAGCGATCCGTGTCGATCCCCCGTGAACGCGTACGCCGAAGGGGCGCAGATCTTCGAGCAGCGGTGCGCCGGTGCGGGCGTCGAGCAGGGCGTCGTACTCGAAGTGATGGGGAGCCAGCGGCTCCTCCCGCCACCCGGCGCGCGGTTCGAAGACGCCCAGGGTCCCGAGGTCGAAGCCGTGCTCGTCGTCTTCGAACACCACGCTCCCTTCGCGGCAGGTGGGCTGCGCCTCCAACTCGGGCCAGACGAACGCGCCCACGTCGGTGAACCACGGCAGCGGCCTCGCGAGGTCGAGGTCGAGGCCTTCAGCTCGCTGGGCGGCGAAGCGATTCGTGTAGCGGCGCACCACCTCGGGGCCGATGGCGCGAAGCCGCTCTCCCTCGAGCACGTGCAGCCGCGCGAACCAGTACGTGCCGTCGCCGCGAAGTTGATCGAGCCGCCCCTCGACCGACGTGGCCAACAGGGCACACCCCCGCGGCTGGGCGACGAATGACTCGCCGTAATCGGTGGTCACGAACGACATCAGCGGGCGGCCGGCCTTCAGCACCAGGTGGCGCCACCATTCGAGGCCCAGCCCATTGCCGACGGTCTCGCGCACCGAGAGCACCGACTCCGGCTCGCCGTCTCCATCGAGGTCGACGCGCGCGTCACGAAAGTTGCCCTTCACTTCCGCCATGAAGAGGTCGGTCTTCAAGCTCGCCGCGCCGAAAGTCAGCTCGGCGGCCGTGTCGCCCTCGGTGAGCAGGCACACGCAGGCGTCTCCCGCGCATTCCACCTGGCTGCAGCGCTCGGAAGCGGGGCGGGGCTCGGGCTTGACCCACTCGACCGCGCCACACGGGTTCCACTCGGGCCCGGGCAGCGGCGGTCTCCACCGCGGCAGCTCGAGGGTCTTCGGGCTCTCGGGCACCAGCAGGCCGGTGCCTTCCCGCACGTCTTCCCCGCGCAGGTGATTGAGCGAACGAAGCCGCGCCACGCTCACGCCGGTCGTCATCGAGATGACGCTCAGGCTCTCCGCGCGCACGCGATAGACGCGCAACCCCGACGCGGTCGAAGCGTTACACGAGAGCACCACGAGCGCGGCCAGCAGGAGACGGTGTGAAGGCATGCGAGGGCCGCATGCAAGGTCCGCGCGCACACCATTCAGAAAGATCGCTGGAGCGGCGTTCACTCCACCGGGCAGGGATATTCCACGTCGACTTCGCCATCACCCTTCACGGCGATCGTCTGAACGGGGCCCGCGATGGTGTTGCCGGCGGCGTCGTAACAATCGAAGCGCACCTTGTGATTGCCGATCTTCGCCTTCACGCCGAGCAGCGGTGAGCCGCCGAGCTTCTTGCCGTCGAGGTACACGTCGGCGGTGTCGGTCGCGCGCAGGTTGATCAGCCCATCAGCCGCCGCCGGCTTGGCCGCGACGGGTTCGGGCCTGGGTGCGGGCTCTGCTTTGACCACGGGCTCGGCTTTCGGCTCAGGCTTCGGCTCGGGCGGCTTGGCGACCGGCGCCGGCTTGGCCACGACCACCGGCTGAGGTTTCGCCGCGACGGGCTCGGGTTTGACCGCTTCAGGCTCAGGATCTTTCGCGACCTGGTCCTTCGCGAGGTCAGGCGCCTTCGGAGTGGCAGCGCTCGCCACCATCACCGGGAACTGTCGCAGCGAGATCGGCGGAGCGGTTCGAGGCGTGATCGGGCGCGACACGCCGCCGTTCACGAAGGCCATTCCGAGCGCACCAGCACTCCCCAAACCGAACACCACGACGAAGATCCACTTCAGGGCGGCCATGAATGCCTCACTTTCACTGGTGCGACTTCTTTGCCATCCCTATAGGCACGGACCGCCGCACCCCTTCTCTGGAGATTACACATGTTTCTCACGCTCGCCCTGTCCGCGTTGTTGGCTCAGTCAGATGCCGGTCCCGCGGAAGCCGTTCCCCCTGCCGAGCTGAGCGCTGCTGATCGTTCGGCGGCGGCTGCAGAAAGGGCCGCGCTCGCGGCGGAGAAGGCGGCCGAAGCCGCGATGCGCATCGCCGACCTGGTGGCGCCGTTGCCCCCCGCGGCCGCCGCCGCTGCCCCCGACGACAAGAAGGACAAGTGGATCGGCAACCTCGGCGTGGGCCTGACCTTCATCACCGGCAACAGCCAGACGCTGACCATGACGGGCAGCGCCGCGGCCGACCGAAAGTGGGAAGTGTGGTCGTTGGGCATTCGCGCGAACGGCGCCTACGGCCTGGCCAACCCCGACACCAACGCGACCGCGGTGGCCGGCATCACCGCCCGCCGCGCCTCGGCCACCATTCGCGCCGATCGCAGCTTCGGCACCGGCTTCGCCGCGCTCTTCGTGCTGGCGGGCAGCGAGTTCGATCACATGAAGAACGTCGAGTCGCGCAGCATCGGTGAGCTCGGTGCGGGCCTGACCTTCTTCCAGAAGAAGGAAGCCGATTTCGAGAAGCTCTACCTGCGCCTCGACCTCGCGATGCGCGCCGGTTACGAGACCCGCTTCCAGTACTTCCCCACCCCGGCCTCGGTCGACGTGTACGGCATCATCATTCTGGCGCCGCGCATCGCCGCCACCTTCCGCTGGAGCTTCAACAAGGACGTGCGCCTGACCGAAGAGCTCGAGTTCATCCCCTTCCTGCTCTCGCCCACGCTCGGCCGCTTGCTCATCAACAACAACACCAAGCTCAGCGCCAAGCTGACCGAAGGCCTCGCACTGACCACCTCGGTGTTGGTGAACTTCGACTCGATGCCGCCCAAGGCCGGCATGCTCGATCGCAAGACCACCGACGTGGCGCTCACCGTCGGGCTCGACGCCAACTTCTAAATTTCAAGACACCGCGCGCAGCGTCACCGGCGCCGTGGGTTTCCTGGAAGGCCGCGGCTCGTTGAGCCCGGCCCACATGCGGGAAAAGAGGCCGCCCTTCGCTCCTTCAGGGAGGGCGCCCGCGGGATCTTCCGAGTACGGCTTGCGCGTCTTCATCACGTAGTCGAACCACGGGTGGGTCACGCACCAGTTGGAGTCCTGGTTCTTCCCCAGGTGATGATCGACGTGCCACGGCAGGTTCTCTTTGGCCCAGTCGGGGTCGAGGTGGCTGCGCTTGTGAATGCGGTAGTAGCGCAGCGCCGAGAACCACAAGGTTCCGATGAAGAACGGCGCCACCGGGAAGAGTGGCACCGCGGCGACGGCCCCCAACGCGAGCGCGAGCGCTTCTTTGCCCTGCGGAGACCAGGTGAAGAGGCTGCGCGTGTACTGCGGGTCGACCATGTCGTTGCGCCACGCTTCGCGGTGGTGCTCGTGCCAGTGAAAGGCCCAGAAGCTCTTCTTGTTGCGCCCCAGCCCGTGAAGCATGCGCTTGTGAAGAAACCACTCACCCGCGTTGGCGGCCGCGAGCCCCAGTGGAATGCCGATCATGGTGTTGCTCCCTTGAAATGAACCCGGGACCAACAATGACCGTTTGGTCACTTCATTTCAAGTCCACTTGATCTCATAGGTGGTGGCGAGGTCTTTGGTCTCGAGGATGGTGACCGAGAGGCCCTTGGCGCCGGCGTAGAGGCAGCCGGTTTCCATCACCCCCAGGTAGAAGCCCGGCCGCGCGGTGTAGTTGATGCGCACGCGGTGGTGGTTGGGGGCCAGGCTCTCGAGGGTGCCTTCGGTGAAGTTGTTGGCGGTGCGGAAGTTTCGGGTGAGGCGCTCGAGGGTGCGGCGCGGCCCGAGGATCTTGAGCATCGCCATCAGGGCCGAGCCGATGAGCGTCTTCTGAAAGCCGGTGAAGAACAGGCGTCCCACCTCGGTGAAGCGCTCGAGCTCTGACTTACCGGCGAAGCGGCTGGCGGCGCAGGCGTCGATGATCTCGAGCCAGTTCGCGATGGGATACGCAGGGTTGAACTTCTCCTTCGTGATTCCCGCCTTGAGGAACGCGGCGCGCTCCTGCGGCGTGTGCGGCGCCAGCGCCCGGTAGATCCCCTCCATCGACTGCCCAAACACCACCTTCTCCACCGCGTGCATGCGGGCGGTATATCAAGGTGCACTCCGACCCGGGGTACGGGGTCAGGCGGTCGTGATGCGCACTCTCCTGATCCTCTCGATGTTGGCCTTCGGCATGGGGTGTTCCGCCGCGGCCCCGAAGTGCAGCCTCTCCACGTGTTCTGGCTGCTGCGATGCCGCCGGGGCCTGTCAGCCCGGCACGCTCGAGAGCGGCTGCGGCTCGGGCGGCCTGGCGTGCACGCAGTGTGGAGCGGACAGCTTCTGCAACGTCGGCTTCTGCACCCCGCGCGGGAGCAGCAATCTCGGCGGTGGTGGCGGCACCACGGGCGGAGGCTCAGGCGGTGGAAGTGGCGGCGGCGGCACCAGCGCGTGTGGACCCCAGACGTGCGGCGGCTGCTGCTCCGATGGAGTCTGTCAGGTCGGCAACCAGGCTTCTTCGTGTGGCAGCGGAGGCCAGGCCTGCAGCGGGTGCAGCGGTGCGTGCACCGACAATCAGTGCGCGGGCAGCACCTGCAACGCCAGCAACTGCCAGGGCTGCTGTAACGGCAATCGCTGTGAAACGGGTCTGACCACCACCACCTGCGGCGCGGGCGGCGCGACGTGCAATGCCTGTGGCGCGGGCCAGACCTGCAGCAGCGGGCGCTGTTCCGGCGGCTCGACCTGCAATTCCGAGAACTGCCCCGACGGCTGTTGCCAGGGCAACGTCTGCCAGGTGGGAACCACCACCACGGCGTGCGGCGGAAGCGGCGCCACCTGCGGCGTGTGCGCGAGCGGACAGACGTGCAGCGCGGGCCGGTGCAATGGCGGCTCGACGTGCAACGCCACCACCTGTCCCGACGGCTGCTGCGCGGGCAGCGTCTGTCAGCCGGGCCGATCAACGAGCGCGTGCGGCGCCGGAGGCAGTGCGTGCGCCACCTGCGGCAGCGGCCAGGCCTGCAACGGCACACAGTGTGTTGCGACCCCCCCGACCTGCGACGCGAGCACCTGCCCCGCGGGTTGCTGCTCGGAGAACGTCTGTCTTTCGGGCACCTCCCTCAGCGCGTGCGGCACCGGCGGTGGAACGTGCGCCAGCTGCGGTAGCGGGCAGACCTGCAACGGCACGCAGTGCGTTTCATCTGCGACCTGCAACGTGACCACCTGCCCCGGCGGTTGCTGCCAGGGCAACGTGTGCCAGGCGGGGACCATGAACGCGGCCTGCGGCACCGGCGGCGCGACGTGCGCGACCTGCGGGAGCAACAGCGCGTGTGATGGCACCTCGTGCGTGGCGAGCTGTAACTCCGCCACCTGCCCCAGCGGCTGCTGCCAGGGCAACGTGTGCCAGCCCGGCACCACCTCGGCCGCGTGCGGCGGCAACGGCGCTTCGTGCAGCGTCTGTGGCAGCTCGCAGACCTGCTCGTCGCGGCTCTGCTCGGGTGGCACGTTGGCAGGGGACACCTGCGACACCGCGCCGTTGCTCACCCTGCCCTTCACCGTGAGCCAGTCGTTGGTGGGCTACGGCAACGACTTCATCACCGCTTCGACCACCTGCAGCCAGACGCAAGGCATCGATCGCATGACCGCGGTGACGGTGCCCAACGGTCTGCGGTTGACGGTGACCGTGACTCCGACGGTGACGACCTTCGATCCCGTGGTCTCGTTCGTGATGGGACAGGCCAGCGCGTGTGCCGGGGCCAGCGCGGTGTGCAATGCGACCATGGATACCGGCAATGCCAACGACGCCGAGACCCTGGGGTGGACGAACACGACCGGCGCTTCGCAGACGGTGTTCATCATCGTCGGCGATTACAGCGCCACCGGGCTTGACGGCGCGTACACCCTCACCGCGAGCGTCGCATCGCCGGTCGTGGGCGAGAGCTGCATGTCGCCCATCAACGCGAGCAGCGGCGTGGCGGTCTCACGCACTCCGTCGTCCTACGCCAACGACTATCAGGGCACGGGCACCGGCTGCCTCACGCCGTCGGTCGGGCCGGACTTCGTGCTCGCGTACACGGTGCAGAACAACCAGGGCCTCACGGTGACGGCGACTCCGGCCAGCGGGCTCGACGTCTCGTTGAACTTGGCGACCAGCCTGGCGGCGTGCGGCTCACGCACCTGCGTGGCGGCGGCGAGCACGAACGGGGCGGGGGTTGCGGAGACGCTCGCGTGGAACAACACCACCGGCTCGACGGTGACGGTGTTCGTGATCATCGACACACCGACCAGTCCCGTGGGCGCGGTGAGCGTGGTGGGCACCGTGGGCGCGCTGGTCGGCTGTGGGCCGTCGACCTGCGCCAATGGCTGCTGTCAGGGCAACACCTGCGTGGCGGGCAACCTCGACACCGCGTGCGGCACCAACGGCGCAACGTGCTCGGCGTGCGCCAGCCCCAACCAGTGCAACTCGAGCCAGGTGTGCAGCGCGTCGAGTCTGTCGTCGGGCTCGGCCTGCACCGCGAGTTCGCAGTGCTACCAGCCGGTGCTCGGTACCGCGGAGTGCCGCACAACCTGGCCCGGCGGCTATTGCACCGGCACCTGCTTCCTCACCGAGCAGTCGTGCGGCGGCATTCTGCTCAACTCGGGGTGGTGCACGCCGGCCGGTGAGTGCCTGCTCGAGTGCGCGGGCCCGGGGACGGGACAGTCGACGTGCCGCACCGGGTACGTGTGCGACTACAGCAACGGCGCCGGGAGCCAGGGCGTGTGCATTCCGAAGTGTCAGCAGGTGGCGTGCGCGAGCGGCACCTGCAACACGTCGGGCTACTGCCGGTAGCCGACCTCACTCAGGCAAGTCGGCGTGCGCTTTGAGGGACGTCGGCTTCGCGACAGGGTGGCCGCTCTTGAGCACCACCATTCGTTGCGACGAGTAGATGCCGCGATGACCGGTGAGCACGTACGCGATGACCGCGACGATCACCACGTGGGGAAAGACGCCGACCCCGAGTAGCTCCACCGCCATCACCGAGAGCGCGAGGGGCGCGTTCGAAGCGGCGGCGAACACGGCGGCCATGCCCACGCCCGCCCCCAACGCGACGGGAATACCGAGCACCTGCGCGAGCACGCTGCCGAGCGCGGCGCCCACGAAGAACAGCGGAGTGACTTCTCCTCCGGGGAAACCCGCGCCCAGGGAGACGGCGGTGAACAGCAGCTTGAGCGCGAACACCGTGACGGGCAGCGCGGGGTCTTCGAACGCGCGAAGAATCGTGGGCACGCCGAGGCCCAGGTAGTCCGACGAGCCGACGAGCTTCCACAACCCCACCACCACCAGGCCCCCGAGGAACATGCGCAGCGGCAGCCGGGGAAGGCGCTGTTCCCCGTGCTTCTTGAGGAAGTGCACCAGCTCGATGAACACCGAGGTCACCAGCGCGATCGCGACCGCGAAGACCACCCACTTGCCCACCAGCACCGGGCTCAGGTCGAGGTGCGCCACCACGGGATAACGCGCATGCGTGACGCCGAGCGCGCGGGTGGTCATGTCTCCGATGACGGCCGCGACCAGCGCGGGCACCAGCGCCTCGTACTTCAGCCGCCCCAGCACGATGAACTCGAGACCGAAGATGGCGCCGGCGATCGGCGTGCCGAACACCGAACCGAAACCACCCGCGACGCCGGCGGCGAGCAACTGGAGCCGCAGCTCAGACCCCAGGCTCAGCCGATGCGAGAGCCAGTCGGTCAGGCTCGCGCCCATCTGCACCGCGGTGCCTTCACGGCCCACGCTCGCGCCGAACAGGTGCGCGCTCACCGTGCCGAGGAGGACCATGGGCGCCATGCGCAGCGGCACCTCCGGTCCGTCATCGTGAATGGTGTCGATGATGAGGTTGTTGCCGGCCTTGATGGGCGCGCCGAAGCGCTCGGAGACGAGGCCAATCACCAGGCCCGCCAGAGGCAGCGCGTAGACGTAGCGCTCGTCGTGCACCCGCACGTGCGTCACGACGTCGAGCAGCAGCAGAAAGACGGCTGACGCGATGCCGCACGCCACGCCCACCAGCGCGCCCCACAACAACCACTGTCCCAGGGTGCCGAAGCGCTTCATCGTGGAGGCCGGTCCTTAGCACGCGACGTGAAGCCAGCCGCGCAGCGTGCACAGACCTGCACACGCCGGCCGCCCCGCCCCGCTCGAAAGAGAAGGTGGCTCCGAACTTGCTCAAGGGAGGTGCATGACTGCCAACCCTGCTCTCGCGGCTTCGCTCTCGAACGCACCCGTCACCAGCGCGTACCGCTGGGTGGTGCTCGGTGTCTTCATGCTGGTGGCCGGACTGAGCCAGGCGCTCTGGCTCAACTACGCGCCGCTGCTGACCCTCGTTCAGAGCAAATACGGCGTCAGCGAAGGGCAGGCCGGCGTGCTGCTGCTCGTCTTCCCGCTTATCTACGTGCTGCTCTCGGTACCCGCGGGGCAGCTGACCGATCGCAAGGGCTACAAGTTCTCGGTGGGTCTGGGCGCGGTGTTGATGGCCGGGTTCTCGTGCCTGCGCATCAACGAGACGAACTTCTGGGTGCTGTTGGTCGCGCAGGTGGGCATCGCGGTGGGGCAGCCCTTCGCGGTCAACGGCATCTCCAAGCTGGTCGCTGATTGGTTCACGCCGGAGCAGAGCGCGATCGCCACCGGGCTGGGCACCATGGGCATGTTCATGG
>JAYVNA010000860.1:0-8637 GCA_043758715.1 Archangium sp.
CCGAAGCCTGACCCGAAGATCGAGCGGCCGCTCATCGAGTACCCCACCGTCTACGCCTTCAAGGTGATGGGGAAGCTCGAGCACGGGTTTCCCGAATACATCCGGCAGAAGTTCAGCCGGCTGATGGGCACCGAGGTCAGCCGCGACTCGATCTCGGAGAACGTGTCGAAGCAGGGGCACTACGTGTCTCTGACCGTTTCGGTGTACCTGCTCTCGGAAGAGCAGCGGTTGGCCATCTACGCCGACATCCATACCGACAAGCGAATCGTCTACTACTTGTGAGGGTTTCCGCCCCTGTGTAAGGGGCCTTCGACACCATGGCCGACCCCTTTCCCCTGTACGTCCCGCCTGAGACGCGCCGGCTCTTCCAATCGGAGTCGCTGCTTCGGCGCTTTGCGCAGATGGCGCATTGGAACGAGGGGGCGAGCCTGCTCGAGTTCCACGGCAGCCTTGGGGCGCTGGCGATCGCCAAGGCGCTCTCGTGTCACCTCACGATCATCGAGCCCGATCAGCGTCTGGCGGATGCGATCAAGGAACGGGCGCGCGTGGTGGGCGTGGGCGAAAAGGTGGCGGTGCAGCACGGCGCGGTCGGCGCCATCAAGTTCGCGGAACGGGCCTTCGACGGGATCTTCTCGTTCGGCCGGGTGATCGGTGTGCCGGCGCAGGTCGCGCGGCAGTGGCGTGCGTATCTCGCGCCGGGCGGCCGGCTGGGTCTGACCGCGGTGGTGAGGGTCGGCCGCATTCCGAATGAGCCGGTGCTGGCGGCGTGGAAGGAACGGCTCGGAACGGCGTTGCTGACCCCGCGCGAGACGTTGATGACGATCGAAGCGGAGGGCTACGAGCCTGAGCTGATCGAGACGCTCAGCGATGAGGATCTCGATGAGTACTACCGCGAGCTCGAGAACATCCTGGGCAAGACCGCGGATACCAATGCGGCGGGTGCGCTGGCGCTGCGGGGTGAGATTGCGCTGCACCGCACCGGCAAGACCGGCGTGACCATCGGCTTCATCGTGGCTCGGCGCAAAGAGCCCGGCGAGAAGCCGCCTCCGTCACGCGACGGCGGCTGAGTCGGTCGGATTCGCGGGAACAGCCTCGAGGAACGCGGGGGCTGAGTGGTGTGTGAGCGCGGGGCGAACGGCCCACGGCCCCTCGCCGCGAGCTTTCTGTGACGCACTTCACCCGGCTTCGTTCAGGTCACGTTTCGGCGAGAGGCGGCGCGGAGGGAGCCCTCTTTTTTTCGAGTCATGGACCATTACCGCGCGGTACTGGTCCATGACCCGCCGAGGAGAGCGACCCGCCCGGGAAGAGCTTCCCCAACGGGTCCCGTGAGCATCTTTGCTCGAGCTGAGGGCCCGCGCGTGACGAGCGCGATGTGAACCCTGAAACGCTGCCTTCCCTCGCGCTTTTCAGTGCACTGCGCCGGTGAAGTCGACGACTTCGATCGGCTCGGGCGCCATCTGGAAACGGACCTCTTCGCGGTACCCCTCGGCGTCGCCTGCGATCTGAAACGGCATCGGCCGGGAGAAACGAATGGTCGCGTCCTTCACCAGGTAGTCGTTGAGCCCCTCGGGGAACCAGGTGCCCGACCACATCTTGCCGAGGTTCGAGAGGATCGCGCTGGCGGCCACCGTGCCCAGGCGCAGATCCATCATTCCGCGGCGCTTGCCCGCGAACGGGAACATCTTCAGCTCGAAC
Source organism: Archangium sp. (assembly GCA_043758715.1). Lineage (GTDB taxonomy): Bacteria > Myxococcota > Myxococcia > Myxococcales > Myxococcaceae > Archangium_A. Next base: position 1,696 of record JAYVNA010000860.1, read on the forward strand.
CCATAGAACGGCACCGTGCCGGCCGCCGCGATCACCAGCGGGCCTTTGTAGATGGTGGCGCCGGGCACGAACGTCTCGACCGGAGTGCCGTCAGGGCCCATGCGGTAGGCCAGCGAAGGGCCATTGACGACCTCGCAGTCGACCGAGTTCGAGTTCGCCAGGTAGTACGGCACTGTCTTGAACGCGACCGAGGTGAAGTAGCCCGCGGCGCCCGTCATCATTTTCGACAGCGGACCCTGCGCGAAGCTGTTCTTCACCGCGTTGTAGTCGTTGAGGATCTTCCCATCCATGCCCAGGCCGGCGAACGGGGCGCGCTTGCCGTCGATCAGCAGGAGATCGATCGAGCGATAGCCCGGCACTTCACCGGCCCGCGCCCGCAACACGTCGTCGACGAACCCGTCAGCGCGGGTCGAAGAAGCCTTCACCAACGAGGCGACCGAGTTGCCGGTGCCCAGCTTGAGCACTCCGAAACGCGGCGTGGGGGTGGGGTGGTGCTGCCGGCGCAACGCGACCTGGCTGAGGATCTCGTTCACGAAGCAGGTGAGCGTGCCGTCACCGCCGCCCAGGAAGACCGTGTGATACCCGCGGTCGACGACCTGCTGCGCGATGCGCCGCGCGTCGAGCTCAGAACGGGAAAGGTAGAGATCGCCCTCGGGCACCACGTGGGACAAAGCCCGGTGGATCTTGGGCGACACCTTGCGCGCGCTCAGGTTCAGCAGCACGGCCACGCGGTGATCGACCTCAAGTCGCGGAGGAACCTGCTCGACGTCAGCTCGGAAAGGTTGAACCCACACGGTTGCGGCCCTCCTGGTCGACGTAATGCCCCCCACACCCGGCGACTGCAGGACCTTTCGCTACAGCACAGACCTTGCCAGTTGACTCAACGCGTCAAGTGCTCGGAAAGATTGGGTATCTGCCGGGGCCTGGCACCCGATTGGAACCCTGCGGTGGCAGTTGCTGCGAAGCGTCGTACGCAGTTCACCCTGATTGGGCTCAAGGGAGGTGGGTTGACGTGCGGAGGCCGGTGGTTAGTTTGGGGAAGTCGCCGGGGACCACCAAACCGGCAGTCAATTCAACTCTTTAGGAGACACGGGACATGGGTAAAATCATCGGTATCGACCTTGGCACCACCAACTCGGTTGTCGCCATCATGGAGGGCCGCGAGCCCAAGGTGATCGTGAACGAAGAAGGCAGCCGCATCACGCCTTCGGTCGTCGCGTACACCAAAGACGGCGAGCGCCTGGTCGGTCAGGTCGCCAAGCGCCAGTCGATCACCAACCCCGAGCGCACCGTCTATTCGATCAAGCGCTTCATGGGCCGCCGCTTCAACGAAGTGACCGAAGAAGCAAAGCTGGTTCCGTACAAGGTGGTGCGCGGCCCGAGCGATGACGCCCGCGTGGAGATCGACGGTAAGCAGATCAGCGCTCCGGAAATTTCGGCGCAGGTGCTGCTCAAGCTCAAGCGCGCGGCCGAGAACTACCTGGGTGAGAAGGTGACGGACGCCGTCATCACCGTGCCCGCGTACTTCAACGACGCTCAGCGCCAGGCCACCAAGGACGCCGGTGAGATCGCCGGCCTCAACGTGCGCCGCATCGTCAACGAGCCCACCGCGGCCGCGCTCGCGTACGGCCTCGACAAGAAGCACAGCCACAAGGTCGCCATCTACGACTTCGGCGGCGGCACCTTCGACATCTCGATTCTCGACATGGGCGACGGCGCGGTCGAAGTGCTCGCCACCAACGGCGACACCCACCTCGGCGGCGACAACATCGACCAGCGGGTGATGGAGTGGCTGATCACCGAGTTCAAGAAGGACACGGGCCTCGACGTCAGCAAGGACAAGATGGTCATTCAGCGCCTGAAGGAAGCCGCTGAGAAGGCGAAGATCGAGCTGTCGAGCTCGAACGAGACTGAAGTGAACCTGCCCTTCCTCACGGCCGATGCCTCGGGCCCCAAGCACCTCAACCTGAAGCTCTCGCGCGCCAAGCTCGAGGCGATGGTCGACGACCTGCTCGAGCGCTCGCTGGAGCCGTCGCGCAAGTGCCTCAAGGACTCCGGCGTGAACGCCGAGCAGATCGACGAAGTGGTGCTGGTCGGCGGCATGACCCGCATGCCCAAGGTGCAGGAGGCGGTGAAGAAGCTGTTCGGCAAGGAACCCAACCGCACGGTGAACCCCGACGAAGTGGTCGCGGTCGGCGCGGCAGTGCAGGGCGCAGTGCTCTCGGGCGACGTGAAGGACATCCTGCTGCTCGACGTGACCCCGCTGTCGCTGGGGGTCGAGACGCTGGGCGGCGTGTTCACCAAGCGCATCGAGCGCAACACCACCATCCCCTCGCGCAAGGCAGAGACGTTCTCCACCGCGGCCGATGGTCAGACCCAGGTCGAGATTCACGTGCTGCAGGGCGAGCGCGAGATGGCGGCGGACAACCGCAGCCTGGGCCGCTTCCACCTCACCGGCCTGCCTCCCGCGCCGCGTGGCGTGCCGCAGATCGAAGTGACCTTCGACATCGACGCCAACGGCATCTTGAAGGTGGCCGCGAAGGACAAAGCGACCGCGAAGGAAGCGAACGTCACCATCAGCCACAGCTCGGGTCTCGCGAAGGACGAGGTCGAGAAGATGGTGAAGGACGCTTCGGCCAACGAGGCCGCCGACAAGGATCGCCGCGCCCTGGTCGAGACCAAGAACAAGGCCGAGAACCTCGCCTACAACCTCGAGAAGCTGGTGAAGGACAACAAGGAGAAGCTGGGCGCCGAGACCTCGGCCAAGCTCGAGGAGATGGCCAAGGAGCTCCACAAGGTGCGCGAGGGCAGCGACAAGGCCGCCATCGAGGCCGCGGTGAAGGCCGCCGAGGAGGTCAGCTACAAGGCCGCTGAAGAGCTCTACAAGGCGGGTGCACCTGCTCCGGGTGCAGCTCCGGGTTCGACCGCGCAGCCTGACGGTGGGGCTCCGGGTGCGACGCCGGGCGCGAAGAAGGATGACGTGGTCGACGCCGAGTTCCGCTCGAACTGAGCTCAGCGGCGATGACGTGAAGAGCCCTCCTGGTGAAAGCCGGGAGGGCTTTTTCGTGCTCAGCGTTTGGTGGTCTTCTTCTTTTTCTTCACGGGCGGCGGCGGCGGCCTGGCTTCAGGTGCGGCCACCGGTGCCGCGGGTTCTTCGGCTTTCAACGCGGTCTCAGGCACGAGAGCGGCCTTCAGCACCGGTTCCCGGGTCAGCGGTTTGTCCACCGGTGGAGGCGCGTGTACGGGAGGGCTGGTCAGAATGATCGGGGTCGCGGGACCTGGCCCGAGCTCTTCCTCACATGCGAGAAGGCCGGCGGCCAGGGTGAGACAGACGAGCGCGCGCATCGTCACAGGCTAGACCAACCTGTGCGGCCGTCGCGTACATCGGTGACTAGCATGCGCGTGGGACTGTAGTTCTACAGTCCTGGCAGATGAAGAATCTCCAGATTCGCCGGAAGATCGCAGCGGGCTCCGCGGTGGACGCGTTCATTGCAGACAGGGCGGGGCACTGCGTTTTGGTGCAGGTCAGCCACCCCGAGGTGATCGCCGACCCGGAGTTGTACGGCCGGTTCCTCGACACCACGCGGGTGACCTCGACGCAGCATCGGCACCCGGCGTTGCTCTCTCCCGAGATCACCACCTGCGAGCCCGATGGCCGCTTCGTGCTGGTGACGGGACCGGTGAGTGGGCGGACCGCGGCGGATCACCTGAGGGAACGAGGCGCGCTGGGCACCGCGGAGGCGATTCGGTGGGGCGTGCGCATCTGCGACGCGCTCGAGTTTCTGCACGCGCACGGCGTGGTGCACGGCCACCTCGCGCCCCACAACCTCTTCCTCGACGGCGACCCCGCACAGCCCGAGGTGCGGCTGCTCGACACGGCGCTCCTGCTGTTCCGAGGCACCAAGAGCGTGCCCCGCGGCCAGGTGCTGGTGGCACCCGAGTATCTCTCGCCGGAGCGCTGCGCCGGACGAAGGGCAACGCCTGCGTGCGACGTCTACGGCATGGGCGTGTTGCTGCACGAGCTGCTCACCACCGAGCCTCCCTTCAGCGGGCGCGGGGTAACCGAGACCCGCGCGCTGCAGTTGCATGCGCCGCTTCCTCCCCTGCGGCCGGGTCTCGAAGAATGGCAGCCGGTGCTCACCCGGTGCCTGGCCAAGCGCGCGTCTGATCGGTACGGGTCGCTGGCCGAGCTGCGCGACACCCTGCGCAGCTTGAAGCCCCTGGAGACGCCGGCGATCGAAGTGCACCTGGGCGAGCTGGAGCCGAAGCGGCCCGGTTCGCTTCAGCCCGGCGACGTGATCGGCCGCTACCGCATCGAGTCGCTGCTGGGGGAAGGCGGGATGGGGCACGTGTTCGCCGCGAGGCACCTGTCGATCGATCGCAGGGTGGCGATCAAGGTGCTGCGGCCCGAGCTGTCGCGGGTCGACTCGCAGGTGCAGCGCTTCATCGGCGAAGCGCAGGCCGTGAACATGGTGAAGCACCCGAACATCATCGCCATCGAAGACCTGGTGCGCGAAGGCGACCGGGTGTTCTTCGTGATGGAGTTGCTCGCGGGCAAGTCACTCAAGGTGCTCGCGAAGGACGCGCCCATCGAGCTCAAGCGCGTAGTGCGGCTGATGCGCCAGGGGGCCGAAGCCCTCGCCGCCGCCCACGGCGTGGGCGTGATTCATCGCGACATCAAGCCTGACAACCTGGTGGTCGAGCCAGGGCCTAACGGAGACGAGCAGCTCAAGGTGCTCGACTTCGGCGTCGCGCGCATTCGCAGCGCAGACATGAAGGCGGCGTACAAGACGCAGGTGGGGCAGGTGGTCGGCACCCCATTGTGGATGGCGCCTGAGCAGGTGATGGGTCACCAGGTCGACGCGCGCGCCGACGTCTATTCGCTCTCGATGGTCATGTACGTGCTGCTCACGCGCCGCTTCCCCTTCGCGGGCGCCGATCTTTCCCAGGTGGTGATGCAGCGCCTCTCGCGCGACGCCGACGCCGTGGGGGAACAGAGCTTTTTGGGCGAGAAGATCCCCTGGCAGGTGCAGCGACTGCTCGAGATGGGGCTCTCGCGTGAGCTGGCGCGGCGGCCGGTCTCGATGGAATGGTTCGCGGCGGCCCTGCAGGAGATCGAGCTGGGGATGGACGAGGGCCCCACCGATTCTGAGCCGAAACGCGCGTGGTGGAATCGCTGGCGTTCCTGATTCGTGGTTCCAGCGGACCGGCTCCGTTCCTGAGAAGATGCCCCGCTCATGGACTTGCCCGATCTGCTTGCCTGGCCTCGCCGCGCTGACGTGCCGGGCATGTTGTTTCGCCGGCTGATCTCACGGCACGCCACCCGTGGCATTCACGGCATGTCCCGGGCGGAGCAGGTGCTGTGGTTGGTGTTCGAGCTGTGCGGCGAAGTGTCGAGCGGCGGTGTCGATCAGTTCTTCGGCAACAGCTCAGGGGAGCGGGCGCCGCTGATGCCGCCCGCCTTGCGTGAGCTGGGTCAGCCCGAGCTCGCGACCTCGCTGGAACGCAGCCTCGCGCATTTTCAGCCGGGCCAGGGCGAGCGCCACGAGGTGATCTCGGCTTTGAGTCCCCAGGTGAGGAGCGAGCTCGCGACCCTGGGCCACGAGGTGAACGCGAAGACAGACGCCCTGATGGCCGACCTGGTGAAGTGGATCGAGGGGCACGCCAGCGAGTTCACGCTCTCGAACGAGGGCCTCGCCGCCTTCCGGCCGGTCTCGTTTCCCGAAGACGTCACCTTGAAAGAGATCCTCGCGGTCGATCTCGCGCCCGATCTCGCCATTCCCGCGTTGTACGTGCGGCTCACGCGCCGCAAGACCCCGCTCTCTGCGCAGGAGCGCACGTTGCAGCTGGCGATTCACGCCTTCGGTGAGATCAGCGACGAGGGTGGGTTCAGCTACCTGTTCTGTGCGAAGGGCAAACTCGCGCCCGAGGCCCTGGCCGCCTTCGAGGAAGCAGACGCGCCTGACGCTGCGGCGATCGTGGAACGGGCGATGGGCGTGTTGCCCGCTCCGTACCCCGAAGGTGACTCTTCGCGCCGCGAAGCGTTGGCCGCGCTGAGCGAAGACGCGCTCACGCGACTGCAAGCGCTGCAGTGGGAACTCGACGATTTGCGCCGGCCCACCATCGAGGCGCTGATCGGCTACGCCCGAAAGAACCGCGCGTCACTGCAGTGAAGTGATTCGCTCGAGCAACCCGCGCACGGTGAGCGGGCTCGAACCCTCGGCCTTGTTGTTGACGATGATCGTCAAGCTTCGGCCCGCGGCCCGGCACGCCTTCCACAACGCCACCACCTCTTCGCGCATCGGCTCGTCGATGGCCTGCAGCTTGTCGAAGGGCGCATACGCCTCGCGCGCTTCTTCGTAGCCCATGCCCTGCGGCAGCAGCAGCCGGCAGACCACGTGGTTCGAGGTCAGGGAGGCCGGGTTCGCGAGCTGATCGCGGATGGCGGGCATGCGTTCCCAGTGATTGAAGACGTGACTGACGCCGTGCCGCTGGAGCGCCGCGAAGTAGGAGGGCGTGAGCAGTTCGGAGTTCCGCAGCTCCACCGCGTAGGCGTAGTCGCGCGGCAGCGCAGAGAGAAAGCGCTCGAGCTTGTGGCTGAACTCGGTGGGCGTGGGCAGTTCGGAGCGGCCGAGCGGCAGGAATTGAAACAGCAGCGGTCCCTGGTGAGCGGCGAAGCTCTTGTCGACGGCCGCGAGCACCGCGTCTTTGAAGAAGGCAGGGTCGAGGTACTGCGGGTTGGGCAGCCGCGTGCGCGGGTCGACGCGAGAGGTCACCGCGTTCCACACCTTCATCACGCACCGAAAACCTGCAGGGAGCTGCTTTGCGTAATGCGCGAGTTCATCAACTCCGAGGGGGGCGTAGTAGGAACGATCGATCGCCACCGTGTTGAACAACGGATGGCGCGCGTATTCCTCGAGACCGTGTTCGACGAGCTGCTCC
>JAYVNA010000861.1:0-8632 GCA_043758715.1 Archangium sp.
TCGGCGCTGAGGACGCCCGCGAGCCGCACCTGGGCGTCGGCGTACCCTTCGCGCAACGCGAGCGCGACCTCGAGGGCCCGGCGCGACTCGTTGCGCCGCCCCGCTTCGTCGGCCGCGAGCGCGAAGAGGTAGTGCGCGCGGGGATTTTCGGGAGCCAGTGAACGCGCGATGTCGAGGTGCAGCAGCGCCGCTTCGGTCGCGCCCTGCTTCAAGTCGAGGCGGCCCAGCTCGACCCGGCCCATCGCCCAGCGGGGATCGGCCTTCACCGCCTTTTCCAACACCCCGGTGGCCCCGACGTCATCGCCGGCCTGCTCCAGAGACTGGGCCTCCTCGAGGGGGGCGGCGCTGAGAACGAGAAGGAGGGCCCACATTTCTGCGCCTCCCCTACCAGCAATGACCAGCCCCGGGCACTTGCCTTCGAGCCGCCTGCGCGACACAAACGAGTGAATGCAGCCCGTCAGGAACTTCGACCCCCGCCGACAAGCACCCCATGTCGCCGCCAGACGCCCAGCTCCCCGATGGTCCAGGCCTGTCCCCCGCAAGGTCGAGGGGGCCCGCCATGGAGGTGAGTGATCGCACGCTCGCCTCCCTGGGCTTCGATGACATTCGCGCGGCGCTCGCCGGCCGCTGCCGAACTGAAGTCGGCCAGGAGCGAGCCAGGGTTCGCGGCTTCCTGCAGTCGCGTGACGAGGTGCAAGCCTCGTTGACCTTGTCGGAAGAGGCGGTGGCGCTCAAAGCCGAGCCCATCACCCTGCCGATCACCGGCATCGTCGACGTGCGCACTTCGATCGATCGGGCCTCGAAGAGCGGCATGCTCGAGCCGCGTGAGCTGATCAACCTCTGCCAGGTGCTCTTCAGCTTCGAGCGCACGCACGAACTGCTCAGTGATCGCGCCGAGCGGTTGCCGGGGTTGGCCGCGCTGGGGCGGCGCTTGCCGGTGCTCAGCAAGCTCGCCACCCGGCTCGATCGCAGCTTCGAGGCCAGCGGTGAGATCTCTGATCGCGCCAGCACCGATCTGCGTGACGCGCGCGAGACGGCGCGGGGCCTGCACCGGAGAATTCGCGGCCGCCTCGACGAGCTGCTGCGTGACGAGAAGTTCAACGAGACGCTGCGCGAGGGGTATTACTCGGTTCGCAACGATCGCTACGTGGTGCCGGTGAAGTCGAGTCACCAGCGCGAAGTGACGGGCATCGTTCACAACGCCAGCCAGTCGGGCCAGACCCTGTTCGTCGAACCGGCCGAGATGATCGGCATGGGCAACGAGTTGGCGATCGCGCAATCGATCGTGCTCGAGGAGGAGCGGAAGGTCCTGCTCGAGCTCTCTGGGCTGGTGGGCCGGGAAGCGGGCAAGCTGGTCGACGGCGTGGACGCGCTGTCTTCACTCGATGAGCTCGAGGCCATCGCCTCGCTCGCGAACGATCTCAAGGCGACCTCGCCCATCCTCGAGCCGGCCGACGGCGCGCTGGTGCTCAAGGCGCTCCGGCACCCTCGCCTGGTGCTCAAGGGCGGCGAGATCATCTCGAACGACGTGGAGCTGGGTGATGCCCGCTCCCTCGTCGTCTCTGGACCGAACGCGGGCGGCAAGACCGTGACCCTCACCGGCGTGGGTCTGTGCGCACTGATGACCCGCGCGGGGCTGCCGATTCCCTGCGATCCCGGCTCGCGGATTCCGTTGTTCAACCAGGTCCACTCGGCCATCGGCGATCAGCAGGACCTTCAGACCGGGCTCTCGACCTTCTCGGCGCACGTGACGATGCTGCGCGACATCATCAGCGTGGCGAAGCGTGGCGCGCTGGTGTTGATCGACGAGATCGCAGCGGACACCGACCCGCGTGAGGGTGCGGCGATCGCCACCGCGGTGCTCGAAGAACTGCTCACCCGCGGCGCGATCGTGCTGGTCACCACCCACCTCGAAGAGCTCAAGGCGCTGGCCCACCTCGACCCGCGGTTCGTCAACGCGCGCGTCGGCTTCGACGGCAAGCGCATGTCGCCCACCTACCGGCTGCAGATTGGTTTCGCCGGCGCGTCGTCGGCGATCGACATCGCCCGCCGCGTGGGCCTGGCGGAATCGATCTGCGTGCGCGCGACCCATCTCGCGACCAACACCGGTGGTGCGCTGAGCAAGGCGCTCCAGGCGGCCGAGGAGGAGCGCCGCAAGTTGTTCGAGCAGCGCGATCTTGCCGAGCGTGATGCGCGCGAAGCGAAGATCGCCAGGGATCAGGCCGAGATCGAACTCGCGGCCGCCCTGAAGAAGCGCAAGGAAGAGGAAGTGAAGTTTCGCGAGGCGCTGAGGGCCGAGCTCGAGTTCGCGAGAAACCAGATCCGCGCGATCGTCGACAAGCTCGAAGGTGAGAAGTCACTCAAGACGGCGCAGGCGGTGGCTGCAGATCTCACTCAGCGCATCAACGAGCAGACCAGCGCCGAGCGTGGCGCCCGCCAGGAGCTCAAGGGTGAGGTGCGCGAGCTCGCACCGCTCGAGCTGAAGATCGGTGGGCGCGCCCGGCATCGCACGATGGACGCCGAGGTCGAGATCATCGATCTGGCCGGCGACACCGCCACCGTCGCCGCGGGCGCCCTCAAGATGCGGGTGCCGATCAGCGAACTGGGTCCGGCCACCAAGTCGAAAGAGCCAGCGAGGTTCCCGGGGTCGAACAAGAAGGAAGCCCGGCTCGAGAAGGTCAAGGACGTCGCGGCGCAGGTGTTGACGCTGGCGAGCCCGACCATCGACGTTCGGGGCGAACGCACGGAAGACGCCATGCGGAAGATCGAGCAGTTCCTCGACCGCTGCACGCGCAATGGGGACGAAGCGGCGATCATCATTCACGGCCACGGAACGGGCGCGATCAAACGCGACCTGCGCGAGTCACTGAAGCGATCGCCGTATGCGAAGTCGTTCAGGCCGGGTGACGCGAGCGAAGGCGGCGACGGCGTCACGGTCGTCATCTTCTAAGAATTGCAGATTGCCCTCCCTCTCCCCTGCGCTCCCCTGCGGGGCAGAGGGTCGGGGAGAGGGCGTACCGACGATGCGCAAGAACCGGGTGGGCGCCAAAGCAGCCGGTCCTTACGTTGGCGGCATGACCACCTTCGAGCGCATCGCCGACAGCCTGACGCACCTCACCACCCACCCGCCCGCGCTCGAGGAACTGGCGAGCCGCGCAGGCATGAGCCCGTTCCACTTCCAACGCACCTTCCAGAAGCTGGTCGGCGTGAGCCCGCTCCGTTTCCACCAGGTACTCAGCGTCGAGGCGGCGCGCGAAGCACTCTTGCGTTCCCGCAGTGTGCTCGAAGCCTCGTGGGATGCCGGCCTGAGTGGCCCTGGCCGCCTGCACGACGCGATGATTCGCATCGAGCGCATGACGCCCGGCGAGTTCAAAGCCGGTCCACAGCTCCGCTGGAGTGAGGCCCACACCGATCTCGGTGAGCTCACCATCGCCTCGACCTCCCGAGGCCTCTGCGGGGTCTCGTTCTCGGGCCTCGACAGCATCGCAGAGCGTTGGCCTGGCTGTTCACTCGAGCGCGACACCAAAGGCCTGGCGCCCATAGCGGCCCAGCTCGAGCGGCTGCTTCGGGGCGAGTCGCTCAACAAGCCGCTCGCGGTCGTGCTGCATGGCACCGATCTTCAAGTCGCAGTCTGGCGCGCGCTCATCGAGATCCCCTCCGGTGCAGTGACCACCTACTCGGGGCTCGCCCAGCACGTCGGCAAACCCACCGCGGTGCGCGCGGTCGCCAGCGCAGTGGGAGCCAACCACCTCGCGTGCCTGATCCCCTGCCATCGGGTGATCCAGTCATCCGGGGCGCTCGGAGGCTACCGCTGGGGAATGGAACGCAAAGCCGCGCTCCTGGCGCATGAACTGGCCTGAACATTCGTCTTCCTTGAGCGCTGAGCCCTGCCGACGCATGGTGGCGGCATGAGTCAGCAGTTGAAGCTCGGCAGTCTCGAACTCTCGAGCCCCTTCATTCTCGCGCCGATGGAGAGCGTGTCGGACTGCGCCTATCGCCGGGTGTGCTGGGACCGCGGCGCCAGCCTCACCTGGACCGAGATGATTCGCGCGCGGGGCCTCGCGAGGAACAACAAGAGCACCTTCGAACTCATCGACACCTTCGACGCCGACGTGCTCACCGGCGTGCAGTTGATGGTCGCAAACGAGAAGGAGCTCGCCGAAGCGCTCGAGAAGCTCGACAAGCCGCACTTCAAGAACATCCGCGCGATCGATTTGAACTTCGGTTGCCCCTCGCCCGAAGTGATTCGCATCGGTGCCGGCCCTGCCCTGCTCAAACGCCGCGGCAAGCTCGAGGCGATCTTCAAGGTGCTCTCAGCCTGGAAGAAGACGACCACGCTGCCGATCGGGGCGGTGGGCGCGAAGATTCGCCTCGGCCTGAACCGCATGGAGCAGGACCAGAAGGTCTACCTGCCCATCGTCGACCTCGCGAACGAGCACCTCGATTACCTGGTCGTGCACGCGCGTCACGCCCGGCAGAACAGCGCCGACAAGCCGACGTGGAGCGCGATCGCCGAAGTGAAGGCGCGCGCCACGATTCCAATCATCGGCAACGGCGACGTCGTCACCCGCGAAGACTGGGAACGCCTGTCACGCGAAACCGGCGCCGATGGTGCGTTGATTGCGCGGGGTGCGATCAAGAGCCCGTGGGCGTTCCGCGGGCTGCGGGGCGAGGGTTCGGGTCTGCCCACGTCTGAGGCGGAACTGGACGAAGCAGAGGCTCAGTACCGTTCGCTCGCGGATCACTACGGCTCGAAGCCGAAGTTTCGCGAGTGGCACCAGGAGGGCTTCCGGCGCATGCGCGCGCGGCTGCACGGGGTCGCGGACAAGGGCCCTGCCCTGCCCGCCAACGAGCACATGCAGTAACGCGCGGTCAGATCAACGCGGCAACCTGCCGCCGGTCGAGCTTGCCAGTCGCGTTCCGGGGCAACCCCTCGACCCGGACCCACGCCCGAGGCACCTTGTAGGAGGCGAGCCGCTCGCGAGCCCAGAGCGCCAACTGCGTCTCGTCAAACTCGCCCACGATCACCGCCACGGGGACCTGTCCCCACTCGGCGTCCTCCCTCCCGACCACGGCGACATCGCGAATCGACGGGTGCTCGCGGAGCACCGCTTCGACCTCGGCCGGGTAAACGTTCTCTCCACCGGACAGGATCAGATCCATGCGGCGAGCGCGCACACTCAGCCGGCCGCGCGCATCGAGCACGCCGAGATCCTTCGTCTTCAGCCACGGGCCGAGGCCCTTCGCGACGGTCGGGCCCTTCACTTCGACCTCACCGACGCCGCTCGCATCAGGGTCGACGATGCGCACTTCCACTCCCGGAATCGGAGGGCCGGCGCTCTGCCCATCGGCTTCTTCGAGGGTCTCGGTGGTCACCTGGCTGCACGCTTCGGTGAGCCCGTAGGTCTGCAGCACCGGCAAACCCATGGCCCGCGCGCGCTGCAAGGTCGCTGAGGTCATCGGGCCGCCGCCGATCAGCGCTGCTTTCACTCCGGTGAACGGGCGAGCGCCTCGCACCTCGAGCACGCGCTCGAGCATCGTGGGCACCAGGCTGACGTGAGTGACGCCTTCGTCCATCGCGGCACAGGCGCGGGCAGCGTCGAAGTGATCTTCGAGGGCGATCGAGGCGCCGTAGAGCGCGCAGCGGTAAAGCATTGCGAGCCCGCCGACGTGGAAGAGCGGCAAGGTGCCGAGCCAGCACTGCGTCGATTCGCCCCCGAGGCGCTTCGCGTTCGCGTCTGCCGAGGCGACGAAGTTGGCGTGGGTGAGTTCGATCAGCTTCGCCACTCCGGTGGTGCCCGAGGTGAAGAGCGCGGCGGCCGTGTCGTCGATGAGAATTTCTGTTTGCCCCTCACCCCGACCCTCTTTGCCTCCCAGCGCCGTCGCCCCCAGGGGCTCTGCCCCGCGGGGGAGAGGGAGGGCATCAGCCAGATCTCCGTAGCGGTGCTCGGGCGCAAGTTGAGAGAGCAGAGGCGTGAGTTCGGAAGGGGTGAGCCGCGCGTTGAGCGGAACCAACGTCGCGCCGCGCCGCGCCGCCGCGAAGAACAGCCACACCAGCTCAGGACAATTCCACGCGCGCACCGCGATGCGATCACCGCGCCTGGCCGTCAGCTCAGCAGTCACCGAAGAGACGGCTCGTTCCGCCTCGGCCCAGGTCCACCTGCGGCCGCCAAACAACAACGCTGGCGAATCGGGCTGCGTTTGCGCCGCCACGAACACCGGACATTTCACGGAACGCCCCACCCCGTCGCCTGCGGCAAGGTGATCTCACCCTCGAACGGCGTGAACGGATCGGGCTGCACGCCCTGAAAGAGCTCCACCGTCGACAACCCGTGCGCCCAATCTGCGCTCGGGAGCACCGCCGCCAGATGCGCCGCCGCCGCCCGGGCGATCGGCCCATCCATCAGGGTCGTCACGTAGGCGCCCACGCCTGAGTCATACGCCTGCTGCGCCAGCTCGAGCGATCGCACCAGCCCACCGAGGGCAGCAGGCTTGAGCACGATGACGTCAGCCGCCGCGCGTGGATCTTTCACCAACAGCCGCGGCATCACGTTCGACAACAACATCGTCTCGTCTGCCGCGATTCGGCAGGGCGTCAAATGGCGCAAACGCCGCAGCCCCTCGACGTCGGTGGGCGTCACCGGCTGCTCGCACACCTCGAGCCCAATCGCCTCGAGCCCCCGAAGGGCCGAACGTGCCGTGGCTTCACTCCAGCCGCCGTTGGCGTCGATGCGAATCGCGACGTTCGGCCCGACCGCACGTCGAACCGCCAGCAGCCGCTGGGCTTCGACGGCCAGCGGGCGCGCCGCCACTTTCAGCTTCACCACCCGAAAGCCCGCCTTCACCGCGCGCTCCGCCGAAGCGGCGAGCCCCGCGGCGTCATCGCCTTCGAGCAGCGCGTTCACCACGAAGTGCGAACGCAGCACCGGGCCCAGCAACGTCGCCACCAGCACACCCTTGCGCAGGGCGAGGTGCTCGAGCAGCGCGCATTCAGCGGCGTGACGGGCCGCAGGCGTGCTCGACATGCCTTCGATCGCCAGGGCGATCTCATCGACGGTCTCGGGTGCCCGCTCGATCTCGAACTTCTGCAGCGCGACCAGCGCCGCTTCAGGCGTCTCGGTACCGAACGAGGCCATCGGCATCGCATCACCGCGCCCGAGCACGCCATCACTGCGGAACCCCACCTTGAACCCGACGCGCTCATCCATCGGTCCACGGGCCGTCTGAATGGCTTTTCGGAGCCAGAGCGTGAAGGGCTCGATCTCGAGCTTCATTGGGAAAGGCCTAACGCAAAGAGGAGTCCGAAGATCAACTGCAGCTTTGCAGTCGCAGCGAGCGCGGCATTCAAGGCCGCCCCCGTCTGGGTGAAGAGCACGCGCAGCGGGGGAATCGCGAGGGGCAGCGCCGCCCAGCTCACCATCACCTGCGGACCGGTGACCCCGCCGAGCCAAAGCCCGAGCGGAAGGAGCGCACTCACCACCAGACACGCGACGTACTCGGCTTTGCCGAAGCCCACGCCGAACCGGACCACCAGCGTCTTTTTGCCCGCGGCGGCGTCAGTCTTGTGATCGCGCGTGTTGTTCACCGCGAGCAAGGCGACACCCAGCAAGCCCACCGGCAGCGCGGCGAGGAGTGTGAGCGGCGTAACGGTGTGGGCCTGCACGAAGTAGGTGCCGCTCACGGCGACGAAGCCGAAGAACACCAACACGAACACGTCGCCCAGGCCGTTGTACGCGAGGGGGAACGGCCCCCCGGTGTACGCGTACCCCGCGGCGAGGGAACACAGCCCGATCACCACCAGCGGCCAGCCCGCGACCCACACCAGGTACAGGCCGACCGTGAAAGCGAGGCCGAAGCACACCATCGCGCCGCGAATGACCGCCTCAGGAGAGAGCCAGCCCTGCTGGGTGGCGCGCGGAGGGCCGAGGCGATCGCCCGTGTCTGCCCCCCGCTTGAAGTCGAAGTAGTCGTTCACCAGGTTGGTGCCGATCTGAATGAACAACGCGCCGATCAACGCGGCGAGCGCGGGGCCGAACGCGAAGACGTGATCGCGATACGCGAGCGAAGAGCCGACCGCGACCGGAACGAACCCGGCCACCAGCGTGCGCGGACGCGTCGCGAGGAACCAGGCCTGGCGCGTGCTCACCGGGGCGATCGCGTTCACGGTGCCAGCCCCTGCGGCTCATTGAGCCACTGTGGAGCGAGGAAGGAACGCACCTCGGCCGCGTACTCCGCCGGACATTCCAGGTGCGGCGCGTGCCCGACCCCGCTGAAGGAAACTCGCCAGGCCATGGGAAGCTCCGCCGCCATCTGCCGCGCGAGGCGGGTGTATTTCACGTCGTGCAGGCCACTCATCAGCAACGTCGGCACCCGCAGGCCCTGCAACGCCGGCGCGAGATCGGGCTGCGCGCCCTGCCCCAGCATTCGCAATGCCGAGGCCAGACCATCGGCGGTGTGACTGGCCCGGCGGGCGCGCAATGCCTGCTGGGCATCAGCCGGGAGCAAGCGCAGGCCCTTGAACATCGGCAAGGCTTCCCAGTGACTCACGAACGCGTCGACGCCGCCGGTGTCGATCGTCTGGGCAAGGGTCTCGTCGGCGCGGCGACGCAGCACGCGATCGTGACGCCGCCGC
>JAYVNA010000862.1:0-8626 GCA_043758715.1 Archangium sp.
AAAACCCTGGCCCTCGAGCATCGCGTGGCTCGAGCGCAGGCTCTCCTCGACGAAGTTGGCCCTGCAGGGCTCGGGCGTGGTGGCCTTCGGGCTGCTCGAAGCCGCCAAGGGCCGCCTCGAGCCCGCGCGAGACTGGCTCGATTCAGTGTTGATGTTCGACCCCCGGGTGGCGCCGCCCCAGGTGCGCGCGGTCGCCGCTGAGTGGCTCGCCACCGATGCTGCCGCGCGCGGTGATTGGAAGCGCGTCAAGGCGATCTCCGGAAACCCCAGGTGGCCTGGCAGCCGCACCCTCACGCTGTTGGGCGCGCTCGCGGGGCGAATGCAGGGCGAGCCGCTCCCGACGAACGCGGGGTTGTGGTTGTGGTGGCTCTTCGCGCCCCGCCGGCTGTGGTCCTGGGGTTTCGTGCGAAAGGCGACCGCGCGAAAGGGCCAGCCCGCGATGCCCGAAGCGGCCTTGCCTACGCCCCCCGAGGCGCTCGACCCGATGGCGCGCGCCACCTTCCTCACCCTCGCGCTCAAGCAGCAGCCGTCGCCTTCGGCGAACGCGGTGGTGGCGGTCGCGCACGCGTGGGAAGCCGCCCTGGGCAAAGAGGTCCGCGACCAGCTCTTCATTCGCGCCACGCTGGTAGGGGGCGGAGAACCTGACGCCGCGGTGGAAGAGGTGCGCCAGTTGGTGGAAGCGGCGTTGGGCCCCCTGCTCCCCGAGAAGCTCGACGGGCTTCGCGGCGATCTGCCTTCGATTCTCGAGGGGGCTGCGCAGACCCGAAAAGATGAACTGCTCGCGCTGCTGGAAGCGCGAATGAACCAGATGGAAGCGCGCAAGCTCTCCAACAAGGAACTGCCGCCACTCGAAGAATGGCGCGAGGTGCTCGCATTGCGCGCGCTCTACCAGCAGGCCTGCGCCTCAGGTAGCGACGGGGCTCACGCGCTCGCGCACTCCATCATTCGCGACAAGTTCGTGAACTTCGGGGTGTGGCTCTACAACGTGCGCGTGGAGAAGCCGGTCGCCAACGCGATCTTCCGCATGCTCGAAGCCGAAGCGGTGGCGCTGGGCGACACCGACGCCGAGAAGCTGAACAAGAAGAACTCGGGCTGCGATCTCTAAGCAGGCTGAACGAAGTTGAGCCGGTACCCGTCGGGGTCGGTCACCACGAGTTCCCGGGTGTGCCAGGGCTTCACGTCGGGACCCTCCATCGGCGCCAGGAGCGTGGTCGCCCGCTCGGCGATCTTCTCGAGCTCGGTCTGCGAGGTGAACGACAACAGCACGCCCCACCCGCGCCTGCCGTCGACGCGCACGCCGGTAGGCGCGCTCACCAGCATCACGTCGCCCCGCTCTTCCCAGCGCAGGTGAATGAAGGTGGCGTCGGCGCCCACGCGGGTGAACCCCAGCGACTCGTAGAACGCGGCCGACGCGGTGCGATCGAGCACCAACAGCTTCGCGAAGAACCCCAGCGCCGGTTCCGTCATGGCGCGAGCGCCTTCGCGAAGAAGGGAGAATTTTTCGCCAGCTCTTTCATGTAGCCCTCCACGTCGCGCCTGGCCGCCTCAGACAGCGATCGATACGGTTGCACGTGCTCATCAGGCACGTAGCGGAAGGTGAAGTTGATGCGGCGGGTCTCGAAGTCCTGCACGTGAATGTCGAAGCGGTGGCCGCCTTTGGTGTCGACGCGCTGCACCCGGTGGAAGGCGCGGTTCTTCCACTGCTCCCCACCGAAGATCTGCAGGCTGCCGTCATCGAGCCACTGCTGTTCGAGCACCGCGTCGCGGGAGCCCGGCTTGCGGCTGGCGACGAACTGAATGAGCGCGCGTTCGCCCAACGACACCGAGGCCACCGGGCCCGGCTCGAAGTCCTTGTGCTCACCGACGCGGGCGGTATCGACCCACTTTCCGTCCTCGAGCTGGTTTCCGTAGAAGTTCACGAGGCAGGTGTTGAGGTGCCACTTCTCCGGCATGTCCTCGCCTTTGAACATGCGGCGCGCGCGCTGCTCGATGTTCACGACCAGCTTCGCGAGCACCGGGGGAAACGGCTCGGCCTCCACGCAGCGATCGATCACCCCAACCGGCGGGCGGTAGTAGTCGAGGCAGGCGAATTGCCAGTTCCCCAGCCAATAGACGGGACGCAGCAGGCGGCGTTGCGCCTCACCTTCCGGGGGAGGTCGCGAATCACAGAAGCGGTTTTCCCAGATGGGGCGGATGGTGGAGATGAAGGAAAGGATCTCGGCGCGATCACCTCGCGAGAGGAACCCTGCGTCGTAGTGCAAGCCCTGCACGCGCGGCGTCTTGGCTCGAAGCTGAAAACGGGAATGCACGAGGCCGCCTTACCATCGGCACAGTGCTACATCGCTGTGAATGAGCGAACGAAACCTCCTCATGATCCCAGGGCCCATCGAGTTCGAGCCCTCTGTTCTGCGCGCCCTCGGCGAAAAGACCCGCAGCCACCTCGACCCGGTCTTCATGAAGGCCTACGGGCGGACGATCAAACGCCTGCGTGAGGTGTTCGTCGCCCCGACCGCGCAGCCGTTCGTGGTGGCGGGCAGCGGAACGCTCGCGATGGAAATGGCCGTCGCCAACCTCATTCAGCAAGGCGACAAGGCGCTGGTGGTGAACAGCGGGTACTTCTCCGATCGCATCGGCGCCATGCTCGAGCGCCACGGAGCGGCCGTCACGCACCTCCGCGCAGACCCCGGCGCGCTGCCGAGCGTGGGCGAGGTCGAGGCTGCGCTCGCGAGCGGCGGATTCAAGGTGATGACCATCACGCACGTCGACACTTCGACGGCGGTGCTGGCGCCGGTCAAAGAGCTCGCCGCCGCGGCGCGGAAACACGACGTACTGGTGGTGGTCGATGGCGTCTGCAGCGTCGGTGGTGAGGCGCTCGAGATGGACGCCTGGGGCGTGGACATCGCGTTCACGGCTTCGCAGAAGGCGCTCGGTGCGCCTCCGGGGTTGGCGGTGTTGCTGGCGGGGCCCAGGGCACTCGCGGCGTGGAAGGCGCGGACCCGGCCGGTCGCCTCGATGTACCTCGACTTCGCGGAGTGGCTGCCGATTCACGAAGCCTACGAGGCCGAGAAGCCGTCGTACTTCGCGACGCCTCCGGTGAACCTGATCATGGCGCTCGAGGTGAGCCTGGGTCACCTCGTCGAGGAGGGCATGTCAGCCCGGGTGCAGCGGCACGTGAAGGTCGCGACTTCGATGCGCGCCGCGTGGGATGCGCTCGGGTTGGTGTCGGTGCCGAAGAGTGCGGGCATCAGCGCGCACACGCTCTCAGCGCTGTATTACCCGGGCCAGGTCGATGTCGCGTTCGTGAAGGCGGTCGCGGCGGAAGGCGTGGTGCTGGCGGGTGGGCTGCATCCTCAGCTGAAGACGAAGTACTTCCGTGTCGGTCACATGGGCGCGGTGACGAAGAGCGATCTCGTTACCACCGTCAGCGCGATCGAGCGGGGGCTCAAGGCGTGCGGACACCCGGTGGAGCTCGGCCGGGGCGTGGCAGCGCTCGGTTAAAAACAGCAGGGAAGAAGGCGGGGCGTCAGGGCTTTGCGTTCGCTCGTTGCGATCGGGCCCTCGCGCCGAGCAAAGACGGTCACGGAACGCAGTCGTGTTGCGGATTTCTTCATGATCGCCTGCTTGGACACGATCCCGTACGGCGCCGTGCGAAGAACGTCAGAGGTCGCGGATCATGAAGACATCCGCAACCCGACTTCGTCCCGTGAGCGTCCTCGCCCGAAGCCGAGGGCCTGCTGAGTCGGAGTGACGGCGCAAATCCATCACACCTGCGTCCCCTCAAGGCTTGCCGAGTTCCTGCCGAGCTCTGATCAGCGCGAACCCGAGCAGGTTCTTCCCGCGCCACTTCGAAGGCTGACTCACGAGCGGATTCTCGCGCCCCAGCCCGATGCCCCAGATCCGATCGCGCGGAGCCGCCTCGACGAGCACCGAATCACCCGTCGACAGCAACTGCGCCTTCAGCTCCGGGCTCGAAGAAAACTTCGCGATCGATCCCGCGGTGACGGCGTCGAACCGCGCCGCTGCCCATCGCGCCTCATCGAAACCCTGCACCTCGCGGCCGAGCGCCTTCACCTTCGAAGGGTCTTCCTCAGCGAGGATCTTCGCGAGCGCGCGTTCATCACCGAACAACCGCGCCTTGGCGGCCATCATGAACTGCTCAGCGGTGGCGTAGGTGACGCCGTCCATCACGAAGCGGCTCCTCCACCACTGCGAGAAGCACGCATCAGACGACGCGCCGTCTTCCCGCGGCGTGTGCCCGTAAAAGGGGCGAAACGTGAACACCTCGCCGCGAGCCATCGCAGCCAGAAGGGACTCGACCGTGATCGGGGTCATGCTGCTCCCAGACGAAGCAATTGAGTCAGTCTGACTTTCAACAACATCGTTCAGAGCACTGACAACGCCCGCCGGTAGTACGCCTGCCGCGACGACAACCCGTTGAACCCGCCGTTGATGCGCCGGGTGACCTCGCGGAAGTTCCCCTGGTCAGCGAGGCGGTTGAGCCCGCGGCTGGTCCAGAACCACGCCGCCGTTCGGAAGCCCACGCTCGCCTGCGCGGCCATCTTCGGGTTGCGTTCCAACGGCAGCCCCAGCGCCCGGCCCGCAGCGCGGTAGTTGCTGCGCCCGGTCAGCTGAATCGGACCGCGGCCCTTGTAGCGAACGCCGTCACCCGGGTGCGTATTGCCCAGATCGCGGCGCCCCTCGTATTCCCGGCCCGAGGCGATCTCTTCGAAGAACCGCAGCTGCACGCTCTCGTGCGCGAGCTGCGCCAGGAACATCGCCTTGCGCTGCCGGGTATTGATCTTCGCTTCCGACATCGCGCGATTGAGGAACGGCAGGTACGCGCGCGCCTTCGACATCGGCAGCGACGGCATGATCTTGTGCAGCTGCCCGAGCGACACGCCCCTGGTCAGCGCGGTCATCTTCGATAGCTGCCTGGTGCCGATGGCGCCGTCGACCTTCGCGTGCTGCTGCCGCTCGTACGCCTTCACCGCCTTGAGGGTGCTGCGATCGAACAGCCCGTCGATCTTCCCGGGGTTGAAGCCGAGCTGCTTGAGCAGCTTCTCACTGGCCTTCACCGCCCCGCTCCGCTCGCCCAATGCCTGCGCGGGAGCCGCCTTCGAGGTGGTCAGAATGAAGCTCTTCTGCAGGGCCTTCCACGTCTTCGCGTCGACCTCGCCCGTGGGCTCGAGCTTCGACTGGCGCTGGAACGCCTTCAACGCGCCGTCGGTGCGCTCATCGAATCGCCCACCGGTGTGCGCGGGGTCGAAGCCAGCCGCCTTGAGGTGCTTCTGCAGATTCGACACGTGCGCGCCAGAAGCGCCCAGGCCAAAACCAGCGGCGGCCTTGGTCGCGGTCGCTCGATCGACCCGCGTCTGCGCTTTCGAAGGCGCCACTCTGGTCCGCTCGGGCGGGTGCGAGAGCGAACCGACCGATCGCCGCAACGACTGACGTGCCTTGCGATCGAGCCAGCCCACGCCGTCTTTCAGTTCCTTCTGATCAGCGCGGAACGCCTTCACCGCTTCAGCGGTGTCACGCCCGAACACACCATCGGTCTTGCCCGGCGAGTAGCCGAGCCGCGCGAGGCGGCGCTCTAGAATCTGAATGTCCTTCGACTTCTGGCCCACCGAGACGAAGAGATCCTTCGCGTGCTTCTTCACCCGGTCGGCGGTGGCCGTGAGCTTCGCCGCGGTGGGCGCGTCGAGCAGGCCCGTCGGCGCCAGCCCCCACGCCGTCTGGAACTCCTTCACCGCGCTGGTCAGCGCCGGAGTCTCGACCCCATCGACCTTGCCGGGGTTGAAGCCGATGCGCTTGAGCAGGGTCTCGGCGCGACGAAGTGACGGAGAAATCGTGGGCATGGCGGATTTTCGGCCCGGGCCCCGCTCGACTCCTGCGAAGGAGTTGTCAACGCACGCAGCACTTTGGGGCCATTTCCGGCCCGCATTCCGGCGTGAATTACCGGCCGGCGTCGGGCTGTACGCCAGGCTTTGGCTCGGGCGAGAGAGGCTCGCCCGGTGAGGAAAACGGCTCGTCGCGCAGCGGGTACTTCGCCGCGTCAGGCAGATCGTAGTGCCACCACTCCATCTGGTTCTTCTTGAAGCCGACGCCTTCCATGGTGGTGCGCAGCAGCTCGCGGTGTTCGATCGCCGCCTTGGTTGCGTCGGCGAACCCGTGATGCGCTTGCTTGCCGAAGAAGTCGTAGGGCGAAGGGAACTCGACGTCCTTCCCCTCGAGCGTCACCAGGCCGAGATCGACGGCGCCTCCGCGGTTGTGGTTGCTGCCCTTTTTCGGCTCGGCCACGTAGCCGGGCACCGGCATCACCTTCCACAACTCGAACTGCACGTGGTGCGGGCGGTAGCAGTCGTAGAGGCGCAGCCGAAAGCCCTTCTCCCGAAGAATGTCTGCGGCGGCCTTGAGCTGCTCGAGGCTGCGCTCCAGCAACAGGCACCGCGCGTCTGACGGGTACACCTGCTTCTTCATGAAGTTGTCCGCGGTCGCGTAGCGCAGGTCGACCACCGCGTCGGGGATCACCGAGGTGACCTCGATCAACGGCGCGGGAGCAGCGGCCAGGGAGATCGTCAGCAGCAGGTTCAGCATCGGGCTTCAGCGTCCCACGTAGCGGGTCGGATCAGGAACCGAGGCGTCCTCGAAACCCTTCTTTCGCAGCAGGCACGAATCGCAGCGACCGCACGCCAGCCCCTCGGGCGAAGGGTCGTAGCAGCTGTGCGTCAGCGAATAGTCGACCCCCGCCGCCACGCCCGCGCGCACGATGTCGGCTTTGGTCATGCCGGACAGCGGCGCGTGAATGGTGAAGCGGGCGCCCTCCACTCCGGCCTTGGTGGCGAGCGTCGCCAGTTGCTCGAAGGCGCGAATGAACTCGGGCCGGCAATCGGGATACCCCGAGTAGTCGACCGCGTTGACGCCGATGAAGAGATCGGTCGCCCCGACCACCTCTGCGAGGCCCAGCGCCAGCCCCAGGAAGATGGTGTTGCGCGCGGGCACGTAGGTGACCGGAATGTTCGCGCTGACCTGCGAGATGTCGTCGTGTTTGGGAACGGCCACGTCGGAGGTGAGCGCGCTGCCGCCGATGGCCCGCAGATCGAGCTTCACCACCCGGTGATCGAGCACTCCGTGCGCCTTCGCCACCGCCGTGGCGCGCTCCAGCTCGATCGAGTGCCGTTGCCCGTAGTCGATCGACAGGCACACCGCCTCGAAGCCCGAGCGCAGCGCCATGCCCAGAACCGTGGTGGAATCGAGCCCGCCCGAGAGGAGAACGACTGCCTTCTTCTTCGCCATGAGGCCTGCTTGCGTCAGCGGCGGTCGCCGCGCAACTGATAGCGCACGATGCACCCACTACATTGGGGCTCGCAGGCGCCACCATCGACGAGGCCCAGCGCCACCACCTGGGTCGTCAGCTCGCCGCACACCCGCACCGCGTCGTAGCCCTGCGCAGTCTGGCCGGGACCAAACACGCCCGCGGGAGGGAACGCGCCCACGCCGCCATCGAGCGCGTTCTCGGGGCAGGTGCCGCCCGCCACGTTGTCCTGAGAGATGCTCAGCACCGCCACGGTGATCGTTTCCACCACGCGCGTCGAGCACTTGCTGCACGCCTCGAAGACCCGGTTCGCTTCGGCGGTGCTCGTCAGCACCTGGCCGTCGAAGGTGCCTTCGCGCGGGTAGCCGTTCAAGGTGATGAAGGCGCGGTCAGAGGTGCTCTCACGCGTGAGCACCGCGTCGAACGAGAAGTCCGCGCCGGTGACCTCGGTGAGATCGACACACTCGGGCGGCCGCCCCAGGCCTCCATCGGGCAGCTGCGGCGCCCCTCCAGTGGCAGAGACGGCGTACTGGCCCATCGCGACGTCACCGGGCGGCGGCTTCACCGGACAACCCAGGAGCACGAGCGCGAGGAGGACTGCTCCCCGAGTCACGGGCGGTCCCCAGCGAGCGACTCGAGCGCCGTCAGGGCCACGCCGCGGAAGGCCTGGCTCTTGCGCAGCACCGCGGCGACATCGACCCGCGCGGGATCGGAGCCGCGGGTGCCGTCATCGAGCTGCGCCAGCACCCGCGAGAACGCCAGCGACGCCGGGTACGCCTTGAAGGCCTTCTCGGCGGCGTCGGTGAAGCCAGGCACCTCGCCCATGCTGCGCAGCGCAGCCCCGTGTTCACCCAGCGCCAGGGCGATGGCCACCAGGGCCGGCAGCTCTGCCTGGCCGAACACCGTGAGTGCGCCCGCACCGAGCACCAGCTTCGAGTCTGAGAGCCAAGCTTCCACGCCGCCCTGCACGTCGAGGCCGACGCTGAGGTTCTTCGCGCCAAAGCCCGTCAGCGTCTCGGTCATCGCGGCGAACAACCGCGGCATGGTGTCTTCGGTCACGTCGACCACGGACTCGACGGGCGCGCTCTTTCCGCTCTCCCACCCGAGCGCACGCGGCTTGACCGCCGGGGCTGCGCCCGCGGACGACGAGAGCGCCGCACCGAAACCATCGGCCAGGGTGGCGGCCTCTTCCCGGCCACACAGGCGCAGCGCCTCACCAAAGAGCGTCCACCCGTCGACATCGGTGACCTCGGCAGTGAGCAACTCGGGCCACGCGCGCACGGCCAGCGGCGCGCCTTGCAGCGTCGGCGCGAG
>JAYVNA010000863.1:0-2753 GCA_043758715.1 Archangium sp.
CCGCGCCGCCCGAGGGGAAGGCCCACGCGCATCACACCGGCAAGCTCTTCCCGCACGTCTACGGCACCCTGCCCGCCCGCGCGGTGACGCGCATCGGCCCGCTGCGCAAAGACCCCGCCGGCGCGTGGTGCTGGCCAACGGACTGGGCGTACGGCAAACCCTGAGGCGTGCCTCGCCTCTTCAAGCGCCTCACCCTCGCCTTCGCCGTTCTCGCGCTGGGAATTCTGCTCGCGGGCTTCCTCGCCCTGCTGTGGCTCGCCCACCAGGTGCGCACCAACCAGACCGAGCCCGTGCGCCAGCAACTGGTGGCCGACTGGGAACGCAACGCCGACGCCTTCGAGAAGAACCTCACCACCGCCGCCAGCTGGAACACCCCGGGCGAACGCACGCCGCCCGAGCTCGGCTGCCAGCTGCGGTGGGCGGGTGACTCGAGCCCGGTGCTGCAGCACCTCGCCCGCTGCGGTGCCACCCAGCCCCTCGACGACGACACCCTGGGCGCGCTCGAAGCCCTGGGCGACAAGCTGCTCACCCAGGCCCAGACCGCGCCGCTGCCCGAGCGCGACCTCTCGTGGATGGCGCAGCTGAGGGGCCACGACGACTGGAGCAGCGTCGAGGGCACGCCCTTCGAGTTCTTCGACGTCAACGGCTCGTTCATCGACGCGCCGGTGATCTCGGTGAAGCAGGTGCGCGCGCTCGCGCTGGTCCGCCTGCTCCAGGGTCAGCGCAGCGGCGCCCTCGAGCCCGCGGTGGAAGACGTCACCGCCTTTGCCCGCGCGCTGCTCGGCCGGCCCTTCGTGCTCGATCAACTCGTGGGCGTCGCCGTGCTCGAACGCACCCGGGCGGCGCTCGATGCCGCGGGCCACCCTGAGCTGGGCACCCGGAGCGCCGAGATTGTGGCCCTGCGCGGCGCCCGGCTCGCCGCGGCCTTCCTCTGGCACCCCTGGGTCCCGAAGGCGCAGCGGGAGCGGTTTCTTCCGAAGCTCGCCCCCGCCTCGCGGTGCGCGGCCGCCGCCGAAGATCTGCTGGTGCTCGAGATCGGCCCGCCGCTGCAGGAAAACTATCCGGGCTTTCTCGCCGACTTCCGCGCGTGGAAAGCCACCCGGCCCTGCACGAGCGACTTCATCACCCGGGCCCTCGACGCCCGCGAGCACCTTCCCGAAGCGAGCTGGCAGCGGCTGCTGGGCACGCCCGCGCTCCCGGGCGGGCTCTCCCGCGACGACATCTCTTCGCGGCTGCTGCTCGAGCTCGTCGAGAACACCGCGCTCGGCCGCGCCACCATCACCGAGCTGATCTTCAGCGTCACGCTCGCCAGGCCTTTCGCGATCCCTGCGCCGGACTGAGTGTCGGAAAACCGACAGCGCACGCCTGCACCGCCGCAACAATTCTTCACGACCCTCCAAATAGCCGGGATCTCTGAAGTTACAGGGCTGCAGCACCGGTTTGGGTGGCGTCCCTCCCAAGTCCCCATTGCGCGGAGGTTAGTTTGAACTTACTAACGAACCGCGATGGCCCGGCCCCGGTTGGTCACAGACGAGCAGATCCTCTCCACGATGCGCGCGTGCGTGCTGGAGCGTGGTGCAGGTGTTTCGCTCGACGTGGTGGCTGAGCGGCTCAACGTCACCGCGCCCGCGCTGCTCAAACGATTCGGCAACCGGCAGGAGCTGATGATCAGGGCCCTGCAGCCGCCCGACCCTCCGGCGTGGATGGCGGATTTCGATCTCGGCCCCGACGAGCGCCCGCTCGACACCCAGTTGCTCGAACACTTCGAACGCATCTGGGCGAGCTTCGAGAACGTCATTCCCTGCGTCACCGCGCTGCGGGAAAGCGGCATTCCGCACGACAAGATCTTCGACGGAAAACGCAACGCCCCGGTGCACGCGATCAAAGCCATCGCCCGCTGGCTGGAACGGGCGCGCGACACCGGGCTCATCGAAACCGAAGACCCCGAGAGCGTCGCCACCGCCCTGCTGGGGGCGATTCAGATTCGCGCCTTCACCTCGCACGTGGCCAAGGTTCACTACTCGAATCGCAGCAACCGCGAGTACCTCGGCGACATCGTCCAGCTCTTCACTCGCGCGCTCGCGCCCCTCAAGGCCCGTCGCCGCGGCGCCAAGGAGGTCGCATGACCTCCGCTCCACACCTCATGAAAAACACCACCATGCTCCGAAACACGCTCGTCCTCTGTGCGCTTTCCCTTGCTGCCTGCAAGAAGCCCGATGCCGCTCCCGAAGCCGGCGCCACCAAGGTGACCGAGATCGCGCTGCCGCCGGTGAAGGTCCAGACGGGCTTGATCGAGACCCAGAAGATGCCGCGCTACCTCACGCTCACCGGCAGCGTGTACGCCGATCGTCAGTCTGACATCGCGGCCAACGTCGCCGGGCGGGTGACCAACACCTACGTCGAGCGCGGCATGCCGGTGAAGCTGGGCCAGGTGATCGCGGTGGTCGACTCACGCGCCGCCGGCTTCCAGGCCGCCGCCGCCGTCGCCCAGAGCCAGGCCGCGCAGACCCAGGTGAACCTCGCCAAGCAAGACTGCGAGCGCGCCGACACCCTCTTTGCTCAGGGCGCGATCGCGAAGTCGGAGTTCGAGCGGCTCAAGAGCCAGTGCACCGCGCAGCTCTATACCGCCAACGCGGCGCAGGCGAACGCCGACCTCGCCAACAAGTCGGCCAGCGACACCATCATCCGCGCGCCGTTCGACGGCATCATCGGCGAGCGCTTCGTGAACGTCGGTGAGTACGTGCAGCCGCCCA
>JAYVNA010000864.1:0-8607 GCA_043758715.1 Archangium sp.
CGTCGACGATGGTGACGGGCACGTCGGAGACCAGGGACCATTCCCGCTGCCACTGCACCTTGAGCGCCGCCGGCACGATGAGGAGCCCCCGCTCGACGGCCTTCGTCTCGAAGAGCGCGTGGCAGGCGGCGATGGCCTGCGTCGTCTTCCCCAGCCCCATGTCGTCCGCGAGGAGGAACCTTCCTTGCGTGAGGAAGCGGCGTACCCCCTCGAGCTGGTACGGGAAGAGCGGCCGCTTGAGCCGCGCGAGCGCCTTCGTCACCTCGCGCCAGGTCGGCGCGACCTCGAGCTGGTGCTCAAGCAGCCCCAACTCGCGGCGGAGGAGCGGCGCGAGGGCCGGGTCCACGGCGGCCTTCTTCTTCGAGGCGCCCTCGACGAAGGCCAGGAGCGCGCGGCACAGCGCGAGTCGGTCCGCCGCCTTGCTGGCCACGCCGGCCCGGAGCGGCGCCGGGGTCTTACGGGTGTCGAAGAACCGAATGCCGCCCGGCGGGGGCTCGGCGCTCGTCCAGAGGACACGCTCGAGCCAGTCACCTTCGCCGGTGAAGGGACGTATCGGGTTCCAGATCAGCTCGGGAAGAAGCGCCGTGCCGGGGGGCATTCCCTTCGCCGCCTTGACGACTCGCTCCATCAGCCACAGGAGGTGCTTGCACAGCCCCAGCGAGTTCCGGGCGTAGTCGGGGCACTCGCAGCTCCCGCGCAGGGGCCGCAGGGAGGAGAGAAACAGCCGGTAGCGGCGCGCCTCGGAGGTGACGAGGGTGAAGCTGCCGAAGGGGCTCTTGCCGCGAGGGGGGCTGACGAGCCGCCAGCCGTCGGCGGCCTTCGCTGACTTGATGCGCCGGAGCACCGCCTCCAGCGCCGCGGTCTGCACGTCGAAGTCCGTCTCTGGGGCCACGTCGAGCACATGCGAGGCGATGAGGTCGGCGGGGAGGCGCCCGGTCTTGCCCCGCGCTTCGCCGTGGAGCTGCTTGTGCGCCTCGAGCGTCGTGTCGTCGGACGCCGTGGAAACCGGGGTGGGGGCCAGGCGGGCGAGCGCGGTCGGGGGCATGACGGGCCTGTTAGCAGAAGGTGGGAGGTCAGTCGCTCTGGCGCCGCTCATGGCCCGTCGCCGGCCGACCTGCTGCCAACGGCTCCTCGATCGCCCGCGCCACCTGCGCCACGCTGTAGCCCCTCGGCAGATAGACCAGCGCGCGCCTGCTCGGCGGGTTTCCACGTTCGCTTTGGATCGAGCCGCAGAATGACGACGGCCCGCTCCACCATCGTCTCCCAGGGCTGTGCGGCCGGCGCTGGAGACACCGACTCCAGGAGCGGGGTTTCAATGTCCGACCTCCACGCGGCTCCGGCCCGAGCCGGTGCGGGTAATGCGGATCTGCGCACCAAGCCGCGATTCGAGCCCCGGCACGTGGGAAATGATGCCCACCTTCCGTCCAGTGGCTTGCAGCGCGTCGAGCACGTCGAGCGCCACGTCGAGCGTCTCAGCGTCGAGTGTCCCGAAGCCCTCGTCGATGAAGAGGCTGTCGAGCCGCACGCCGGCCGCCCCCAGTGAGGAGAGGCCGAGCGCCAGGGCCAGCGACACCAGGAAGCTCTCGCCCCCTGAGAGGCTAGCAACCGAGCGCACTTCGTCGGCGAGGTCGTGGTCGATGAGCTGCAGCTCGAGGTCGTGGTCGGGCACGCGCATTAATTCGTAGCGTCGGGCGAGATCCTTCAAGTGCACGTTGGTCTGCTCGAGGAGCGCCTCAAAGGTGAGGCTCTGCGCGAACTTGCGGAACTTCTTCCCGTCGGCAGAGCCGATGACGTCGCGCAGTCGGCCCCAGGTGGTGGCGCGGACTTCCTGCAGGGCAATCGCCTTGGAGGCCGTGGCGTCCCTGGCGCGCCGCTCGTCGTCTTGCTTCTGCTGAAGCCCGAGGGCGCCGAGCTGCTTCTGTTGATCGTCCTTCGCATCGGTGAGCGAGGCGACCTCCGCCTGCGCGAAGTCTTCAGCCGTGTCGGGCCGCGGAGAGGCCTCGTGGGCCGAGCGCTTCTGCTCGCGGTCCACCACGCGCGTGGCGTGGTCGCGACGGGTATGTTCGAGCTGCTGCAGTGCCGCCTCCTCTTGTCGAAGGGACTCGGCGGAGCTGGCGAGCAGCGAAGGGAGCTCCTCGACGGAGAGTCCCCTCGAAACGGCAGCCGCCTCGAGCGTGGTGAGGGCGCGCTCTACTTCCTCCCCGAACAGCGTCGCCTGCTGCTTCACACCCCGCAGGCGAGCGTCGGCCTCAGTGCGGGCCGTCTCCCGATGGCGCCTCGTCTGTTCAGCCACGTCGCTCGCTTCGAGGTGCGTGTCGAGGTCGCGCTTGAGTGCCTGTTCAACTTCATCTGCGCCACGGCCATAGAGAAACCTGGTCCGCTCGACCTTCAGCGCGGCGAACTCGTTCGAGCAAGTCTCGACCCGAGCAGCCTGGTGCTTCACTGCGGCGGCGAGCCGCTCTACCTCCTTCGCCGCGTCGCGTTGGCGCTGGAGGGTGGTCGCCTCATCAGTCGCGAGCAGGCGCTGGGCGACCTCTGCCTTTCGTCGCGCTTCCACGTCGGCGTCCACGTCGGCGAAAAACTCCACGGGCCCCGTGAGGAAGCGGCGCCGCCAACCCTCGAGTCGCTCCAACGAGGCGGAGACGGAATCAAGCGCCTCCTCCAATTGGTAGGAGCGGTCGGCGATGCCGAGGAGTTCTCTGTGGGCCTCGAGTGCTTTCGCTGAGCTTCGCGCAGTGGCTTCGACTGCAGTGATAGTGTCCTGACGCTGCTCAAGCTGTGTGCGGGCTGCTTTGAGGACCTGGTGTTGCTGCGACAGCCACCCGATGACGAGGTCGTTCGCGGCAACGAGGGGCGCGGCGTTGTCGAGCGTTGAGGCCTCTGCCGTCCACCTGGACTCGAGTCGGCCGGCGGTGGCACGAGCCTCCTCTGCGGCGTGGGTACGCAGCGCGGCCGCCGACTTTGCTGTGTTCGCCGCGAGCAGGTGCCTGTTCTGATCCACACCGAGCCGCTCCAGGCTCGCTTTGTACTGCGCGACCTCGGTCGTGAGTTCCTCGAGTCGCGCCTCGATGACCGAGGGCTCATTCGCCGCCGGATGCTCCTTCGCACCGCACAGCGGGCAAGGGCTTCCGTCGCGCAGTTCCGCTCGGTGAGCGGAGAGCCCAGCAGCCTTCTTGAATTCCCGCTCGATGGACTCGATGTTCTCCAACTTCGCGCGCGTAGAGGTCTGCTCTTGGCTCGCAACCCCAGCGCTGGCGGAGGCCTGTTCGGATTGTTGGAGGTGCGCCGCCGCTTCGGTGAGAGTGTCCCGGAGCTTCTTTGAGGCCGTTCGCCAATCATCGTGCACGCCTGTCAGAGTCGCGAGCTTCGGCCCTCTGGCTTCGAGCGCCCGAGCCTCGACCAGGAGCGAGTCCCTGTCGGTGGTGTTGAGCGCGGCCATCGCCTCGACGTCGGCGTGCTTTGCCTTGGTTTCGGCCTGCTGGGCGACGCCACGTCGGCGGTGCGCTTCGGCTAGTGCGTCACTGGACGAGAGCCCCAGCCAATGCGGGTCGAGCTCTACTCCTGAGAGCTTGGTCCTGGCGGTCAAGAGGATGCCGCGCGTAGTGGGCCAGGCACTCACCAGCGCATCAAAGGGAGCAAGTCGCTGTAGGTCGGCTTCGATGGACTTTCGTTTCTCCTGGAGCGCGAGCGTCCTCTTCTCGACATCGGTGTGAGCGGCGATGGCCTGGTTGGCCTCCTGCTTTCCTTGCGCGGCGGCCGCCGAGACGTCGGTGTGCTCCTTCGTCTTCGCAGTGATCTGCGTGTCCAGCACACGCGCGGCCTTGAGCGGTTCCTGGGTGGTCTCGAGGACCTGCTCGGCCTGCTTTCGCGCCTCGAGCGCGGACACCTGGTGCTGTTTTGCCTCCTCGAGCTCGGTGCTCGCCTGCTCAAACGCGGCGACCACTGGCGCGATGGCCTGGGTTGCCTGCTGGGCGCGGGTCGTGGCCTGGCTCGCCGCCTCGTGTTGCGCGCGCACTTCGTTCGCAGTGCGCAGGCGAGTCAACGCCTCTCGTCGGGGGGCGGCGTCGTTCAATGCCTTCGCTGCCAACGTGAGCGTCTGTTTTGCCGTGGTCTCTTCACTGACCAAGTTTGCGAACATGGCGAACCATGCGACGGCCTTCACCGCATTGTCGAGACGGGTGCGGCTCGACTCGAGCTCGATCGCGAGTTGCTGCACCTGCTGGTTAAGTGCGAGGCGCTGATCCTCCGGGAGTGGCGGGGTTGCAGCGCGTTCGCTCTGTAGCTTCGCGAGCGTTTCCTCCTCGGCCTTTGCGCGTTCGAACGCCTTTATCGACACGTCTGTGTAGAGACAGGAGCCCGTCATCTGCTCCAGCAGTCCTGCGCGGTCGTCCTCCTTCGCGCGGAGGAACGCGGCGAACTCGCCCTGCGCCAGCACCACGGAGCGCCGGAACTGTTCGAAGTTCAGGCCGAGTCGCAGCTCAATCTCCCGGAGGGTGTCGGTCTTTTTCTCCCCGAACACCTTGTCGTCAGCGACATCGCGAAGCTCCATTTCCTGATTCTGCAACGCCCCGTCGGGCTTTTTCCTCGCTCGCCGGACCGTCCAGGTCGCGCGGTAGCGCCGGCCATCACGCCCGATGAACTCCACCGCGGCGGAGCCCTCGGCCGCGCCCTTGCGCAACAGTGAGCGGACGTCGTTGGCTTTGATGCGGTGCTTCTCGTCTTCGGATCCGAGGCCGATGGCCGGCCCACCTGTGAGCGGGAGCCGCGGCGTGGCGTCGAAGAGCGCGAGGAACATCGCGTCGAGCAGCGTGGACTTGCCTGCGCCCGTGGGGCCGGTGATGCCGAAGAGGCCCGCGTTGGAGAGCGGCGCCTGCTCGAAGTCGACGACGAATTCCTCGGCGAGGCTGGCGAGGTTGTTTCCTCGAATGGAGCAGATCCTCACGTGGCGTCCTCCTGCTTCACCGCTTCAAGGGTCTCGTGGAAGGCCTCGAGCATCGCTTCGTCGGGTGCGCCCTCGAAATCCTTCTCGTACATGCGGCGAAAGACGTGCTCGGGCTCGAGGTCGCGCAGCGCCGTGCGTGTCTCAGCGGCGGCGAGGGGGGCTCCGGTGCCAGTCAGCACGCGCTCGATGCGCACCAACCGCGCCGCCCGGTCATCCAGTTCTTCGTGGATCCTTCGCACCAGCCCCGGCTCCGGCTTCTCCAACTGCACGCGCAGGTCGACGAACGGCCACCGCCACGCCGGGAGCGCGCTCTTCTCTGGCAGGGCCTTCAGGGCCTTGAGCACCTCGGGCAGCGAGGCTGCGCCGACATCCGGAATTCGTAGCACTTCCACCTGTCGCGGGATGAGCAGCGCCTTGACCTCGCTCACTCCGCCGGGCTCGAGGTCCACCAGGAGCACCTGGTGGCGGTAGCTCGCCTCGGTTGTGGCCATCGGCAACGGCGAGCCAGAGTAGCGCAGGTGCGCCTTGCCGCCGACCGTCTGCGCCTTGTGCAGGTGTCCGAGCGCCACGTAGGCAACGTCGTCGGGGAAGACGTCCACCGGGAGCGCGTGCTGGTTGCCTCCCAGAACTTTGCGCTCCGACAGCTCGGAGACCTCACCACCCACCATGTACAGGTGGCCCATTCCGATGAGCGGTTCCTTCGCGGTTCGCTGCTGGCGCGCTAACGCGAAGACCTCGCCGTAAACCGAGCGCACGCCGTCGACGAGCGCGGCGCCCTTGCCAGTCTCTTCGGCACACTGGAGATCCGGCATTCGGAGAAATGGCACCGCGCACACCCAGGCGCGGAAGTCGCCACGGATGAGGGGAATGACGAGGTCCTCCCGCCCGCGCCCGGGCAGACCTCCCACGACGTGCAGGCGCGAACCCGTCAGCAGTGGGTTCGGCGCATCGAGCCGCGAGGCCGAGTCGTGGTTACCGCCGATGGCGATGACGTCGAGCGAGGGAAAGCGGCGCACGCACTCAGCGAGGAATCGGAACCATTGCTCGAGGGCCACGGTCGCCGGGTTCGACATCTCGAACACATCGCCGGCAATGAGCAGCGCATCGACTTGCTCGGCCGCGATGGTCTCCAGCAGCCACGCGAGGAAGGCCTCATGCTCCTGCTCGCGCGTCCAATCATTGAGCGTGTGGCCGAGATGCCAGTCTGACGTGTGCAGCAACCTCAGCTTCTTCATCGCACCCACTTCCCGACGCCGTTACAGCAGCGACCCACAGGATTCTCAAGCTTCACGGGCGCGGGGGACGGGTACGATGCGCGCTGAGGCCTGAATAGTGGAACATCGAGTTCGACGCCTCGCTCGCCGGGCTCGAGTTCATTGCGCCGACCATCACCGTGCCGAGCAGCGGCACCAAGGTGAAGGCCACACCGAAGCAGGCCGATGGCCTGAAGAACGCCGGGGTGCTCTGGCGCGACTGCCACAGGCTCTTCGGTTGGTGACCCATTGGGTGGGGGGGGCCACGACGTTGACAGGTCACGTCACGTGTACGTAGATGCCCCCCCAGTGAGCGGAACGACCAAGACCAAAACCAAGACGAAGTCTCGTCGGAAGACTACCCCTCCGTCCCTGACTCTCTGGTCCTCGACGATCGCGTCGACGCACAGCCTTCTCGCTGGGATTCGATTCGCGAAGGGGGCTCCTTCTGCGAAGCGTGTCGCGGAAGCCGAGAACGAGGTCCGCCCACGGCTGGTAGCGTTGGCTGCTCCGATTCGACCTGAGGCGTTCGCGCGCAGCATCCGGTAGCTGATGAAACTCCATCAGTTTGGCAGCAGCGATCCTCTGGCCGAGCTCGCGAGCGATCAGGCGCAATATCTTCGCTGCTACCTCTCGGATCTCGGCGCAAAGGCAGTGATCGAAGAACCCGAGTACTTCGACCGCGACTACCTCGACGAATACTCGGCGTACTACTCGAGGGTTGCGACCGCCACGCCCAACCGATGTCGCCGGCTTCACTTCTTTAGTCGGCTCATCACGAAGGAAACGCTGAAGGCGGCGCTCGAAGGGTCTGCGGCCGAGCGAAACAGGCTCCAAGCCGCGTACCTGGGCTTCGTCGTAGTCCGGCCACTGAAGCACGCGCCCCTCGGCCGCTCGGTCATCAAGTGGTACCCCGACAATCTGAAGCGGTACCAGGGCAACCCGAGGATCACACCCGCGGCGCGGGAGTACGTCGTTCACTTGGCGGGCATGTCGCTCCGGGTCGTAGGCCTGGCCTGGCAGCAACAGGACGGGGCAGTTGCCCTCTGCGCCACAACCGCCCTGTGGTCGATGCTCCATTCCTCCGCATTCGACGACCACCATGCGGTGCCAACGACGGCAGAGGTTACCCGACTGGCCTACCACTCGGCTCGACAGGGTCTTCACGTGTTTCCGGCGAGCGATGGGCTCGATGTCAGGCAGATGACCGATGCGATCGCCCGAGCCAAGCTGACGCCCATGCTGATGGCTGGCGATGTGCTCTCCACCGACGCCTCGCGGCCCGCATTCTCGCGAGAGAAGTTTGCAGCCTGCGCCGTCATGCTCCGGTCGGGGTTTCCAGTTCTGATTTCCGGGCATCTCGCTGACCGCGGAGGTCACGTCATTTGCGCGACGGGCTTCAGGGACGTTGGGGCTCGCGGCGGCCCGGGAGACGTGGTCTTGCAGGACGCGGAGGTCGAGACGTTCTACGCCCACGATGACAACCTGGGCCCGAACGTGCGACTGAGTGTCGGCGTTGGCGAGCATCAGGAAGTCACGCTTCGGACCTCACCTCCACCGAAGCGCTACAAAGGGAAACGGCTTCCAGATCCAGCCAAGGACTATCCAGAGTTCACGCCCGGTGAGCTGATCGTCGGAGTCCACGAAGGTCTCCACATCACCCCAGACGAGTTGCACCAGATCGCGGTGCGGATCATGGTCAACTTGAAGCTGCAGATCGAACAGCCGACGCAACCTCTCACGGCTACGGCGCGCTTCGTCCGAATCGCGGAGTACCTGCAGACCACACTCGCCACACCATTCGGCGGGTCAACGATGCGCTCTGCGGCTCTTGGTCTCCTGCGGCAACGCATCTCGGAGAAACTCCCGGCCCTGAGTTTCTACGTGGGGGTGGTTCGCATCGGCTTCGGCAATGCTCCGGTGGCGGACATCCTGATCGACACGAGCGATCGGCCGCGCCTGGAGAGTTCTGACTGGAACGCCTTCGGGACGATTCTCTTCGCGCCTGAGTTCGAACCCGCGATCGCGGCGCTGCAAGACCGCCTGCCGCTGGGCGTTGCGCTCGTCCGAGGGCAGTAGACGCAAAAGAGATTTGACGGCATCGAGAAGCGGCTTCGCGGTGAGAGGTCGACGGCCTCCAAGAACGAATTGCCGGAGGTGCGGATGCTGGTGCGGCGACTCGCGTCCGACAACCCGGGGTGGGGCGCTCCGCACATTCGCCACGTCGCGGTCACCGCACACCCGACGGCGGAGTGGACCGCGCAGCAACAAGGAGTACCCGTTTCGCTCGGAGACGGCCTCCTCGGCGTGAGATCAGTGTCGGTCATTCGCGTCGCTCGGCTGATCGTCACGTCGCGTTCAGGGTTTTCGGTACGGACAGGGGCTCAGCCGGGTGCGGGTCTTCCCCGAGAC
>JAYVNA010000865.1:0-2750 GCA_043758715.1 Archangium sp.
ACCAGAAGGTCCAGAGCTGCACGTCGTTCGCCAACAGGCCTTCCAGCTGCTCCACGTATTGCTGCACCAGCGACGCGGGCTCCTGCTGATCGAGGCCCGGCGGTACCCCGATGACCTTGGAGGTGAAAAAGGGTATTGCCGCCCCAGTTCCGTGCGCATCGAGTTCTCCGTCAGCAACTGGGCCGCCTGGGCCCCTGGCCTCACGTCCCCTGAAGCGTGGCGTGCCTGGGCGCTCGGCCCCGAGGTGGCACCGGTGGGCGCCGAGACGCCTCCGTTGACCGAGGTGCCTGCGATGGCCCGGCGCCGGGTGGAAAAGCTCGGCCGCCCGGCGTTCCAGGTGGCGCAGTGGTGCCAGGGCGAGGGGCGGGGTGCGCCGCTGATCTTCGCTTCCCGTCACGGAGAGCCCGGGCGGGGCGCCGATCTGCTGATTGCCCTCGCGAAGAACGAGCCGCTCTCGCCCACCAGCTTCGCGCTCTCGGTGCACAACGCGATTGGCGCGCAGTACTCGATCATTCGCGGCGACACCTCCAACGTGACGGCGATCGCCAACGGCGTCTTCACGGTGGAAGCGGCGGTGATCGAAGCCGTCACCCACCTGCGCGACGGCCAGCCCGAGGTGATGATCGTGGTCTACGACGCCACCGTGCCTTCGCTGTATGCGGGCCACTGCGACGAGCCGCCCGCCGACTTCGCCTGGGCCTGGAAGATCGTTCCCGGGAAAGACTTCGCGCTCGAGACCGCGGACCTTCCTGCTTCTCGTTCAGCCGTGCTGCCCCACGGCCTCTCGGTCTTCCGCTTCTTCCTCGGAGAGGAGGCGACCCATGCGCGCGGCGACGGACTCACCGGCTGGAAATGGAGCCGGCATGTTTGACCGGCCCTGGCGCATCGCGGCGACGGGCTTCTGCTTCTTCGTGTTCGGCGGGGCGGGCGTGTTGGTGGCGATCTTCGTGGTCCCCCCGATGCTGCTGCTGGTGTGGAACGCCGATCGCCGGCGACGGCTGTCCCGCCTGGTCGTTCATCACTTCTTCCGCTTCTTCATCGGGCTGATGAACTTCGTCGGGGTGCTCTCGTATGAGCTGCATGACATCGAGCGGCTGCAGCGCCCGGGGCTGCTCATTCTGGCCAACCACCCCTCGCTCATCGATGTCATCTTCATCATCTCGCTCATCCCCCAGGCGGGCTGCGTGGTGAAGTCGGCGCTGGTGCGAAACCCCTTCACCCGGGCCCCCGTCAAGGCTTCCGGGTACATCACCAACGACACCGGCCTGGGCCTGGTGAAAGACTGCGGCAGGGCCCTCACCCAGGGCGAGAGCCTGGTCATCTTCCCCGAGGGGACCCGGACCCCGCTGACAGGGGAGGTCACCCTGCAGCGAGGGGCAGCCAACGTCGCTATTCGGTGCCGGAAACCAGTCACTCCGGTGGTGATTACCTGCTCGCCTCGGGGGTTAGCCAAGACCCAGAAGTGGTACAGGGTGCCCCCCAGACGAATGCACTTCGTGATCCGCGTTCATGACGATCTTCAGGTAGACAGGTTTCTAGAGTTGGGGACGCCGGAGCCCGTGGCCGTCCGCCGGTTGAACGAGCAGTTGAGGTCCTTTTTCGAACAGGAGTCCGTTCGTGCAGCCCCTTGAGCAAGAACTCGCCCAGTTCATCATCGACACCCTGTCCCTCGAGGACGTGAAGGTCTCGGACATCGATCCGACCGCACCGTTGTTCGTGAAGGGCCTGGGGCTCGATTCGATCGACGCCCTCGAGCTCGGGGTGGGGTTGCAAAAGAAGTACGGCATCAAGTTGTCGGCCGACGCGGGCGAGACGAAGAAGCACTTCTCGTCGGTGCAGGCGCTCGCCGCGTTGGTCACCACCCACCGAGCCGGAGCCGCGTCATGACGAAGGACCAGCTCTTCCTCAAGTGCGTGGAGATCCTCCACGAGACGTTCGACATCCCCGAGGAGAAGATCAAGCCGGAGTCGCGGCTGTACGAGGAGCTCGACATCGACTCCATCGACGCGGTCGATCTGATCGTTCGCATGAAGCCGATGGTGGGCAAGCGGCTGCAGCCCGAGGCCTTCAAGGCCGTGCGCACCGTGCAGGACGTGGTCGATGCGCTGCACATGCTCATCCACTCCGACGCGGCGTAAGAGGTCCGGCCCGTGGGCAGGAACCTCGCCTTCGCAGCGCTGACGCTGACCTACCCGCTGGCCATCTGGTTGCTGGGTGATCGCGTCGAGCCGCGCTGGCTGGCGCTCTCGCTGGTGATGCTGGGCGCGCTGCGGCTGGCGGCCACCGGGCAGCGCTTGTGGATTGGGCTGGCGCTGGGCGCGTTCGCGTTGGCGGCGGTGACCGGCGTGTTGAACGTCGGGTGGCCGCTGCGGTGGTACCCGGTGTTCGTCAACGGCTCGTTGCTGGTGTTGTTCGGCGTGACGTTGATCAAACCGCCTTCGATGGCCGAGCGGCTGGCGCGGATCAAGGAACCCGATCTGCCGCCCCACGCGGTGGAGTACACGCGCAAGGTGACGATGGCCTGGTGCGCGTTCTTCCTGGTGAACGGATCGATCGCGGCGGCCACGTCGGTGTGGGGCAGTGACGCGCAGTGGGCGCTCTACAACGGCGGCATCGCCTACGCGTTGATGGGCGTGTTCGCGGGGGTGGAGTACCTGGTGCGCCTCAGGGTGAAGAAGCAGCACGCGTCCTTGTCGTTTCCCTCTCCCCGCGGGAGAGAGGGTCAGGGAGAGGGCAAGCCATGACCGCGC
>JAYVNA010000866.1:0-2745 GCA_043758715.1 Archangium sp.
AAGCCCTACGAGGGGCTGGAGATCGCGCTGAGCTTCATCTCGTTGGGCGAAGAGAACCCCGACCTGCGCTCGCT
This sequence comes from Archangium sp., assembly GCA_043758715.1. Classification (GTDB taxonomy): domain Bacteria; phylum Myxococcota; class Myxococcia; order Myxococcales; family Myxococcaceae; genus Archangium_A. The sequence continues at coordinate 75 of JAYVNA010000866.1, forward strand.
GGTGATCGAGCAGCGCGATGCCGGCGGCCGGGCCTTCTACCACCACGTGTCCGACGCCGAGATTCAGCTCGCGCGCACCGACTTCGACTCGGCCTGGCGCACCTTGTTGCCGGCCGATGTCGCGGTGACCAGCGATGCCCTCGAGAAGCTGGTGCCCCACCTCGAGGCGCTCGAAGCGATCGCCAGCGGGCGGCCGGTCTTGAAGCCCACCTCGCAGGATTCCCAGTTCGACACCCTGTTCCCCGAGAAGCCCCGTTCGAACGCGGCGGCCCCGGTGCAACTGCCGCGGGTGATCGACGTGCTGGAGGCCATCGCCGAAGCGGTGAGCCTGGCCCCCCCGGAAGGAAGGCGAAGCGAAGCGGTGACGTTGCTCACCCACTTGCTGCAGCTGTACGGCATCTCGTTGCCGAAATACCTGGAATGGGCGCAGGTGCCTGACCCGAAGCTGCAGAAGGCGCTGGGCCGCATTCGCCTCGTCTGCTGAGGTGTGCCTGCGTGTTCGGCTTCCTGAAGAAAAAACCTGCTCCTGCGAAGTCGACCGACCCGTTGGCGGTCTTCGACGCGGTGATCGCCTCGCTCGAGCGGCAGGGCGGGGAAGTGCGCAAGTCGGCCGCGACCCTGCTGGCGCTGCGCTCCGAGCTCGCGCGCGACGAGGTGAAGTACGAGAAGCGCGTCGAGCTCACGCAGGAAAAACTCGATCGCGCCGATGGAGATCCGAAGATCGAGAAGACGCTGCGGCGCGATCTGTTCGAAGCGAAGCAGTTGCTCGATCGCACCCGCGAAGCGCACGCCCAGGCCGAGACCAACGCCAGGCTGCTGATGGAAGCGGCGGAAGATCTCTCGAAGCAGCACGCCGAGCTCACCGGAGAACGTCAGAGCGCCCGGGCGAGGCTGTCAGCCGGGGTGATGGTCTCTGATGCGCTCAAGGCGCAGGTGGCGAACTTCGATCGGGTGATGAAGCTCGATAAGGCGCGTGACGAGGTGGAAAAGGCGCACGCGCTGGCTGAGCTGTATCGGGAAGACGCAGGGAAGTAGGGCCGGGATCCTTTCGGGGTGAGGGGAAGACGATTGTTGCGCCGCGCGCGTGGACGACCCTCGACCTGCTCGTCCCCGCTCTTCAGAGAACAGGCCTTTCTCATGAGCCTGCTCGCTGTTTCCCCTCACCCCGACCCTCTCCCCGGCGGGGGAGATGGAGTCAGAGTTTAGCGATAGCCCTGCTTGAGGCGGATGTAGCTCTTCCACGCCCCCTCGATCATCGCGAGGTCCCTTTCCGTCACCGCGCGCAACCGCTTGGCCGGCGAGCCCACCAGAAAACTGCCCGCCTCGAACTTCTTGCCCGGCGTGACGATCGAGCCCGCGGCGACGAAGCACTCGTCACCCAGCTCCACCCCGTCGAGCAGCACGCTGCCCATGCCCACCAGGCAGCGGTTCCCCACGGTGCAGCCGTGCAACACCACCCGATGGCCGATGGTGCACTCGATGCCCACCTGCGTCTCGCTGAAGCCGGTAGTGGCGTGAAGCACGCTGCCGTCCTGAATGTTGCTTCGGGCCCCCACGCGGATCGCTCCGCAGTCGCCGCGCAACACAGAGGTGGGCCACACCGACACGTCTTCGTCGAGCTTCACGTCGCCCAGCAGGTGCGCTGACGAATGAACGAACGCGGTGGGGTGCACGATGGGAGAAAGACCTTCGAAGGCTTCACTCGACATGGTGGGGAGCTACCTGAAGCACGCTATGTTGCAAGGCACCATGCAGCGGATCATCGTGTTGGGAATGGTGTTGTCGGCGTCGTTGGCTCTGGCGCAGGGCACACCGGACATTCCACAGGAAAAAGTGATCATCGTTCCCATGGGGGATCCGTACGACGCGGGTCAGCTCCCCTTTCTCGAGCAGCCGCCCCCGCAGCCCGAGAACCAGCCGGCGCAGCCCACCCAGCCGCCGGTCGAGCCGCCTCCTGACACCCGCACGCTCGAGGCGATGCCTCCGCCGCCTCCTCCTCCTGAGAACCTCGACACCAACCCGCCGCAGCTCATTCCCAGCGGCCCGGGCGCGATGATCGACGGGCACCCGCGTGAAGGCGCCTTCCTCTCTGGCCCCGGTAGTCTCACCTTCCTGCTCCATCACACCCTGATGACCGGCTTCGGCGTGCTCGCGACCCAGCTGATTCCGCGCGCCATCGACGCCTCGCCCGCTCACGCCGCCGTGCTCGACAGCCGCGGGCAAATCGACATTCCGGCGGGCGGCTGTCCCCCCATCGATCCCCGCTACCTCGGTGGCGACAGCAAGGTGGTCAGCTGCTCCGACATCGTCACCGGTGAAGGCGCGCGCCTCGCGTACCTGACGGGCACCCTGGTGGGCGCGGGCATCGGCTTCACCAGCGCCGCCATCTGGCAGTTCAACAACTGGATCAGCCATCGCTCCGCGAACTTCGGCATCATCACCTCGTTCTTCGGCGGAATGATGCTGGGCGGCTTCACCGACCTGGTCACCAACCACGGCGATGCGTACGCGACCGCGTGGATGGCGATGATTGGCAGCTCCGCCGGCGCCTGGATCGCGGCGATCGTCGGGGGAGGGGACATCGCCCTCAACAAGGCGACGTTGATCGTGTCTGGCGGTGCGTGGGCGGCGATCTACACGGCGCTGATCGTCGCGATCATCGCCACCACAG
>JAYVNA010000867.1:0-24388 GCA_043758715.1 Archangium sp.
GCCGAGGCCGTCACCGTGATGTTGCCCGGGCCCGTCGCGCTGAGCTTCGTGGTCGCCACGCCAGCGTCTGAGGTCTTCACCTGAACCGCCGAGAGCACGCCTCCATCAGCCGTGAACTGGACGGTGTCAGCCGAGCCCGTGGTGGCGGTGATGGTCACCTGATCAGTTCCGTTGCCGATCGCGGTGGCCCTGTCAGCGACGACGGCGATCGTCTGCGCAGAGGTACAGCTCAACGACACGAGAGCGATGAACACGAACGAACGCATGGCGCGTCGTGTGCCATCGCTGCGAGGCGTTGTCGACCTCGGCCCACGTTCATGGACCGCAATCACCCGAGTCGCTCAGGGTGAGCGTGGGCGGTTTGCCCTTGCGGGGCGTGAGCAGCAGCCGCTGACGCCTGGAGCCCTGCACACAAAGCTCATAGGCACGGCCTGACTTGAGATGAACGACCGCCGGCGTGCGGCCTGCGTCGTGAGCGTCGAGCTTGATCGACGCGCCCGTGGGTTGGCTTTCGAGAACGACTGTGACGGTCGTCGCTGAGACCTGTCCGCGGGCGAGCGTGGCGGTGACCTTCACCGGCTCCGCGAGCTTCGGGAGCGGCGCGAGCTCATCGGCCCATTTCTCCCAGGGGTAGGGCGTGGAAAGTCGGACCGTGGCTCGGGTTGCGACGAGCTCTTTCGCCGGGGGGCGAGGGAGCAAGAGGAGCCACGGCAACAAGAGCAGGATCGGCAGGAAGAAGAGCCACCGCCGTTTCGGTTTCGGCGGCGCGCTCGTCAACGCCTTCGTCTGGGTCTGCGATTCTCTCGAGACCTCTTCCGGCAAGTCGTAGTGGGTGACCGGCCCCAGGGGCTGCCCGGTGATGCCCTGGTCTCCATCGCGCGCGCTCAGCCGGCGCACGTAGAGCTCGAGCTCTGACCTGCCCGCCGGCAGCCGGGTGCTGCGCTGCAGCGCCTCGATCGCCAGCAACATCTCCTGCGCTGATTGAAAACGATCGGCCGGATACTTCGACATCGCCTTCATCACCAGCGCGTGAAAGTCGGGCGAGAGATCGGTGCTCAGGAGCGCCGACTGGAGGAACTCGCCCTTCGACACCTGGGTCATCACCTCGAGATCTCCGGGCCCCGCGTACGGCGCCACGTCGGTGAGCATCGCGAACAGCACCGAGCCCACCGAATACAAATCGCTGCGCGCATCGAGCGGCTCGGCGCGCGCCTGCTCAGGCGACATCCACCCGGGCTTGCCCTTGGTGCGCCCCAGCCCCGTGTGATTGGGCCGCAACGCCGACTTGGCGATGCCGAAGTCGATCAACTTCACCTCGGCGTGCCGCGAGAGCAGCACGTTGTTGGGGCAGACGTCGCGATGAACGATGCGCAGCGGCGTGTCACCCTCGGTGCGTTCGTGCGCGTAGGCGAGCCCGCGGCAGATCTCCGCGGCGATCGACAGCGCAAGCGGCGCCGGCAGCGGCAGCCCCACCTCGCGCGCCCGGCGCAGCACGTGATGCAACGTCCACCCGTCCACCAGCTCGAGCACCAGGTACCAGCGGCCATCGCTGTCACCGAGGTCGAGCACCTCGACCAGGTTCGAGTGGTGCAGGCTCATCGCCAGCTGCGCTTCTTCGAGGAGGATCTGACGAAAGTACGGATCGTCGAGCAGCTCGGAACGCAGGCGCTTGAGCACCACAGGCCGCTTGAAGCCAGCCGCGCCGAGTTGTTCTCCGAGGTACACCACGGCCGACCCACCCTCGGCGATCTTCCGAAGCGCGCGATAGCGCGGTGAATTCATGGGGGCGGAAACTAGACGAGGCGTTCCGCCAGCGGACCTCCCTGCGCCTCACTGGTACCCGCGCGCCTGCAGCCGGAACAGGTGGGCGTACTGCCCGTTCGCGGAGAGCAGCGCGGCGTGACTGCCGAGCTCGAGCAACTTCCCGTGCTCGAGCACCGCGATTCGATCGGCGATGCGCACCGTGGAGAACCGGTGCGAGATGATGATCGCGCTGCGATTGGCGGTGAACTTCTGAAAACGTTGGAAGAGTTCGAACTCCGCCTGCGCGTCGATGGCCGCGGTCGGCTCGTCGAGAATCAGCAGGTCCGCGCCGTCGCCGCCTTCGCTGCGCAGGCGCATGAAGCTGCGGGCGATCGCGAGCTTTTGCCACTGCCCACCCGAGAGCTCACGCGCGTCTTCGAACCAGGTGCCGAGCATCGTCTCGCCTTTGCGCGGCAACGACGCGATCACCTCGTCTGCCCCGCCGTCGATCGCCGCGGCCTCGATCACCTCGCGCGACCCGAGCCGGCTGACGTCACCCAGCGCGATGTTTTCATCCGCGCTCAACTGGTAGCGCACGAAGTCCTGGAACACCGCGCCCAGCCGCCCGCGCAGCGCTTCGGTGTCGAGCTCACGCACGTCGATGCCCCCGAAACGAATGGTGCCCTCGGTGGGCTCGTAGAGGCGCAGCAACAACTTGATGAGGGTCGACTTGCCCGCGCCGTTCTCACCCACCAGGGCCAGCTTCTCGCCCGGGGCGATGTTCAGGTTGAGCTCGCGCAGCGCCCAGGTATCGCGCCCCGGGTAGCGAAACGAGACGTTCTCGAGCTCGATGCTGAAGCGGCCCGCGGGGAGCGTTCGGGCCGGCAGCAGCCGTGGCACTGGCGCCGCCGTGGGGAGGGCGAAGAACGCGCCGAGGTTCGAGACGTACAACGAGTCTTCGTACATGCCCGCGACCGAGGCGAGCACGTCTTCGAGCGCGCCCTGCCCCTGCCGAAACGCCGAGATCGACAGCGTCAGATCGCCCACGCTGATCATGCCCATCGCCGCGCGATACCCGACCGCCGCGTAGCAGACGTAGAACGAGAGCGAAGAGAGCCCGGCGAAGAGCGCTCCGAGGAAGAACTGCTTCTTCGCCAGCTTTTGATCTTCCGCGAGAAAGCGCTCGAACAACGCCCGATGCCGCGCGAGCAGGAGCGGCGCCAACCCATACGCCTTCACCTCTTTGACGTGCGTGTCGCGGGTGAGCGCCCATTCCAGATACGTGAGGCGGCGGCTGTCCTGGGTCCGGCCGGTGGAAAGTGCGAACGCTTCTCCCGAGAGCTTCGTCTCGATGAAGAACTCGGGCACTGACGAGATCGCGAGGGGAATCACGCTCCACCACGCGATGTCCCAGAGCAGCGCGCTCAGGCTCAGCAAGGTGATGACGCTGCGCACGAGCATCAAGGTCGCCAGCGCGAGCGAGAGGGGCCTGGTCGCGGCGTCTCGCTGCGCGTTCTGCAGCAGGTCGTACGTCTTCGGATCTTCGAACTGGGTGAGCTCGAGCAACTGTGCCTTGTCGAGCAGGCGACGGTTGAGCAGGTTCGCCAGGGTCGCCCGCAGCAGGTTGCGTAAATACGTCTGGGCGCGGCGGCCACTCACCAACACCAGCGCGAGGCTGAACTCGACCGCGATCGCCGTCAGCGCAGCGCGGCGATCCACCTCCGTTCCGGTGGAAGCGGCCTTCACCACGCCATCGATGATGCTGCGCCCCACCCACGCCATGCCCGCGGGCAGCAGCGCCATCACCAACGTCACCCCGCACAACGCGAACGTTCCGCCCCGGTGCGCTTCCCAGACCCAGCGCAAAGACAACGGCAGCTGGGCGAGGAGCGAAGGGCGGGGACTCGAGACTTCAGGCATCAAGGCGCACTATCCCCGAAACGGGAGGTGGTGAACTCCGCGTCCCTCACACGGGCCCTCTGGAGGGGTCCCAGCTCAGCCGCTGTTGCGCAGGCCCGCGGCCACGCCGTTGATCGAGATGTGAATCGCGCGCTTCACCCGCTCGCCCACCGGCTTCTTCTTTCGCAGCCGGCGCAGCAGCTCGACCTGCAGGTAGTTGAGCGGGTCGATGTACGGGAAGCGGTGCTTGAGCGACAACGCCAGGCTCGGGTTGGTGGCCAGTCGGCTGGTCTCGCCGGTGATGAGGGCGAGCGCCTCGGTGGTGCGGTCCCACTCGCGGGTGATGGCCGCGAAGATGGCGTCGCCCTGCTTGCGGTTCTTCACCAGCGTGGCGTAGCGGGCGGCGATGCCGAGATCGCTCTTCGCCATCACCATGTCGAGGTTCGACAACAGCGCAGCGAAGAAGCGCCATTCCCTGGCCATCTGCCGGAGCAGCTCGAGCTTGCCGGAGCGTGGGCCGCGCCTGAGGAAGTGGGTGACCGCTGAGCCGAAGCCGTACCAGCCGGGCAAGCTCACCCGGCACTGCCCCCAGCTGAACGACCACGGAATCGCGCGCAGGTCTTCGATGGCCCGGGTGCTCTTCCGCGCCGCGGGCCGCGAGCCGATGTTCAGCTCGGCGATTTCCGAGATGGGCGTCGCCTCGTAGAAGGTGTCGACGAAGCCCGGCGTCTCGTACACCAGCGCCCGGTAGGCCTTCATGCCCGCCTGCGAGAGCACCTCGGCCGCTTCGAGGAATTTTCGCGGTGCATCACCCTGCTGCGTGCCCAGGCTCGCCTCGAGCACGCCCGAGACGATCAACTCGAGGTTGTACCTTCCGTTGTCCGGGTGCGCGTACTTCGAGGCGATCACCTCGCCCTGCTCCGTGAGGCGGAACTGGCCCCCGACGGTGCCGGGCGGCTGCGAGAGGATCGCTTCGTGACTGGGTCCCCCGCCGCGGCCCACCGTGCCTCCGCGCCCGTGGAACAAGCGCATGCGCAGCGGCGGCTCGAGCGAGGCGAACAACTCGCGCAGGGCGATCTCCGCGCGGTACAGCTCCCAGTTGCTGGTGAAGACGCCGCCGTCTTTGTTGCTGTCGGAGTAGCCGAGCATGATCTCCTGCTCACCCCCCGAGCGCTGGAGCAGCGGCAAGATTCCCGGCAGCGCGAAGAATCCCTTCATCACCCGCGGTGCGTTGCGCAGGTCGGCGATGGTCTCGAACAGCGGCACCACGATCAACGCCACCCGCGCTTCGCCCCCGAGCGTGCCGGTGAGCAGGCCGGCTTCCTTCTGCAGCAGCAACACCTCGAGCAGGTCGCTGACTTCTTCGCTGTGGGAGATGACGCAGTGTTTCAGCGCATCGGGCCCCAGCGTGCGCACGTGCATCGCCGCCGCCTCGAAGATGCGGAGCTCCGCCAAGGTCAACTCGGAATACGGCGCGTCGCGCACCCGGGTGGAGCGCGCATCGTCGAGCACGTGCAGCAACACCTTGCGGCGCTGCTTCTCGTTGAGCGCGGAATAGTCGGGTGCGAGCCCGGCGACGCGCAGCAACTCCGCCACCACCGCCTCGTGCTTGTCGCTGCTCTGACGCAGATCGACCGTGGCGAGATGAAAACCGAACACCTCGACCGCGCGGAGCAGCGCCGCCAGGCGGCCACTCACCAGGGCGCGGCCGTGATGCTTGAGGAGGGACTGCTCCACCACCGTGAGGTCAGCGAGGAGCTCTTCAGGCTTCTGGTAGCGGGGAGCACCTGGCAGCTCGCGACGAAGGGGCTCGACTCCGGCGAGTGATCGCAGGGCGCCCGCGAGGCGCGCGTAGATGAACATCAGGGCTCGCCGGTAGGGCTCGTCGTCGCGGTGCTCGGATTGATCGGGCGACTGCGCGGCAAGGCGCTGGAGCGCCGGGGTCACCTGCGCGAGCGTGGACGACATCGAGAGCTCAGCGCCGAGGAAGTGCAGTTCACCCAGGTAGAACTGCAGCGCGGCTTCCGTCTGGCGAGCGAAGGCGCGATCGAGCGTGGCGGCGTTCACGTTGGGGTTGCCGTCGCGATCTCCGCCGATCCAGCTGCCCATGCGCAGGAACGGTGGAATGCGCGCCCCCGGGAGGAGCGACTCGAGCTCGGCGTAGAGCCGTGGCACCTGCGTGAGAAAGGTCGACTCGTAATAGGAAACGGCGTTGTCGATCTCGTCCGCCACCGCGAGGCGCGAAGTGCGAATCAGCCGGGTCTGCCACAGCTGCGTGATGCGGCCGACCAGCGCCGCCTCGTTTTCCTTCAGCTGACGCGCGGTGAGCGGGGCATCGCGCTGAGCGATCAACTCGGCGATGGCGCGCGCGGCGTTGAGCACGCTGCGACGCTGCACTTCGGTCGGGTGCGCCGTGAGCACTGGCGCGACGTGCGCGTGTTCGAGCAACGCGATGAGTTTTTTCGGTTGGTTCAGCCGGGCCACCGTCGCGCTCAGCGTCGAAGGGTCGGCCTCGTCGTTGAGCTCGCGCGCTTCACGCCGACGCGCCGTGTGACGGTCTTCGGCGATGTTGGCGAGAAACGAGAAGTAGCTGAACGCGCGAATCACGTCGGCCGCGGTCTCATCGGGGAGCTTCCCCAGCAGCGCATCGAGCTTCTTCCCGGCGCGTTGATCGTGCTCCAGGCGAACCGCGACCGAGAGCTGGCGGATCTCTTCGACTGTCTCGAAGACCCGCTCACCCTGATTTTCGCGCACCACGTCGCCGAGCAGGCGGCCGAGCAGCCGGATGTCTTCGATCAACGGACGGTTTTCGAGAGACCCATCGCCTTCAGCCATGCCTCACGGATAGCAGCGGGCCCCGTGGATTGCCCTCCCCAGCTTCGACGAGCGAAGCGGCACAGGCGACTGCGCGTTGCGGAGGAACAGCGCAAAGCCTCGAGGGAGGCGGGCGGCCTGGTCTCACGCCGTGCCTCGGTCGTGCAGGCCTCGTGGCGCGTGGCTTCTTGTGACTCGGTGACTCAACTTCGAGCCGTGAGCAGCCGGGGCCCTGCTCTCTTTTGCGAGTAATCAATCATTACCGCGCGGTCATGGTTCATGACTCGCTGGGGAGGGCGACCGGCCCGGCTCACGCTCGGCAACGCCCCGTTTTCTGCATCACGCTCGGGGATCCCGCAGCCGACCGCATCTCTCCGCGGCCACGAAAAGCGCGAAGCCACGGGGAGGGCGGACGCTCTGGTCTCACGACGTGCCTCGGTCGTGCAGGCCTCCTGGCGCGTGGTTTCCTGTCACTCGGTGACTCAGCTTCGAGCCGTGAGCAGCCGCGGCCCCTGCACTTTTTTTGCGAGTCATGAATCATTACCGCGCGGTCATGGTTCATTACTCGCTGGGGAGGGCGACCGGCCCCATTCACACATCCCACGGAGGGACCTTCGGTTCCTTCGGGATTTCGATGAATCCTGGACCGCTGAGCATCGGTGGGCGGACCGTCAGTCGCCTGATCAACACCCGCAGATCGTGAATGAGGCCCGAAGAAAACCCGAACTGCTTGAGGTGGTTCTCCTGCGCCTCAAATTCTTCCGCGAGGCGGGCCGAGGCCTTGTGACCCCTTCTTTGCGCGTCACCTCTGCGAACCTCTGATCCAACACCGCCGACAACTGCCGCATCACCGACTGGCACTTCGGCCCTCTAGGTTCCTTGCCGCGAAGGGAGGGGCCTGGACGAGTCGAGCAACGCCGCCGATCCTTCAGCCACCACGCTCCTCATGGCAGTTTTGCAGTGACTTCTTCGCAGCGGGGCGCGGAGGGCCTCGACATCGGCTCGCGCCACCTTACGAGACCGCCCGAAGCTGGTAGATCGTAACGGATGACGCTTCGGCTGTTGCCGCTCCTTTCACTCGCGGCAGCGCTGCTGCTCGCAGGCTGTGCCGAGCCCTGTTCGCCGGACACCTGCGCGGGCTGCTGCGATTCGACCGGGGTCTGTCAGCGGCAATCGAACTTCACCTGTGGTGCGAACGGCGCGGCGTGCATGACGTGCGGCCTCACCATGGACTGCCACGCCGGGTTCTGCGCGCTCCCGTTTGGCAGCGGCGGCTCTGGTGGTAGCGGTGGGACGACGGGTGGTGGCGGCGGAGTCATCGGCGGTGGCGGTGGCGTGACCGGCGGCGGCGGAGGAGCCACCGGTGGTGGCGGCGGCGGTACGGTCGATGGCGGCATCCCGCTCACGGTCGGCTGTTGGAACCTGAACTGGTTCGCCGACCCCGCGCAGCCTGACGGCGGCTACCTCGGCCCGCGCGACAACTCGCTGCAGGCGACCAACGTGTTGACGGCGCTGCGCGCCAAGCCCGACGTCGATCTCTGGGGCATCGAGGAGATCGTCGGCACGACCGAGTTCTCCCAGGTGGTGGCGGGCCTGCCGGGCTTCGCGGTGCTGTACGCCACCGACGTGCAGGCCGGCACCTTCTACTACTCGGCGACCGAGCAGAAGGTCGCGCTGCTCTATCGCACCAGCAAGGTCACCGTGGTCTCGGCCCGGCTCATTCTCACGACGGCGGGTTACGACTTCGCCGGGCGGCCTCCGCTCGAGGTGCTGGTGAACGTCGGTGGTCAACAGGTCTACGTGATCGTGATGCACATGAAGGCGCTCGCCGATCTCGATGGCTACACCCGGCGTGGCGCGGCCGCGGTCGCCTTGAAGGACTACCTCGACACCACCCACCCGGCGGACAAGGTGATGGTGATCGGCGACTGGAATGACGACGTCGACGTGTCGACCTACATGTCGAGCCCCACGCCCTTCGCGAACTTCGTGATGGATTCCACGCACTACAAGTTCGGCACCAAGGAACTGTCTGACGCGAACCGGCGCACCACCGCGAGCTTCAGCGCGACGATCGATCACCAGATGTTCAACAACGCGCTGTTCACGTTTTACGTGACGGGCTCGGCGGCGGTGATCATTCCTTCGATCACCAACTACGCCTCGACCACCAGTGATCACTACCAGGTGACCACCCGATACGTGCTGCGCTGACCAGGCTCAGCGGAAGGTGAAGGCCCCGAGGTCGCCTGAGTTGCGCGGGCGGCCCAGCAGGTCCTTCGAGCCGGGGCCGTAGAGCTCGAGCTCGCCCGCGCCCACGGCCGACGATTGAGAGGTGAGCAGATACGGCTCGAGCCCCGTGCCAACGAACCCGGGTGGCCCAAACAGATTGTCGCCGCCGAAGCTGGAGCACCACGGCGGCAGCAGGTTTTTCCGCAAGCTCAACGTGCCGCGCGCGCCTGCGAAGTTGTGCAGGCACTCCGGGCCTTGCGAGCGCTCCGCCACCAGGCACTGGGTCATCGTCAGCGAAGGCGTGCGGGTGGTGGAACCCGAGAGGCTGACCGCGCTCCCCGTGGGGTGTTCACCGAGCACCTTGTTGTCGGCGAGCGTGCAGCCCAGCAGGGTGGCCACTGCGCTTTCCTTCACGCGAAGGCCGCCGCCATCGAACCCCGCGTTCTGCGCGAGCAGGCAATCACGCATGGTGAGCTGGCCTTCACCGTCGACCAGCACCGCCGCGCCCTGCCGCCCGGTGTTCGCCTCGAACCGGCAGGCCGTCACCTTCGCGTGGCCCGCGCGCACGCCCAGACCGCCACCGCCATGCACCGGGGCTTCGTTGAAGCGCAGCGTGCACTGCGCGAGCTCGAGCTCCCCGCCTTCGAGACACACGCCGCCGCCCATCGCGTTGGTGCGCCCGCCGACGATCATCAACCCACCGAGCTTCACCGTGCCCTGGGTGTTCACCCGCAGCACCGAGCCCGAGCGCTGGCCGTCGAAGATCACTTCGCCCAGCCCCACGATGCTCAGCGGCTTGTCGATGAACAGATTCACCGCGTAGGTGCCCGGAGGCACCGTCACCACGCCACCCGGCTTCGCTTCAGCGATCGCCTGTTGCAACGAGAAGCTCATCCACCGAACTCGATGTTCTCATACAGCTTCATGAAGTCGCCCAGCGGCAGCTTGAAGATGCCGTCGTCCTTGCCGTCGCCCGCCGGCTCGCTGAAGCCCCAGGGGTTGCGCAGCTCGACGAACTTGGCACCGTTCTCCTCGGTCGCGCCGAGCACCGTGTAGAAGTGGTCTCCGTGCACGCCGGTGTTCGTGTAGTTCGCCTTGGGCGAATCTTCCGCGAACGTGCCTGCCGCCACCGGCCGGTGCGCCGCCGTCGCAGTCTGGATCTTCTTGAACAGCGCGTCGGGCTTCACGTCGCGCACGTCGTTCCAGCTGGCGGTCTTGCCCGAGAGCGACTGAAAGAGATCGCTGGCCGAGCCGCCGTTGCCGACCTTCTCGTAGCCACCCTTCCACTTCGCGTAGGCCTTCTCGAGCAGGCCGGGCCACAGCTCCTTCGAGTCGCGCGCGCTGGCGTACTGCGCCCCGCGGCTGCCCATCGCCACGTCGTCGTCGACGGTGATCATCACCTGCCTGGGGCGGCCGCCTTCACCGACGCCGTCGAAGAAGCGCACGGTGTAGGTGCCGTCTTTGTTGTCCTTGATGGCGTTCTTGATGACGTCGGGGTTCGCCGCCGCGATGCTCGAGATGCCGCTCGCGAGGTAGCAGTCACCGATGTAGCCCTGCGCCACGTCATCGGCCGAGATGGTGTCGACGTAAAGCGAGGCGTCGGCGGCCACCGGGGCCCAGGTGACGCTGGTGCGATCGGCCTTCAGCAGCGCGGGGTCAGCGAGATCTGTCTTCGGGCGGGCGCTGGCGAGGAACTGTTCGAGCACCGCCTTGGCCGCGGGTTCCATCTTCGCGCCGTTCTTCTGCACGAAGTTCTTCACCTCGGTCTGCAGCTGCGGCGTCCACTTCTTCTCGACCTTCGCCTCGGCGACGATCTGTTCAGCTTCCGCTTTCGTGACCTGCTTGTCGGAGATCGCGGTCGTCAGACGTTGGCCGATGCGGGTGACCATGAAGGGGGTTCCTCGGTTGAGAGAAGAGCGCTGACAGTAGCATGGGGTCGATGCCTGCTCACCGGTTGCTTCAGCGCGAGAGGCCAATCAGCTGCAGCAAGCTGGCGCGCCTGTGGGGCGGCACGTGAGCGATGGCCGCGCCGGTGCGCAAGCACGACTGTCAGCCCGGTGGCTTTGCCCTGGGCCGCGGCCGCTCCGGACAAGAACTGGTGATGCGCACCCTCGCAGCGCCTGCCGGAACTCGCTTTGTAACGCCTGCAGTGCCCGGCTGCTGGCGAGCCAGGCCGAAGTCGAGCAGCTTGACCGTCTCCACGCCGCCCGAGCCCCGCGCGATGAAGACGTTGCTGGGCTTGAGGTCGCGGTGAATCACCTCGACCGAGTGCGCAGCGCTGAGCGCGGTGAGCGTCTGATCAGCGAGGTGCAACAGGCGGTCGAGGGAGAGCCGCCCCGAGGCCATCTCCTCTTCCAGCGTCACCCCTTCGAGGAACTCGGTCACCATGTACTGCCGGCCGTCGGGCAGCGCCCCGAACCCGACGATGTCGATGATGTTGGGGTGTTTGAGCGCCGAAAGGGTCTGCGCCTCCGCCAGGAAATTTCGGGCCAGCACCGCGTCGCCCGCCGCTTCGGGGCGCAACACCTTGATGGCGAAGCGGCGATCGATGAGCTCGTGGCGCGCCAGGTACACCCGGCCCATCCCACCTTCCGCGAGGAGCCGTTCGATTCGATACCCGCTGACGCTCAACCCGATGAGCGTGTCGGCGGGCCCCGCGCCGAGTTGCTTGTCGATGATGACGGTCTGCGAGGGCGCGCTCATGGGACGACCCGGTCCCTTGCACGTCACGGCCCAGCGCCTGATTACCTTGGAACAAGGGCTGGCGCGGCGAAGCGCCGGCGCATGTCCCACACGAAGGGTTTGCGATTGGGCGAAGAACTTTCCGGCTCTGCTGTTCTACGCGGCGCTCGCCTGTTTCGAGAACAGCTCAGGCAGTGGGGCGGCGGCCATGAGAGGTCTCGCATCTGAATGGTCTGACTCGCTTAGCCGCGCGGCTCAGCGAGGTACGCGAAACCGCACCACCCCACCGTAGAACCCGACGCCCCACACCTCATCGCCGCGCAGGAAGAGCGCGCCCGTGAGGTCGGTCGGCGGCGGACTCAGCGGCGTGGTGAGGAACGACGCGTTGATGCGCACCGCCGCCTCGATACCTCGCATGAGCAGCGCTGAGTCTGCATCGAGCGCGAGCACCCGCGTGAACGCCCCTTCACTGAGCACCGTGCTGCTCCACGCCCCGCTGCTGATGCGGGTGGCGAGGGTGTCGCCGCTCAACACCCAGACCCGGCCAAAGCCCACCGAGAGATCTCCGATGTCGGTCGTCACGCCGCTGGACTCGGCGATCCAGCTGCCGGGCGTCTCCGAGCGAAGCACGGTGCCCCGCTCGCCCGCCGCCCACACCGTTCCGTCCTGTGCGTTGCCCGTCAGGGTCGAGAGGCTCACCCCCGCGTCGAAGGTGATGCGCGCACCATCGATGAGGTTGGTGTCGATCAACTGCTTCCCTGCGGTGCGAATGACGACCCGCTGATCAGACGCCACGTACATGCCCGTCGCACCCGAGAGCGTGAGCGGCAGCCGGGCGGCGTTCGAAGAAAGACTGTCAGCGGTGAGATGCGCGAAACCGCCGCCGTCTGGCCTTTCCCACAGCGCGACCTGCCCTGGCGGCAGGCTCTTCACCTTCGTCCAGCCCGCATCGGTGCGGCCCCACAGCCCGTCGATGGTGACCCCGAACAACTGCGGCACGCTGGCGACGTCTTCGAAACCCACCGCGCAGCCCGAGCGCGGAACCCAGGTCGCGCCCTGCCGCTGGAGAATGCAACCGCGCTCACCGACCACCCAGGCATCGCCCGAGGGGGGCGCCCAGACCCCATAGAGGTAGCTGTTGCCGCTGGTCTGAATGTTCATCGCGCTGGTGACGCCGCTGGCGCCCATCTCGACGACTCGGCCAAAGCCGCCCACCGCGATGCTCCCTCCGTCGTAGGCGGCGCCCGCGTAGATGTCGCCTGGGCCAACCCCCGTCCACAAGGCGCCCCAGCTCGCGTCGCGCTGCCAGATTTGCCCGCTGGTGCTGCTGATGCCGGCGAGCACGCCCAGGTTCGGGTCGGTCCACAGGGTCAGCGGGTGAAAGGTGTCACCCAGCCCCCCGTCGGTGTCGACGAGCTCGTACTCGAGGCCGCCATCGCAGGTTCGAATGTGCGCGTACGGAGGGGCGACCACCCCGCCAGACCCGCACGCCATCACGCACGCCTCGGGGCCGGTCTCGGCCACGGCCGCGCAGAACTCTCCACCCGCCGACTGGTAGCGAACGCTGGGGCTCACTGCGCCCCAGGGCATCGCAGAGACGCCGAAGGGCTGCGCCATCCACAAGTTCGAGGTCCCGCACTGGAGCTGGAAGATGTTTTCCCTCGTGCCATCGACGGTGGACCAACTGCCGTTCCACTTGTGCAGGCGGTCGATGGTGCCCTGGTAGACCTCGCCGCCGAAGTACACGTCTGAGCCGTGGCCGCAGATGGACTTCACGTTCAAGAGCGGGTCTCGAACCTGCGAGGTCCAGGTCGAGCCATCGAAGTGGGCCACCGTGCCGAGATCCCCCGCGACCCAGATGTCACTGGCGCTGGTGCCCCAGACGGCGGTCAAGGTGATGCCAGTGGGACGCGGGTGGTCCCAACACCAGTCGCGATTACAGACGAGCCCAGCGGGGCCGTCGAACGTGCCCCCGCCACCGCCATCAGTCGCTCCGGCGTCGGGGGCGCCACAGATCCACGTTCCGCCGTCGCGGCAGTTCGCGAGCCGCGTGTCGAAGTCGAGGCACGAGCAGAGGAGCGCCGCCGCGAGGAGAGAGGCGGGGTGAAGAAGCTTCATGGAAACACTCCGCTGATGCCGAGCGTCGCGCCCGCGCCGGTGACGCCCACCTGCGGCGTGACGGCGGGAGGATCGCCGCCGAGCAGGAAGAGCACGCCCGCAGTCACCAACGCGGCCCCACCGACGCCAGCCATCGTCAAGCCGGCGAGCTTGAGGGTGTTCCCATCGCTTGCGAGCTGAATCGCCTTCGGCTCGTCGACGAGCGGAATCTGCGCGTAGTTCGAGCTGGCCACCGCCAGGCTCACGCCCGCACCCGCCCCCAGCGCGACGGCGCCGACGAGCGGAATCCACGAGAAGCGCCGTGGCCCCGCCTGAGGCGGAGGCGGACGGAGCTTTCGGCCTAACCGCAGCGCCGCGGCTTCCAGCGCTTCTGCGAGGGCACGTTGGCCGGAGGCCTCGACCCGCTCGTCAGCGAGCGTCCTTCCATCACGCGCCGAGAGCACCCGCAGGCTGCCCTGATAGCTGTCGTCAAGGCGGGCCAGGTTCGCCGTGAGAATGGCGTCGCAGCCCATCGCGGCACCGAGTTCGGTCATGCAGCTGTTCGCGCCTTCGGAACACCCCAGCAGCTGCTTTTGCCGCTCGAACCCCAACACCGCCGAAATGTCGCGAGCGGTGAGCACCTCGAAGCCCTGCGTGCGCAAGGCGCGCGCCACTTCGCCTGCGTAGAACGCGGCGAGGTCAGCCGGAATGTTGACGGTGGACCAGTCGGGTGCGGCCAACTTGCTGGGCACGGCGGCGAGGCTGGCAATGAGGACGGCGACCGAAACGCTCACAGGCGCGGCACTCTACTCAGATAGCGCCGCGGTCAGACGAGCTGGCGCAGGTAGTGCGACGCCTGCCGTTGCCACCAGTTGTAGTCGTGGCGGCTGTCGTGACCCCACAGCCCCACGTGCGACGGAATGCCTTTGCGCTGGAGCCAACCGCCGAGTTCGAGCGTCTCGGGAATGCAGCTGTTCTCGAACGGCCCCTGCCCCACCACCAAGGTGAGGTGCGTTTGCTGCCGCACCCGTTCCAGCGCGGCGCCCTCGAGGTTCGGCACGAAGGCGAGCGGGTCGTTGAAGTAGAGCGACTCGGACCACTGGTCACTGATGATGCGCGTGCCGCGGTAGCGCCCCGACATGCACAGCGCGCCCGAGAAGACCTCGGGGAACTTGAGGGCGAACAGCGACGAGAACAACGCGCCCATGCTGCAACCGGTGGCGAGCAGGCGGGCATCGGGGCTGCGGCAGTCCTTTCGAATGAAGGGCACCAGGGTGTCGAGCACGAAGCGCTCGTAGCGTTGGTGGCCTGCCATGCGCGCATCGAGCGGGCCTTCGCCCGTGAACGTCTGCGAGATGTTGCTCTCGGGGCAGTAGAGCTTGATGCGCCCGGCGGCGAAGAGCGGGCCGAGCGCGTCGATCATGCCGCTTTGTTGCCACTCATGCGCGACGCCAGCGTTGGAGGGGAAGACCACCACGGGCGTACCCACGTCACCAAAACACCAGACGTGTGCGCGGCGCCCCAGGGCGGGGCTGTCGAGGAGAACGTGTCGTGAACTCATGAACTGCGGTTTGACCCTTCTCGAGGACGACGGAGGCCCTCGTGGAGAAGGATGCAGTGTAACGGACCCGTCTGTTTCTTGCTCACCACCGAACGCCGTAGACTGAAACTTCCCGGAGTCGCCGTGTGCTGAACGCCAAGACCATCACCGATGTAAGCGTCTTCGTGCTGGCAGGCGCGGTGCTGCTCATGCTGCTCGCCGAGTCGATTTCGCCCCTGGTACCCCTGCTCTCCACGCCGCAGCGAGTCCGCCACGCCCTGGGCAACATCAGCATCGCGCTGGTCACCGCGTTCTTCGCCGTGGGCGGCAGCTTCCTGCTGGTCGCCGCCGCGGCCTGGGGCACGGACCGTGGCTACGGGCTGCTCAATCTCTTCGAGACCCCCGCCCCGGTGCGGTTCCTGGTGGCGCTCGCGGGAATCGACTTCTTTGAATGGGTGCGCCACCGCGTTCATCATCGCGTGCCGCTGCTGTGGAGAATTCACCGGGTGCACCACAGCGACCCCCACGTCGATTCCAGCACCGCGCTGCGCGGTCACCCGCTGGAGAGCCTGCTGGCGTACTCGTACTTCTCCGTCATCGTGGTGATGCTCGGCATCGACCCTCTCTCCCTCGCGTTGCGGTCCCTGGTGGCGGTGGTCGCGCTCGCGTGGCACCACTCGGCGCTCTCGCTGCCGGCGCGGCTCGATCGGGTGATCAGCCTGGTGACGCCCACGCCCCGCACGCACCGGCTCCATCACGCCCGCGACGTGCGCATCACCGACTCGAACTTCGGCACCCTCTTCACGTTGTGGGACCGGGTGTTCGGCACCTTCACCCCGGGAGACCTTCGGCCGCCCGGGCAGACCGGGCTCGATGGCTTTGATTCGGCGGAAGCTCAGTCACTGCGCGGGGTGCTGCTGTCTCCCTTGCAGACTCCGTTGGCCGTGGACCAACGCCCCTCGGGGTGAGCGGACACTCGACATCGGAAGCAGCTATGAAGGCCTTCATGAACCGCGCGCCCTGGCTCGCCGTGTCGATCACCGCGCTGCTCGGCTTTGAGTGCGGCACGAAGCCGCTCGAGCTCGTCGATGCCGGTGAACCCGACGCGGGCGCCACGGCAGCAGACGGGGGAGACCTCGATGCAGGGCAGGCAGACGCCGGCCCGGCAGACGCGGGCGTGGTGGACGCAGGCGTCACTGATCTCGACGGCGACGGCCTCGACGACGCGCTCGAGCTCTCCCTGGCGCAGGCCTACCTTCCGGTGCTCGCCATGCACCCGCAAGACGGGTGTCCGCTCGGAGGCATCGTGTTCCGCGCGCGCAAGCACCCGCTCGACCCCACGCTCGTCTTCATCGTCTACGACCACCTGCTCGAGCGTGACTGCGGCCTCACCGGCCACGTGGGCGACGACGAGGTCTTCGCGGTGACCATCAACCCCGCCCTTCCCGCGCCGGGTGGGCTCACCGCGTTGCGCACCATCTCTCACCATGGAACCATCTGTCAGAAGGTCGGCACCTGCGGCAGCTGCGGCACCTTGTCTGCCTGCGAGAAGGACGCGAGCAACCGCCCCATCGTCTATTTCAGCAAAGACAAACACGGCAGCTACACCACGCTCACCAGTTGCAACACGCTCACCTGCCTCGACGTCTGCGTGGTGGGCGACCGCCCGAACGTGCCCCTGGTGAACGCGGGCGAGCCCACCGCGCACCTCACCGAAGATCTCACCGACGCCGGCTTCATCACCGCCGCCAACGGGTGGACCCAGCCCTCACTGCTGCACTTCAACCCCTGGGGCACGCCCGACTTCGGAACCGCCGGCAACGTCGCGGGCGATCTCGTCGACCCGGCTTTCGACACCCCCGCCTGCCGCTGATCATGGACCGCGATCTCCGCAAGGAAATCGAAGCAGCCGACGCCGCGCTCAAGGTGGCCCGCGCCGAGCTCGCCGCTGCGCGTGAATTGGCGAAGGACGTTCCAGGCGAGCGGGCCGCGAAGATCGCCGAGCTCAGGGCCCAGCTCGCTGCCCACCTCGCAGCCATCGAAGCGCTCCACACCGAGCGGAGCTCGCTGCAAAGTCAAATCGACCTGGGCCGCTCCATCGTCGAGAGAAACCGCGCCCACGTTCCGTACACGCCCCGGGAGGACCTCCGCACCACGACGCTCGAAGACGTGGTGCGCCCGACGGGATGGCGCAAGGGCCAGCCCTGGTACTCCCGGCTGCTGTGGTGGATCTTCAACGCGCAGGAGTGGTGATGAGCGACGAACTCGAACAGCGCCTCGCCCAGGCCCAACGTGAGCTCGCGCAGGTGCGGCGGGAACTCGAGTCAGTGAAGGAAGACCTCGACGCGCCCGACGCCACGCAGGTGAAGTTGCAGGCGCAGGTCGACAAGGCCGCGAAGGAACTCTCGGCGCAGAAGGAAGCGGTCGAAGATCTGGCGCGCGAAGTGGATCAACTCCGGGAAGAGGCCCAGCAGGTCGAAGAAGCGACCGTCAACCCCTGATCACTCGACGCCCCGGCGGCCGAGCCAGTACCCGGCGGCCAGGCCCAGCAGCGCCGAGCCGAACACCATGCCCACCAGCACCTTGTTGTCTTCTTCCAGCCGGCGCCGGCGCAGCCCGTCGAGCTCAGCGGCGGTGCGCAGGTACGCCTCGGGCGAGAGATAGGCGCCTCCTTCGACTTCGTGCGCCTCCCCGTCGTAGCTGTGCAGGGTGCCCTTCTTCACTTCGAACAGGCTCGAGTCCATGACGTGCTCTCCTTAACCGTGAATTCAGCTCGACGCCGGTGAGAGCGTCGGGGCCCCATCGCCCCGCTCCGTCGGGCCGGCCACCTGGTACGGCTTACCTCGCAACCTTCGGCTCGCGTTGGCCGCGCGCCAGGCGACGTAGGCCTTGTTGAACTTCAGAATCTCAGTCTTGTCGAAGTACGGGTTCTTTGCGCCAGAGAGGAAGGCCAGCGCGAGCACCTGCTCGGCCACGCTGACCGGGCAGCCCGTGAGCCGGAAGTGCGTGTCGTTGCGATGCGCGGCCATCCTGGCGCCGACGGACACCATCTTCGCGTAGATGTCGTCGTGCTTCGCCTCGTGGGGATCCTTCGTCTCGCGGCGCTGGTAGACGCTCTCGAGCTTCACGTCCTTGCCGTCGAGCGTGCCCTTCCACGTCGAGCAGTCGCCGATGAAGACGACCTTCTCGCCGGGTTTGTGGTCGATGGGCCCCTCGTAGTTTCCGAACACCACGTGCGTGCGCGGCAGCTTGACGTCGAAGGTGGCGTCGAAGAGCCGCAGCAGTTCCACCGCTTCTTCGATCGCGCCCGGGCAACCACCCCAGCAGTACTCTGAATTGCCCTCGCCCGCGGGCGGAGGCCCGGCGTAGGCGGTGAGGTTGGTGCCCTCGAAGTACTTCTCGACGCGAATGAGGCCGACCTTGAAGCCCTTCGCGCGCCGCTGTGCTTCCTCGAGAGTGACGTCACCTTGCAGCTCGATCTTCGAGAGGTCGATGGGCCCGAAGCCACGCTCGGACGGAATGCGAATGTGTTCCACCGTCTTCGGATCGACGCCGATGATCTGACAGCACACCGCGTCGATCGCCGGCTGGTTGTTGCCGATGATCAGCAGGTTCATGGTGCGCGGCACCGGGGTGAGCATTCGCCCTTCACCCGCGACGATGCAGTCGATCACCACCAGCCTGGGCTGCAGCACGTACTGCAGATCAGCCACCTTCTCGTTGAGCCGGTGATCGTGATCGATCAAGCGGTGCCGATCGTCCTGAAGGCCGATGTAGTTCTTCATCGAGAACGTCACCGTCGTCCACGGGTGCGACTTGAACTTGGGCACGTTCACGAAGAAGTCGGCCTTCGCCACCGGCTCGGGCACGAAGAGGGTGTCGCGCAGCCGGCCCTGGTGGCTCAGGGTGATCTCGACCTGTCTTTCTTCTTCAAAGAGCGAGCGCTGCACGCCCACCCGCGCCAGCATGGTGTCGTAGCCGGCGTGGTCGAACACGTACCGGGTGGGAATGGTGATGCCGCACCGCTCACCGACCTTCAGCTCCGTCATCCCGCCGTCGCGATCTTTGAGCGCGAGCAGCACGCCTTCCATCACCTCGGGGCGCGTGTACGCGTTTTGAAACAACGGCCCCGCCGAGACCAGGTTCGGTTTGGCGAGCGTGCGGCCCCGCGGCTTCAGACCCAGCGTCTCCATGCCCTCGCGCACCAGGCGTCGAATGGTGGGCACGTCGTAGCCATCGCAGTGGCGCAGAATGACCGTCGGCTGGTTCGCGGTGGGGTTCATGCACCGCGCAGCGTAGCGCTACTGGCAGCCCCCGAGCAGGACCCGAACTTCCCCGTTCGATCCCGCCCCGGTTCCCACCACCACGTCAGGCCAGGTATCGCCATTGAGCGCACCGGTGGCGATGGCCCAACCGCTGCCCATGGGCACGCGCGAGACCCGGGTGAAGACGCCCGCGTCGCCGCCCGCGTGCACCTCGAGGCCCCCGTTGCTGCCGAAGCGGGTGGTCACCACGTCGAGCACTCCATCGACGTTGAGGTCGGTCAACACCAGGGCGCCGAAGATGTCGCGTCCCATCGGCTCCTGCGGGGGCGCGGTGAAGCCCGCGTCCGTCCCCGTGCCGCGCAGCACCACCACGCCGCCCCCGACGTTGAAGCCCGCGCTCACATCGAAGTAGCCCGTCGCGCACACCGCATCGGGCACGCCGTCACCCGTCACGTCGGCCAGCGCCACCGAGTTCACCGAAGTAGACGCGAGGAACACCGAAGGCGCGGCGAAGCCCCCGTCGCTTTGACCCGGGTGCAGCGCCAGGCCGTACTGCGCAATGCCGACGATCGCGTCGGTGAGCCCGTCACCGGTGACGTCGGCGAGCACCAGGCGATGGGACCCGTTGGAGACGCTCGTGCCGCCATCGAACCTGCCCCGCAGCACTTTGAGCTCAGGAGAATTGCCACCCACATCGACGGTGACGAACTCGGCCCGGCCATCGCCGTCGAGGTCCGTGAGCGCGGTCTCCACCGGCACGAAGAACGGCTGGCCGGCGTCGAGGACCGCGCTGTTGAAGGTGCCATCACCGTTTCCGAAGAACACCGCGTAGGCGCCGGTGATGTCGATGGTGATGAGGTCGAGGTGCCCGTCTGCGTCGAGGTCCGTGACCGTGAGCGTCTGGAGCGTGCCGCCCAGCATGCGGCTGGGCACCGCGAAGCCACCCTGCCCGTCGTTGATGCGCACCTCGAGCCCCGAGGTGGTGGCGGCCACGATGTCCGGTGAACCGTTCTCGTCGAGGTCGGCGAGCTCGAGGAAGAGCGGCCGGCCCGTCGACCAGCGCGTGCCCCGGGTGAAGCCGCCCACGCAGCCGCCGTCGTCAGCGGGACCTGCATCCATCGGCGGCTCGCCCGCATCGAGCCCCGCGTCCACGGGAGTCGGGCCTGCATCGAGACCGGCGTCGACCTCTTCCACCGCGGCATCAAGCCCCGCGTCGTCAGAGCCCGTGGGCGCGCAGGAACAACCGGCAAACACCGCACTGACCACGACGACGAGCAGGCACTTCATCATTCATCGGCACTTAGCCCACTCGCAGCTCTTTGCTGAAAACCTCGGGCGCCGAACGAATGCGCACCAGGCCATCTTCGAGCTCGAAGGTCTTGAGGGCTTCGAAGCTGAGCGCCTGCCAGTGCTGTTGCGCGTCGAACAACAACGAGAGTTCGACGCCCCGCTCGCGCGCGTCACCAATGAACTTGATCACCGCACCGATGGTCGACGAGTTGAAGAACTCGAGCGCCTCGAAGTGGGCCTCGATGCCGCAGCCCATCACGTGAGCGCGGTCGAGCACGGTCTCGAGCCACGGCCCCAGCAGCACGTCCGGGCGGCGGGCGTTGCTCCTACCCGACCAGTCGAGCCGCAGCAGGGAACGTGAGCCCCGTGCCTCCACCAGCAGGTCTCCTGCGACCAACGACGCGAAGAGTTCCATGCGGGCTCCTGAAGACTGCGCGAGGACGGGCGCCGAACAGGCAGGAGTATGGGCGCACGCGCGCGCTCCGAACGGACCCAGAAGTGCGGATTACGAGTCGGTAACCCACGTCGATTGTGGAGTGGCCGAAGGGGAGTTAGACGCACAGGGGTCGTGACGTCCCTCGATCTGCTGGCTCCACAGCTCTCTGGCTTCATCACAGCGCTGCGCATGAGCGAGCGGGAAGCGGCGTGGTTACGGGCCATTGGGCTGGGTGAAGGCGTCGAGGTGATGGTGCTGCGCCGGGCGCCCCTCGGTGGCCCGCTGCATGTGCGCGTGTCCGGCGGCGCTGAGTTGGCGGTCGATCGCGAGCTGGCCCGCAACGTCGAGCTCGGCGAACAGGCCACCTCGTGACCCCTTCGTGCGTGGTGGCGCTGGTGGGGCGGCCCAACGCGGGCAAGTCATCGCTCTTCAACGCGGTCACAGGTGGGCACGCGAAGGTCGGCAATTTCCCCGGCGTCACGGTCGAGCTGCTCGAGGCCCAGGTGAAGGCGCTCAGCGGAGAGTGGATCGAGCTGGTCGACCTGCCCGGGGTGTACTCCATCGAAGGCGAGGCGGACCCCGAGAGCGACGAGGGCCACGCCCGGCGGTTCCTCGATCGCGCGCGTGACCAGAAGAAGCCGCTGGTGATCGCGCAGGTGCTCGACGCCACGCAGCTCGAGCTGGGGCTCAAGCTCACCCTCGAGTTGCGCCGCCGCGGCGTGCCGGTGCTGGTGCTCGCGACGCAGCACGATGCACTCTTGAAGCAGGGCTACGAGCTCGACGCGCCCGCGTTGCAGGAAGCGCTGGGCGTCGACGTGCTCGCCACCAGCGCGCGAACCCAGGGCGTGAAGGAACAGGTGAGCCAGCTGCTGGCCGACGTCTGGCGACAACAGCGCCAGCCGCCCCACGGCTCGCTCGACGTGCGGGCGTTGGCGAAGAAGGTGCTGCTGCCGAAGGAAAACGCGCTGCAGAAGTTCGCGCAGGTGCGGCAACGCACCGAGCGGCTCGATGCCCTGCTGCTGCACCCGGTGCTGGGGCCGGTGGCGTTCCTCGGGGTGATGACGGCGTTGTTCGCGGCTGTCTTCCTCATCGCGGAGCCCGTCACCGCGCTCATCGATCTCGCGAACCAGGCGCTGGGCTCGCGCATCGAGGGTGCGCTGGGCGCGGGGTGGCTCTCGTCGCTGCTGGTCGATGGCGTGCTCGGCGGAGCGGGCACGGTGCTCGCCTTCCTGCCGCAGATCGTGATCCTCACCATCGCGATGGAGCTGATCGACGCCTCCGGTTACCTCGCGCGCGGCACGTACCTGGTCGATCGCACGTTGCGCTTCGCGGGGCTGGGCGGGCGCTCGTTCGTCCCGCTGCTGACGGCTCACGCGTGCGCGGTGCCTGCGATTTCTTCGGCGCGGATCATTCGGGATCCCGGGCAGCGCCTGCGCACGATCCTGGTGCTGCCGCTGATGACCTGCTCCGCGCGCATTCCCACGTACGGGCTGTTGATCACGACCTTCTTCGCCGGCCACTCCGCGTGGTTCAAAGGCGCGATGTTCGTCGGGCTCTACTTCGCCGGCATCCTCAGCGGCTTCCTGGCGTCGTTGGTGCTCGGTCAGACGGTGAAGCAGACGGGCCAGCAGCGGCCGCTGGTGCTCGAGATGCCCGCGTATCGAAGACCGCAGGCGCGGGTGGTGGCTCGGGTCGCCTGGCGCGCGGCTTCGCGCTTCGTGAAGGACGTCGGCTCGGTGATTCTGGTGGCGGCCATCGTGCTGTGGGCGCTGCTCACGGTGCCAGGTCCCGGCAACAGCCACTCCGCCCCGCCCGGCGCTTCGCCGCGGGTGGTGGCGATGCACGGCAGCCTGGCGGCTTCGGCGGGACGGTTGCTCGAGCCCATCACCAAACCCGCGGGCTTCGATTGGCGGCTCAACGTCGGCCTCATCGGCTCGTTCGGCGCGCGCGAGCTGATGGTCGGCACCATGGGCGTCATCTTCGGCATCGAGGGCGGAGAAGACACCGCGCCCCTCTCGGCCCGGTTGCGTGACGCGAAGACGTCGACGGGCGCTCCGGCGTACGGGCCCGCGACGGCGTTGGCCTTGATGGCGTTCTTCGTGCTCGCCTGCCAGTGCATGTCGACGCTGGCGGCGGTGCGCAGAGAGACCCGCTCACTGCGGTGGCCGCTGTTCGTGCTCGTGTACACCTACGCCGCGGCGTGGGTGGTCGCCGTGGTGGTGTACCAGGCGGCGACCGCGTTCGGCCTGTAGGCCGCTCCGCTTCACTTCCGCAACACGGTCGCCGACGACTCCGGCATCGCGTGGGCATCGACGATCCCGATGTCGTGCGACGCGTTGCTGCGCCCCAGGAAGACGGACTCGAGCACCTCGTCGAAGGTCCGCTGCTTCGCTTCGTCGAACAACACGAAATCGACATGCCGCAGCCGCGATCCCCCGAGCCGGACATGAAGCTCGAGTGCTGAAGCAAGACTGGTGGCCGACGACTCCAGACTGACCCGCGCCGCCCCGGTGCCCACCGCCGGAATGGCCAGCGTCCGCAGGCCCTCGGCCTCCGCGAGCAGAAACGCGCGCTGGGACGCCCGCGCGACACACGAGACTTCATTCCACGCGCTGACGGCGTGCAGCACCCGCTTGCACTTGAGCGTGCCTGCCCCCGTCGAGCGGCAGCTGCCCAGCGGTTGTTCACCCTCGGCTCGCGCCTCCTCGGCGATCACCTCGCCACCCGCCTTCTTCAGCGCCGCCGCGACCCCGACATCCATCACGAAGCCGGAGTTCGCCGAAGACACGATGCCGTCCGCCTCCGCGGTGGCGATGTCTCCCACGCGCGTGGTGATCAGCAACGGGCCGACGTGCAGACCCTCGGCGTCCTTCACCGCACTCAAGTGAGCTCGCACGAGCGAAGAGAGCCGATTGAAGACGCCCACCACGCGCTCGGCATCACACCACCGCTTGTCGGGGTCACGCTGCAGCAGGTGACTGAGCGCTTGTTGGAAGTACGCCTCTTCGGGTGAATCGGGCTGAGGGAACGCCGGTAAGCAGTTCGGATCGAGCGTGTCGGTGGTGCTCGCGAAGGGAGGTCTTCCGTAGCGCAGCTGAAACGCAGTCGCGCCCAGGCCGTAGAGATCCGTCGAGCGCTGGAAGATGCCCGCGCGCAAGGTCTCAGGCGCCATGTACTCGAGCGTGCCCGCAAGCTCGGGAGCGTGCCCCGCGGCGGCAGACTTCGCGACCGCCACGCCGAAGTCACCGAGCTGCACCCCTTCTTCGGGCGAGACGAAGAGATTCGAGGGCTTCAGGTCACGATGGAGCACGCCCGTGCGATGCGCAGCGGCGAGGGCGGCGGCGACCTCGGCGGTGACCTCGCAGACGTACCAGAGCGGCAGGCCCACCC
>JAYVNA010000868.1:0-8573 GCA_043758715.1 Archangium sp.
GCGCTCCCGACGGCCCCACCCAGGTGGTCGTGCACACCTGGTCGAACGAGGTCTTCGAAGCGGTCGAACACCCGGAGCGGCCCATGGAGTTCAAGGGCACCGTGCGCGACGTGCTCTGGGAAGGCATGAGCTCCGAGGTGCAGAAGGATCTGGGCGACGTCTACCCGCTCGCCAAGGGCGTGAAGCTGCTCGAGCTCGAGAGCAGTGGGCACTTCGAGGATCTGGCCTGGGGCGTGGGGGCTCCGCTCGCGGGCCTGGTGCTCGGCCTGTTCGCCGCCAGCAACGCCCTCAAGCAGCAGGCGCAAGCCTGAGCACGCTTTCCCAACGGGTCGGGCGCGCGTGGCTGCGTCATCCCGTGGTGGCGTTTCTGCGGCACCGCCGCCTGATCACCTTCTACTCGCAGCTCCACGCGCTCATTCGCGCGGGCATCGCGCTCCCGACGGCGTTCACCCAGCTCACCCAGTACGCGCCCGATGCGACGATGGCCGCGGGGCTGGCAGCGGTCGCGCGTGACGTGCGCGGCGGTGACACCCTGGGCGATGCGATGCGAAAGCACGAGGCGCTCTTCGACGACGCGAACGTCGAGTTGATCGCCTTCGCCGAAGAAGCGGGCCGGCTCGAGTCGATCTGCGCGGGCGTGGTCACCCACCTCGAGAAGGTGCAGCAGCAGCGCTGGCAGGCGATCATGGGCGCGTTGTGGCCGATGTATCTGGGCGCCGCGTTCATCTTCGTGGGCCCGCTGCTCGGCGTCGCGCAGAACATGAAGTCGGGCGCTTCGATCAGCGCGATGTATTTCAGTGGGCTCTTTGGTTCCCTGGGCACGGCGATCGCGCTGGCCGTCGGGGTGCTCGGCGCGCCGCTGTTCATCGCGGCGATCGATCGGGAGGCACAGTGGGATCGCCTTCGCCGCCGCATTCCCGGGGTCAGCGCGCCCCTCCGGCAGCTGGCGGCCTCGCGCGTGGTGCTGGGGCTGGGCCTCGCGACCGCGTCAGGCATGGAAGCCGTGCGTTCGCTGCGGCTGGCGGTGAAGGCGACCTCGAGCCCCGCCTTGATGTTGGAGCTCCCGAAGGCCGAGGCGAAGCTTCGCCAAGGCTCGACGTTGACGCAGGCGGTGGAAGCGCTCGGCGTGCTCGATCGCACTTCGCTCGGAACCCTGGCGATCGCGGAGACCACGGGCACGCTCGACGAGACCCTGGAACGGATGAGCCGCGAGCTGCTGGACTCGTCGCTGCG
This sequence comes from Archangium sp., assembly GCA_043758715.1. GTDB lineage: Bacteria > Myxococcota > Myxococcia > Myxococcales > Myxococcaceae > Archangium_A. The sequence continues at coordinate 1,234 of JAYVNA010000868.1, forward strand.
CGCCAGCCGGATGTTGATCATCGTGGTGACGGTGTTGGTCGCCAGCGTGCTGCTCATCAAGATCGTGATGGGCCTGGTGGGCGTGTTGTTGGGGCCGGTGAAGACGCTCTACGACGCCGCGGGCAGCGGCAGCCTCGACGGCTGAAGCTTCAGCGCGCCGCAGCCCACTTCATCAGCCACACCGCGGAGATCGCCGCCACCATTGCGCCCGTCCCCAGGGCGGCCGCGGGGCCGAACTGTTGCCACAAGAACCCGGTGAGCAACCCCGCGGGGATCGCCGTGGCGCCGATCACCCCGTGGTAGACGCCGAACGCGCGGCCGTGCAGTTCCTTCGGCGCGAGCTCCTTCACCAGCGCCTTCTCGACCGGCTCGGTCAGTCCCGCGAACGCGCCGTAGAAGCCCAGCAACGCCCACGCGTGCCACGGCTCCCTCGCCAGCGCGAACAGGCCGTAGGCGATCGCGTACACCGCCCACCCCGCGAGGATGAGCTGGTGGCGCGCCATGCGATCGCTCCAGTTTCCGCCGCGCGACGCCCAGAACATCTTCGAGAGGTTGAGCAGCAGCCACGCCATCGGCAGCAGCGCGGTCTTCACGCCGAGCTCGCCCGCGCGCAGGAGCAGGAACGCATCTGACGAATTGCCCAGGGCGAAGAAACCGAGAATCACGAACAGCGAACGCAGCTTCGCCGGCAACGCAGTGGCGTCGATGCGCGCGCGATCAACCGCCGAGGGGGCCGCGACGGCCTCTGGCTCCTTGACCACGAAGATCGACGCGACCGCGAGCAGGCCGGGAATGATCGTGAGGGCGAACACCGTGCGCACCGAGACGCCGAGCAGCAGCAGGCCCGTCGCCAGCAGCGGGCCCACCACCGCGCCCGCGTGATCCATCGCGGAGTGAAAGCCGAACGCGCGCCCGATTTCTCCGGCAGGCACGGCGCCGGCGATCAACGCATCACGCGGCGCCGATCGAACGCCCTTCCCCACCCGGTCCGTCACCCGAATCGCGAGCACGTGCCAGGGCGCGCTGGCGAGCGCGAGCAACGGCCGCACGGTGGTGGCGAGCGCGTACCCTGCGAGCACGAACCCCTTCTTTGCGCCGCGATCGGCCCAGCGACCCGACTGGTACTTGAGCCACGCCGACACCGCGTCGGCCACGCCCTCGAGCAGCCCCAGAAAAGTGGGGCCCGCGCCCAGCAGGGCGAGGAAGCCCGGCAGCAGCGGGAAGACCGCTTCGCTGGCCACGTCGGTGAAGAAGCTGGTGACGCCCAGCGCGATCACGGTCGCTGGGAGCCGCAGACGGCGTTCAGCCATGGCTCAAGGCGCGATGCAGTAGCCGCTGTTCGCTTCGCAGTGCGTTCCCTGCCAGCAGGTGAAGCCCACGGTGTTGCAGCGCGGAATGCAGATGCCGCCGCCGCTGACCTGCACGTTCACTTCGCACAGATACCCGGTGCGGCAGGTCGACTGGCCCAGTCGCGGCGCGGGGCAACTCTTGAAGCAGAGGGGGTTGCTGCCGGTCGAGCCGCCGCCCACGTCGAGACACGAAGAGCCGGAAGGACACGCGGTGCCGTTGCAGTTCGCCGAGCACGCGCCGCCGGGCCAGCCGGTGGGCTGACCGAAGACCGTCTCTGCGATGCAGAAGCCATTGCCCGGAGGGCGGCATTGCAGATCAGCGGTGCACGCATTGCCGACCTGCGAGACGCCGCCATCGACCACGCCGCACGCGCCGTTGCTGCAGGTGAGGCCGTTGAGGCAGGTCGCGCACTGATTGCCATTGAGGCCGCAGGTGAAGTTGCTCTGGGACTGCGCGGGCACGCAGAAGTTGTTGCTGCAGCAGCCGGAGCAGGTCGCGGCCGAGCACGCGATGCTGCCACCGCCTCCGCCGATGGGGCCGCCACCACCTGCGCCGCCCCCGAGCGGAAAGCCACCACCCGTGCCGCCGCCGAAGCCGCCACCGTCGAAGAACCCGCCTCCACCGCCGCCCACGGGCGCGTTGATGCACTGGTAGTTCGAGCAGAACTGGTTCGCCGAGCAGGTCTGACACACCACGCCGCCCTGACCGCAGAGCGTGTTGTTGTTGGTGTTCGCGCGCGGAATGCAGGTGCCCTGGAAGAAACAGCCGTCGCACATCGGAGTGCCTCCGCCGGTGCCGCCGCCCACCGGGCCACCACCTCCGACCGGGCCACCTCCGACCGGGCCACCACCTCCGACCGGGCCACCACCGCCGACAGGCATGCCGCCACCGCCGCCGCCTGCGCCACCACCGACCGGGGGCAGCGGCGCGATCCAGCACGCGTTCAGATTGCCGATGCCGTAGCAGGCGTACCCGGGCGTGCGGCAGGTGTCGGACTGGCTGCAGTTGTCCCAGCAGATGGCGTCGCTCTCTCCGAAGCTCGAGACCACGCTCACGCAGGTCGAGCCAACGGGACACTGCGTCGCGGTGCTTGCGCAGCGCAGGGTGCAATAGCCGCCGAGGTAGCTCGCGTTGCCGCTGCTCGTGCGCTGCTTGCAGATCGCGGTGGAACCCAGGGAGGTCTGGCACTCGCCGTCAGCAGCACAGGGGTCGCCGACCCGCTTGCGCATGGGCGACACGCAGTTGCCCGAGACGCAGAGCTGACCTGTACCGCAGGTGACGCAGGCCGAGCCGCCGCTGCCGCAGTTGACGACCGAGGTGGAGGACAAAGGCAGGCAGGCGCCATTGGCGAACACGCAGCCGTCGCACGAGCTACCGCCGCCGGTTCCGCCGCCGAAGCTGCCACCCGTTCCGCCGCCGAAGCTGCCACCCGTTCCGCCGCCGCCGGAGCCGCCACCCGTGAAGCCGCCGCCAGAGCCGCCACCGGTGAAGCCGCCGCCGGAGCCGCCACCCGTGAAGCCTCCGCCGGAGCCGCCACCCGTGAAGCCTCCGCCAGAGCCGCCACCCTGGGCACCGCCCCCTGCGCCGCCCCCGGTGCGATTGCCGCCGCCGCCGCCCGTGGACCCAGCGTCGTTCGACTCATCGACAGGAGAGAAGCAGCCAGCAAGCGCCAGCGACGCCACGACCAGGGCGCCCGAGAGGGAACGAATCATTCGAACAGCATGGTCGTGGGGTCCGGTTGCCGTCCAGTACCCGGCGCTGGAAGGCGAGTTACTTGCTTGAACGCGCCGTCCCCTCGGGCTGTGGTGCCGCCCATGAACCCTTCCGGTCAGCCCTTTCCGTCGCAGTTCGGTGGTGCGCCCCCTCCGCCAGGTCAAGGTGGGCCGGCGAGCGAGGCGCTCAACGTCCCGGGCATTCTGTTCATGGTCGCCGGTGGGCTGGTGGTCCTCTACAGCCTGGTGAACGTGGCCACGAGCGGGATGAATCAGGCGCAGCTGGACAAGGTCCTGAGCGACCCCAACCTGCCTGCAGAGCTGAAGAACATGCTCAGGACGCTGATCGGCCCGCTCACGAAGGTCTTCTCGTTGTTCGCCGCGGCCATCGGCGGCCTGCTGATCTTCGGCGGGTACCAGATGCGCTTGTTGAAGAGCTACGGCATCGCGATGGCGGCGTGCATCATCGGGTTGTTGCCCTGCACCAGCTGCTGCTGCCTCACCCTGCCGTTGGCGATCTGGACGCTCACGATCCTCACCCGGCCCGAGATCAAAGCGTCCTTCACTTGAGAGCTGGTTGACCTGCGCTCCGCTGCAAGCCCCACTACGCCTGACGGCTACGGGGCCGCTCCGCTCGTGCGCTGCTTGAGCGCGGCGACCGTGAGGCCCTGACCGTTGAGCTCGGAGTCGAAGCGGATCAGCTGACGATCCGCTTCACTCAACGTCAGCCCTGCGCGCGAAGCGGCGAGCTCGAACTCTTGATCGAGCTTCCACTTGAAGCGTTGTTCCAGGGTGCCCGCTTCGTCGCCGCTCTTCGCGCCTTCTTCCGCCATGCGGGTCGAGAGCTCGAGCCACCGGATCAACTGATCAGCGATCGCCGGCACGTCTTCGAACTTGCCGAAGTGCGTGAGCGCCACCGCGCGGGGCTTCAGGTCGACGATGCGTTTGACGCTGGCGATCGCCGCGGGCCCGTCGAAGTCGGTCGGTGAGGTGCTCGGATAGGCGAAGCGCTGCGCGCGCTGGAGCGCCGGGTACACCAGGCCGAACGCGTCGCCGGTGAAGACCACTCCGTCGTGAGGGTCGTGCACCACGAAGTGATGATTGGCGTGCCCGCGGGTGTGCAGGAACTGAAAGGGAACGGCGCCGAGAGTGACGGTCTCTCCGTCTTCCAGCGAACGGACCCGCTTGGCGTCGATCGCCTCGATGGTGCCGTAGAGCCGCTCGAAGGCCTCTTCGCCGTAGACGTGCCGCGCGCTCGCCACCAACCGCGTCGGGTCGATCAAGTGCCGCGCCGCCCGGGGGTGCGCCAGCAGGGTCGCGTTCGGGCACGCGCGCATCAACGCCGATGCACCGCCCGCGTGATCGAGGTGCACGTGGGTGACGATCACGTACTTCACGGCCTCAGGGGCGAGGCCCTCTTTCGCCAGCGCCGCCAACAGCCGGGGCACGGTGAGGGTGGTGTTGGCTTCGATGAAGGCGACCTCGCCACCTTCTTCCCGCAGGTACGCGGCCGCCAGCTGCGGCATCACGTACTCGCAATCGATGGTGATGGAGCGCGCCACGACTTCAGTCCTCGGCGTGCTTCTTCTTGTCCTTCTTGTGCTTCTTCTTTTCCTTCTTGCTCAGCTCAGGCAACGAGGGGAACTCGTTGTGCGCGTGCACCACCCCGACGTCGCGGAGCATCTTGCGCACTTCCATGCCGTGCATCTCTTCCTGGGCGATCTGCGTGCGCGCGTATTCCTCGAGGTAGACGCTGCGGTCTTCCACCTCGTCGAGCAGCAGCTTGTAGATGTCGAGGGCGACCTTCTCGTGCGCGAGGCTCTCCTCGAGAATGTCCTTCACGGAGTGCTGATAGCTCTCGGGGATGTCGGCGATCTGCAGCGTGGGGTGGCCGCCGAGGCCGACCAGGATCTCGCCCGCGGTCGACGCGTGGAGCAGCGACTCGGTGGCCTGCGCCTTCATGAACTGCACGATCGGAATGCGGTTCGGGCCGGCAATCATCAACGAGTAGTGCGTGTAACGGACGACGCCCGCCAGCTCGAACTCCATGATGCGGTTGAGCAGCCTCTGGGTGGCCTCGGTGTCGAGCTCTTTCATGGGCGGCTATGTAGCGACGCCCTCACCGCTCGTCACTCAGTTGTTGATGAGGGCGTTTGCCTTCCGCCCTCACTTCCCCTTCTCAGCCACCTGCTTCTTTTCGCGATCGGTGGCGACCCGAATGCCGAGCAGGTCGGCGTGGATGAGGCGGCCTGCGCCCCAGTCCTCGTTGCCCCCGCCGAACGAGAGGGTCTCGCCCGCGGCAGCGACCTTCTCGGTGACCTTCGCGACCTTCTTGATCTTCTTGTCGACCTCGACCTTGCCCAGGCCAAAGCCCACCCGCGCCGAGAGGCCGAAGCGGTTCTTGTCGTTGAACTCCTTGGCCTCGGTGAGCGACTTGATGAAGAGATCGAAGTGCGCGGGCTCGGCGATCCATGAGTTCTGCGCGAAATCAGCGTCGGCCTTGGCGGCGGAATTCCCGGGGTCTCCCGCCCTCGTCGCCGTCCAGGCGAGCGCGATGCGGCCGATGGCGTCGGTGCAGTCGATGGTGCCATGCACGTCGATGGTGAACTTGCCGTTGGGCGCGTCGTAGGGCGAGAGCACCACCTGCGCGGGGGCGCGGAGCTTGACGATGTACTTCCTGGCCTTCGCCGCCTCGGCCAGTTCCTTCCGCTTCGCGGCGTTGGCTTTCTTTTCTTCCGGCGAACCACCGGGCGCGTCACCGGGGAAGAGGGCCCAGAACCCCTCGGGGCACGGGCCATCAGGGAGGATCACCGTCGCCTGGGTGTCGTCGTAGGGCGCGTCGAGCTTCACCACGTCGACGGGGAGCGCCTCGAGCTTGTTGTCCTTGTCCTTCTTGGCCTTCGCGTCGGCTTCCTGCTTCTTCTTGAGTGCCGCCAGCTGGTCAGTCGCGCGATTGCCGCCGCTGCCGTTGCAGGCCGCCAGGGTCACGATCAGGAACGATGAAAGAAGTCGACGCATGGGAACGGCACCCTACTCGTTCTCGGGAGGGGGATGACACCGCTGGAAGAGTCCGTCCTCCACGGACGACCGTGACGGGAGGGCGCTGACTGGTGTTTGCTCCGGCAGCTCATGGGCCGGCTCCTGCTGTCGTCGTTTTTGTTGGTCGCCTGCACCGGTGCAGGCACCGCCACCAGCAAGGACGCTCCGGTGACGAAGGACCCGTCGGCGTCTGGCGGTTCCGATGAGCTGGCGAGCGCCTTCGAGCCCGAGGCCGAAAAGCCGAAGCCTGTGCTGCAGCGGCCGGCGGTGACAGGTCCGGTCGATTACGCGGCCGCCTACAAGAGCGCGCTGGCGGACGGGCAATCGGCGCTCAAGGCCAGGCAGCTCGACGCGGCCCGCACCGCGGCCCAGACGGCAGTGAAAGAAGCGGCCTCCCTCGAGGGTGAGGCGCGGAACCAGGCAGGTCAGCTCGCGTTCAAGGTCGAGCTCGCGGCCGCTGACGTGAACGCGGCGGAAGAAGCAGCGACGGCGTGGCGGCTCGCGTGTGGTCCCGAGAAAGCAGAAAGCTGCCGGAACGCGGCCATCGCGGGGCTCTTCACGGTGAGCAAGCTGAAGGGCGCCGACAAGAAGCTCAACAAGCGCGCGAAGGAACTGCAGGACGCCGAGGTGTGCGCGGCCAAAGCGGAGAAGGCGGCCAGGCCCAACCCCTGCGAGCCGACCACCTTGCATCTGGCAACGCAGGAGAAGGATCTCTTCCTCACCCAAAAGCTTCAGCTCGGCGTGGCGCTGCGGGAAGACGATGCGGCTCGGCAGTTCACGCTGCTCGATCGAGCCGAAAGCCATTGCGACAAGCCGCAGTGCGCTTCGCTGCGCCGCAAGGCGCTGGGCAAGTTGATCGCCCTGGCACGCGCGAAGAACGACACCGACGGGGCGGTGAAGCTCGCCCTGCGCGAAGTCGCGGTGATCATGGCGGGCCTGCCGGAAGACGAGCGGGCGTGGGCGCGCACGGCGATGCTCGATCAGACGTGCGTCTCGTACGACACCGCGCACTCCCCGGGCAGCTGCCGTGCCCTCGAACGCAAAGTGCTCGGCCGCTGGACCTTCCACGACTTCAGCAAGGAACCTGGCCGCGACGGGCTCTCGGCTGATCAGGTGCGCATGGTCAACGAACACTTCGCCCCGCTGCTGCAGGAATGCCTGGCAGAGCAGGCGCGCCGCATGACGCCGCCGGATGCGCAGCGGTTCGACGTGCGGTGGGTGGTGTTCAACGACGGTCGC
>JAYVNA010000869.1:0-2737 GCA_043758715.1 Archangium sp.
CGAGACCTGCGGCGGCGTGTTGTCGAAGTTGAGCACGGTGATGAAGGCGCTGCTCGAGGTCGCCATCGCGCCGCTGGGCTGGTGCGTCGCGGTGATGGAGTAGTTGTCTTCAGCGGTGAAGGTGACCGTCGCCTGGAACGCACCGTTGAAGCAGGTGGTCGCGCTGGGCGTGGGGCCGGTGGTGGTGGTGCCCGCGGTGGTGAAGGTGACGTCGGTCGCGGTCGCGGTGGTGCACGCGATGGAATTCCCGAAGGCATCGCGCACGCGCGCGAAGAGCTTCACCGGCGTCTGGGGGCTGGTGAGCGTGGCCGAGGTGACGAGGTCGACGAAGGCCGCTGGGGCCGTGCCGACCGAGAGGTTCAGTGCGCCCTTCTGGCCCACGCCCGCGATGTAGAACGAGACGGTCCAGTTGCCAGCGGTGGCGACGCGCGTCACCTGGCCTGAACCGGAAACACCGTCTTCGACCACGATGGCGCCGGGCGCATTGGTGAAGGCCGAGACGGGGCCCGTGGTGACGTTGCCGTAGAGGTCGATCACCTCGTAGCGGTACGCGGCGTCCTGGCCGGCGGCGATGGTGAGCTGCGTGCCCATCGGGGCCCACTCGAGCTTCGAGAACGAGTTGCCCGCCGCGGGGCGGATGGTGACGGGCTGGGTGTCGCTCACGGTGCCCGCGGTCGCCTTGACCTGGAAGACGTAGTCAGCGGCCTTCACCGCCGAGAGATCGTACGCGACGAACTGATGCGTGCCCGCGAGCACGCCCTGCGCCTTCGTGACGGCGGGCATCGAGCCGGGAATGGTGAAGCTCGCCGCGAGCGAAGGCGTGCTCTCGAAAGTGACGGGCGCGTCGGGCATCTCATTGCCGTACTGATCCTGAACGCGCGCGGTCAGCCCGACGAGCTCGCCGGCCTTCGCGAGCGGCGTGGTGAGCGAGAGCTTGATGCTCGAGGCCCTGGGCGAGGCCTGAACGACCTTCACCACCGTCGCATCGGACACGTTCCCGGCCGCGTCGGTCGCGGTGACGCTCAAGGTGTTCTCGGCGTCTTTCTTGAACTCGATCTCGGCGCGCCAACGCGCGGTGAACTTGTCGGCCGTGGTGGTGACGTCCGCCGCGCCCCCGCTCAGCTTCACGGTCGCGCCGAACTCGGCGGAGCCGGTCACCGACACTTTGAGCTTTGGAGTCGGGCTCTCGATCGGGTCGACCACGGGAGCGGGGGGCGCGGTGGTGTCCTTCTCGGCGCAGCTCCAGAGAAGCGTGAGGGTGACGACGAGCAGCGATTTCTTCATGTGGGGGACTCCGTGGGGTCGGCCGGGGGTTTCAAGGTGAGTGGCCGCCAGAGCCGGTGAGCAGGCAACAGAAAAGCTGCCTTCTGCGCGGCGCCCCGCGACACACCACAGACATGGAGCTTCGAATCACCCGCTCGTTCGCCGTCGCGTTGCTTTTGGTCGGGGCGTTGAGTCACGCTGCCCCAGCGCCGAAGAAAAAGGCCAAGACCACCCCGCCGCCCCCGGCGCAGTCGGAGTTGAAGCCCGCTCCGCAGCTGGCGCCTGCGGCGGTTGCGCCGGAGCCCATCGCATCCCCGCCTCCTGTGTCGCCTCCGCCGCCCAGCGCGGTGGTCGTCGCCGCACCCGAGATCGTCGTCGAGCCCGAGCTGACGCCGCTCGTCAGCGTCGCCCGGCTCGACAGCTGGAGCCTTCAGGCGTTGGGCGGCGTGGTGGTGCCGTTCTCGGGCCTGGGGGTCGGAGGAAGAGCGGAGCTGCGCGTCGCCCGCTGGTTCGGCGCCGTGCCGCTCGGCGTGAGCCTGGGCGTGGCCTTCGAGCAGCACACCTCGCGCAGTGCCTCCACCTTCGCCCCACCGGCCGGTGGCCTCGACTCGGCAGCGCTCGACAACCAGACCCTGATGCCTGTCGAGCTGTCGCTGCTCGTCTCACCCTGGCGAGACGCGAACAACCGGCTCCACCTCGGCGTGGGCTACGGCTTGCTGGGGGTGTGGAGTCAAACCATCGCGCTGGGGAGCTCCGTGAATGAGAGCGGCGTAGGCCACGAGGTCGCTGGAGAAGCGGGCTACACGCGCCGGCTCGGCGTCCTCGAGCTCACGTTGATGCTGCGCTACTCGGTGCGCAGAACCGCTGTCGGCGCGCGCACCGCGAGCATCGAGCTGCCCTGGTACCAAACGTTCGGTGCCGTCGCGGGCCTGGGTCTCTGGAAGTGACCGCTACGGGTTGGGCCCGAGCTTGGCCAGCAGCCGCGCGGCGTTGATCGAATTGCCCCGCCCCGCCCCGTCGTGCATCCAGTACCCGCGCACGGCGTTGTTCTCGTCGACCAGCACGATCACATGCGCCCTGGCGAAGTTCGCGGAAGGCGGCGCGAGAAATTGATCGAGCCCCAGCTGCAACTGGCCGAGCAGCGGCTCGAGCTGCGCCGCGCTGCCACCCCCGAAACGCCAGGCCGGCGTGGCCCCGGCGATCACCGGGCCCAGCGATTCGCGGGCTTCGTCATCGACCAGGGTGAGCAACACCACCTTGCCGCCGAGATCATCGACGTGGTGCACCGCGAGGCCGAAGGTCTTCTGCCGGTCGACACACGCTGCGTCGCACGGCCCCGTCTCCGTGGTGGCGAGCACGGTCTTCCCCGCGAAGGCGGCGCTCGAGATGGGTCCCCCGCCGAGCGAGGGCAATTCCCACGCGGTGAGCTGGCGAATGGGCGGCGGCGCCTTCAAGAACTGCCGCTGCATCAACG
>JAYVNA010000870.1:0-24341 GCA_043758715.1 Archangium sp.
CGGCTCAGACGCTGTGTGTCTTTCGTCTCGGCCTCTTGTTTTGGCGGCAGTTCAACCAGCATGCCGTCGCTCGCCATCACGATCGCGGATCAAGCCTGCACCAGCGAGGGCACGGAGACGCTCTTCGCGTATTCCCAGCTGATCCGCCGGATGACGATGATGGACGGAATCACCGTCTTCGGCGCGGACGGCACCGTGCGCGCCTACGGATGCTTCCTGCGGGAGCAAGCGGCGGTGTTCAAAGGCAGTCGCGCCCGGGGCGGCGCACGTCGCCGCGCGTACGAGGTGCTGCGCTCACACGTCGGCGACGGTTTGATCGCAGCGCTGTACCGCTCTCAAGACGGCACCGCTGACTGCGTGACGGCTTCTACGTATGATCTGATCTCACTTCTTGTGACCCGCGGGGATGTACACGTCGCTGTAGACCAGCGGGTGGTCGCTGGCGGCGCGAACCTTCCTGCCCGCGTCGCGGCTGTAGCCGTCGAAGTGCACGTTCGGCGAACCGAACATCCAGTCGATCCCGACGGCGTGCGAGTGCGAGTGTTTCCCGCTCATCGCCGTGTGCATGTCGGTGCCAGCGACGACGTGCTGCCGGGCCTCCGCCTTCTCATTCATGTCTCCCGTCATGACGACCGGGTAGCCGGTGGTCTTCTCGAGGTTCTTGATGAAGGCGATTTCCTTCGCGGTCGCCACGTCACGGTTGTGCTCGTTGCGCGGGTGGTTCTTGGTGTCGGCCGGGTTGTGAACGTTCATGACCCACATCTTCTGGCCCGTCTCCTTGCTCTTCAGCAGCACCACCGGCATCTGCTTCAGGTGCCCCTCGAAGTAGGGGACGGTCACGTGCGTGCCCTTCACGAACTCGAACTTGTCCTTGCGCCACGCGATCGAGTTCACCGGGTCCGCCTTGCTGGCGTGATGGCCCGGGTACATCGCGAACTGATTCTCGGTGTCGTGCATGAACGCCGTGCGCTGGCTGGGCTCGAACTCCTGAAAGCCGACCACGTCGAGCTTGTGCTGCTGGATCACTTGCGCCGCGAGCTTCATCCGCTCCACCCCTGAGGGGCGCGAGGCCTTGTTCCCGCCCGGCGCGGTGTGGCTGGCGCCGAGGACGTTGAAGGAGCCCAGGGCGAATTCGGTCGGGCCCTTGTTCGCGGGGTGGGCTTGGTGAACCGGAGCGGCGCGGCGGGTGGCGGCGTTGACGTTCATGAAGAGGTTCTCGAACCTCGAGAAACGACAAGCCCTCGCCTGATCGTCAAAGCTGCTGACGATTCGGCCTTCATTATCCGGCCCATTTTTCGCGGCTCAGCCCAGTCTGATCACGGGGGTGCGCGTCGTGCCGAACGCGGGCGCCCACACATTCTGAAATGCCTTCGAGTTGAGGTGCTTCGCCACCTGCTCGAACACCGCGCGCGTCGAGCCGAACTGTTTTCCCCGCTCTGACAGATTCGGCACAAGATCGTCGGCGTCGAAGCGCTGCGCGCCGGGCTCCAAAATCAGCGCGCGAGGCACCAGCGCGGGTGCGAAGCGCGAATGCCGGTACATCGTCACGCACCCCGGCTCATCGATCACGTGCGCCGCCAGCGGCAGTTCGTGCAGATTGAACACCAGCTTCAGCTTCGAGGCGTGCGGATCGAACTCGCCGCGCAGCCGGTGATCGCCTCGCGGAATCAGGTGCCTGTCGACGTAGCACCACGCGTTCGCCCCTCGCGGATTCGGTCCGCGGTATCGCAAGAAGGGCCGCACCAACTTCGCGTCGAAGCGCGCCGCGGGTCCGTGTTCCTTCAATTGCTCGAGCTTGATCAGAAACTTCGTGAGCCCGAACTTCTTCGCGAAGGCAGACACCTTCTTCGCCTCGATGAATGCGGCCACCCGCGCCTCGAGTGCTTCACGATCGTCATCGACCAGCAATTCATCGAAGCGCGTCTTCAGACCCGCGAAGCTCACGGGTACCAGGTCCGTCAGCGCTTCGCCCTTCGCGCGCCACTCGTCTTCCAGCTGCTGCGCCTCGGTATCCGGTCGCTTGAACCGCCAGTCGGGCCCACTCGGCGCGAAGGTCTTCGGGCCCACCTTCACCCGCTGACTGGAAAGCGGGGTGGTCCACGCCGTCACGCACGGCAACACCCGCGTTCCCTCGAACGTCCCCCGCGGCAACTCGATCACCTCGCGAAGCCGCATGCGTGACAGCAGCGCTTCCCGCACCGGCGCGTACGCATACGCGTCGAGCAACGTCGCAGAGGTGATGAACGCCAACGCCCCCGCACGTTCCTGCAACCGCAGCGACGCCTTGAGCAGAAAGAACACGTAGTCCTCTCTCAGGCTCGTTCCCTTCGGCAGCTTCAAGTGCTCCGGCATCCACGCGCACGCGGTCGCCCACGCCGACTTGCTCTGCAGCAGGGGAGAAGTGCCGTTGTAGGGCGGGTTCCCCAACCAAAGCTCGAACACCCCATCAGCCGCGGGGAGCACCTCTTTCCCGAGCGCATCAGCCACCATCACCTTCGCGCGCGGCACCCGTTCCCGGCACAGCCGCGCCGACTCCTGATTGAGCTCCAGGCCGAACAACTCCGCGTGGGGCCACTTCTCCGCCGCCACCGTCAAGAACGCGCCCGCGCCACAGGCAGGATCGATGATGCGCAGCGGTTTTTTCGGGGGCACATGCGACTCGATCGCGTGCACCACCCGCTCCACCAAAGCCCGGGGGGTGAAGAATGCACCCCGTACTTTCCGCTCCGCGGCGCTCACGTGCGACGTCAGTGCTTCTTCGTCCAGAGCCCCGGTCATCGTGTTAGGCAAGCGCGGTCCATGCGCCGCGTTCATCTCCGCATCACGGGTCTCGTGCAAGGGGTGTCGTATCGCGCCAACGCGCAGGTGCTCGCCAGCCGCCTCGGCGTGAAGGGCTGGGTCAAGAACCTGCCCAACGGCGAAGTCGAGTCGGTCGCTGAAGGTGAGCCCGAGCCGCTCGAGCGTTACATCGCGTGGTGCCGCCGCGGTCCGTCCGGTGCGCGCGTGGACTCGGTGAAGGTCGACGAGCTCGATGACTCGTCTTCCCTGGGGCATGGCTTCGAGGTGCGACGGTGAGCTTTGGTGGCCCTCTTCTCATCGCGCCGCTCTCGTCGATGCTCGGCATTCGAGCTGGCATGAACGTCTCGGTTCACAACGCGCCCAACGGCTTCATGGAGACCCTGCTTCCCCTGCCTGAAGGCGCAGCGCTCATCGACAGCGCCAAGACCGGCCTCGACGTGCAGGTGCTCTTCACCGGCAAGAAGACCGAGCTCGTCGAAAAACTCGCCGCCCTCACCCGGGGCATGGCGGTGACCGGCGCCATCTGGGTCTGCTTCCCGACCTCGACCGAGCTGCCTCACGCCCCTTCCGAAGACTTCGTGCGCCTCGCCGCTCTTGAAATGGGCCTGACCGATACCAAGCGCGTGATGCTTGACCCGGCGTGGAACGCCTTGAAACTGCAGCGGAAGGGCAGGCCGCCCCGGGTCGAATTGCCCTCAGCCAGGGCCTGAATCTTCCTGACATTTCCTTTCCTTCACTCAGCGATCGTGAAACGCTCCGCTCCGACAACACTTTTCGGACGGGGCTCTCGCCGACCTGAAGCAGGCCGGCAACCCACAGTTGGGCATGAGGGCGAAGTCGGCTCCACGGGCTTTTGGGCTGTGGGGTTCATCGATTCAAACCGGCAGGGGGTCTGGTGGTTGACCTTCGCGGAGTGACACCACAGCGTGAGCTTTTTGCGAGTGGCGCCGCCTCCTGCCTCTTGTTGCAGCTTTGGGCCCGTGTGAGTCCTGCGTCCCGTCCGTGGGAACCACGTGGTCTGGCTGTACAGAACGGATCTATTTATGAGCAGCGTTCTCGTCATCAACGCCGCGGGTCGGGAGACCCGTGTCGCGCTGGTCGAGCAGGGCAACATCGCTGAGTTTTATCTCGAGCGAAAAAAAGACAGAGGCATCGTCGGCAACATCTACAAGGGGCGCGTCACACGCGTGCTCCCGGGCATGCAAGCCGCGTTCGTGGACATCGGCCTCGACAAGGCCGGCTTCCTCTACGTCGGTGACGTGCTCTTCGACCCCGATGTCACCCGTCATCAGTTCGACCTGACGGAAGGGGAGAACGACGACGACGTCGACGAGGTGCCGGAAGAGACCGAAGTGGTCGCCGACGCCACGCCGCCGAACGGCGCCGCTTCCGCCGAGGGCGCGCCCGCGCCTTCCGAAGTCGAGCCCGCTCCCAGCGCGCCGAGGCCCCCATCGACTTCGGGCGCAGAGGTGGTGGCCGCGGCCGTCGCCGAGGCGAACCCGGCCCCCAGCGGTGCGGAGGTCGTCGCCGCCGCGGTCTTTGAATCCACCCCGGCGCCGTCGGCCGACGCCGTGCCCGCTTCGGGCGGTGAAGTCGTCGCTGCCGCCGGCGAGACCCAGGGCGCGCCGATTCAGCTGGTCGAAGAAGCGAAGCTCGAGGCCCAGCGCACCCAGGCGCCGCGTGACGTTCGCTTCAAGGAGAAGGAAAAGAAGGACGGCAACCGCGGTGAACGCGGTGAACGCGGCGATCGCGAGAAGCGCAAGTCGGAGCCGCCCAAGAAGCAGCAGAAGATCGAAGACCTCCTCAAGGTCGGTCAGGAAGTCCTGGTGCAGGTCTCGAAGGATCCGATCGGCACCAAGGGTGCCCGCATCACCTCCCACATCTCGATCCCCGGCCGGCACCTGGTGTTCATGCCGACCGTCGATCACGTCGGCATCAGCCGCCGCATCGGGAACGAAAAAGAGCGCCGCCGCCTGCGCGATACCGTCGATCGCCTGCGCCCGCCCGGAACCGGCTTCATCGTGCGCACCGTCGCCGAGAACGTGCCTCAGGAAAAGCTCGAGGCCGACATCCGCTTCCTCATCGAGGTGTGGAACGAGACGGTGAAGAAGAACGAGAAGGTGCACCGCGCCGGGCTGATGCACCCCGACCTGGACCTCATTCTTCGCGCCACCCGCGACCTCTTCGCCCAGGACATCGAGAAGCTGATCATCGATGACCGCGAAGAGTTCGAGCGCGTGCAGCGCTTCGTTGAGGCGCAGGACCCCGCGCTCAAAGAACGCGTGGTGCTGCACGACGGCGAAGAGCCGATCTTCGACGCCTACGGCATCGAGGAAGAGATCAAGCGAGCGACCGCTCGCAAGGTCTGGCTGCGCAGCGGCGGCTACTTGATCATCGATCAGGCCGAAGCGCTCACGGCCATCGACGTCAACTCCGGCCGGTACGTCGGCAAGAAGAACCTCGAAGACACGATCGTGAAGATCAACACCGAGGCGGCGAAGGAGATCGTCTACCAGCTCCGGCTCCGCAACATCGGCGGCATCATCATCTGCGACTTCATCGACATGGAGAAGCAGGCCAACCGCGACAAGGTCTTCAAGTCGCTCCACGAAGCGCTCGGCCGCGACAAGGCCAAGACCAACGTGCTGCGCATCTCCGAGCTCGGTTTGGTCGAGATGACCCGCAAGCGCGTGCGCGAGTCGATCGGCCGCGTGCTGCACGAGAACTGCGGCTACTGCGCGGGTCAGGGCTACGTGAAGACGGCCACCACGGTGGCGTACGAGATCTTTCGCGAGCTGCGCCGTTCGGCGGGCGCGTACAAAGATCCCACGATCGTGGTGCAGGCCCAGACCGAGGTCGCCAACGTTCTTCAGAATGACGAGCGCGACGAGCTGCGTCACCTGATGGACCGCTTCAACAAGTCCATCCAGGTGAAGGCTCGCACTGACTTCCACCGCGAGCAGTACGACATCTACGCGCGGCCGATCTCGGGCGTGGAAATCAAGATCGCGGCGACGACCGTCGAGCACGATCCGTCGACGTACACCAGCAACCGCAAGCCGGGCAGCAGCGAGGCCAAGTTCGAACAGCGCGGTAACGATCGCGCCCCCGGTGGGGGTGGTGAACGTGAACCCCGCGGCGAGCGGGCCGCCGGTGGTGCTCCTGCTGCTGGCGGTGAGCGCGGCGAGCGCGGAGAACGAGGTGGTCGCAACCGTGATCGCGGTGGCCGTGATCGCGGCGGCCGCGGTGGTGGTGGCGGCGGCGGAGGCGGCGGAGGTCAGCAGCAGAAAAACCCCCGGCCTTCGTCACCCGAAGGTGGCGGAGCCCCTCCCCCCACTGGCACCACCCAGGAGTGAGCTGACATGAGCGGAACGGTCGACCGACGCATCGATGTCCGGCGGACGATCAATCACGAGTTCTCGTCGGTGGAGCAGTTCATCAACGAGTACGTGGTCAACCTGAGCCGCAGCGGCGTCTTCATCAAGTCAGACGACCCGCTGCCCATCGGTACCCAGGTGAACCTCCGCTTCACCGTCATCTTCAAAGACCTCGAGACCATCGAAGGGGTGGGCGAGGTCGTTCGCCGGGTCGAGCCGGGAACGCCGGGCCAGACCTCGGGCATGGGCGTGGTGTTCGTCGAGCTGAACCAGGTCTCCCGCGAGCTGGTCGAACGGATCCTGGTCCGCCGCTGATCGAAGCGATGCAAGAGCCGGCTCCCAGCGCCCCGCCTCCGCCGATTCAGCGGATTTCCCGGTGGGGCAAGCGGGCTTTTGCGCTCTGGCGGCTGCTGGTCTCGGTGATGCTCAGCTACCGCGGCGAGGCGCTCGCCCTGCGTGCCGGCAACCTCACCTTCATCACCATCACCTCGCTGGTGCCGATGGTCGCGGTGATCTTCTCGCTGCTGCACGCCTTCAACGCCAAGCGCATCGACCCGCTGGTGCTCAAGTTCTTCGAAGACATTCTCTCTCCCGGCGGCCGCGCGCAGTCCGAGCAGACCATTCGTACGTTCCTCTCGGCCGCGAACTCACGGGCGGCCGGTAGCCTGTCGTTCCTGGTGGTGATGATCTCCGCGGGCCTGATGCTTCGGCACCTCGACGCCTCGCTCAACGACATCTGGCAGGTGCGCAAGAAGCGGCCGTTCTTCGTGAGCCTCGGGCTGTACACCGGGGTGCTGCTCTTCGGCCCGCTGGCCATCGCCTTGTCGCTGCTCGGAACGCAGGGCGCCAAGGAGCTGATCGGCTGGCTCGAGTTTCCCTTCTCCGCGCAGCTGTATTTTCTGGGGGCGGTGCTCTCGGGCATGACCGTGTTCACGCTGCTCTACAAGCTGGCGCCGCACGCGCCGGTGCCGTGGAAGTCGGCGCTCACCGGCGGCGCGGCGGCAGGCATCACCTGGGAATTGGCGCGTCACGCGTACGGCGGCATCGCCAGCCTCTTCTTCAGCGCCAACAAGGTCTACGGCTCGCTGGGCATCGCGCCGCTGTTCCTGATGTGGATCTACGTCGGCTGGTACATCGTGCTCTCCGGCGCCAGGCTCGCGTACGCGGTGGAGCACGCCGATCTCCACGACGAGTTCGAAGACCTGCTGCAACACCCGCGCAGCCACGAGCTCATCGCCTCCCGCATCGCCGAAGAAGTCGCGCGCGCTTCGCTCCTGGGGCTCACGCCGCCGACCGCCCGCACGCTCGCGCTGATGCTCCGGCTCCCCCAGCAACGGGTAGGCGAGATCATCCACGTGCTCATCCTGGGTGGGCTCCTTCGCGTCGAAAAGGCCGCCCTGCACCCGGCCCGCGACGTCTCGACGCTCACCCTGGCCGACATCTCGGCGGCGGTGGGCGGCACTGCTCGGGTGGTGAAGCGGGACCGGCCTTCGAGCACCGGTCACTTTGAAAGTGTCGCGCGTCTTTTTTCGACCGCAGATGAAGGAACCATTGAGAAACTCAGAGGAATTTCGTGGGCCGACCTCGCTCAGCACCCAGCTGACAAGGTCGAAAAACCGTAGGATTCTTGCTGGGTTGACTCTTTCGGAGCTAGCATGACTTCTAAATCCGCAGTGATTCTGGACCGTTGGTCCACATCAGGGGGAACGCAGGTGCTCAAGTCCGATCTCGTCAACATCCTGGTCGCGAAGAAGGGCGTCACGCAGAAGCAGGCGGAGGCGACCGTCGAGATGATCTTCGGTGCGATGAAGGATGCGCTCGTCGCCGGGGAAAACATCGAGATCCGTGGCCTCGGTGCGTTTCACGTGAAGCACTACGGCGCCTACCAGGGGCGTAACCCCAAGACTGGTGAGCCCATCGCGGTGCGCGCCAAGCGCGGCCTGCTGTTCCGCGCCGGCAAAGAGCTCAAGGATCGCGTCAACCGTCCGGGCCCTGACGGCAAGGTTCCGCCGCTCAACCCCGGCCAGTAAGCGGAAAGCTCAGGTCGGGGCGACCGCAACCAGGCGCCCCACCGGACGTACCTGCAGTTCGGGGTCGAGCTCGCTGAAGGTCAGCACGGCCACCTCGGGAAACGCCCCCTCGATCAGCCGCCGCAAGATTCTGCGAACGTCAGGCGACGACAACAACACGCCCCGTCCCTGACGCGCGACCCGCTTCACACCCTCGATGATCGCCCCGGCCTGCGCCGGATCGATCGACGCACCGCCCTGGCGCAGCGTCTCTTCCACCGCGGGGTCGACCAGCCACGCGAACAGCGGCCCGTTGTTGGAGAACTGGTGGCTGATCTGCCGCGCCAGCGCCACCCGGCACTTCTCCGCCAGTTGCGCCGCGTCGCCTTCGGTCGTGGGTGAGACGAGCGCGTCGAGAATCGCGCGCAGGTTGCGAATGCTGACCTGCTCATGCAGCAGCTTCTTGAGCACGTCGGTGAGCAACGGCAGCGGCACCTTCTGCAGCGCCTCTTTCACCAGGGCAGGCGACTGCGCCTCAAGCGAGGTGAGCGCGGCCTGAACTTCCTGCACGCCCAGGAACGACGCGGCCCGCTTTCGCAGCAGCAGCGTGAGGTGATCGACCAGCAGGTCGCGACGGTTCCTCGTCTGCAGACCCTTTTGCGCCAGCACCTCGCGATCGGCCGAGACCACTGCGAGCGATCGCCCGAGCGCGTCTTGAGCGGCCACGGCCTCGAGGCCACCCGCTTTCAAATCAGCCGCGTTCCCCAGCACGAACATCGTCCCCTCCGGGACCTGCCCGCGCCCTGCGGGGACTTCGTCGACTGAAAGTGCGTAGGCCCGAACCGGCAGCGGCGCCCCGGTGCGAACGCGGAAGGCCGGCACGCGTACGCCGAGCTCGAGAAACAGCCGCTCCCGCACCGAGTTGAGATCGACGTGCACGAAGGCCTGCTGGTCTTCTTCGACCAGCGCAGTGAGATCGGCCGCGAGGTCGAGCAGCAGCGGCGCGACGGCGTGCACCTGCTCTTCGAGCTTCGAGGGCTGGGCCGCGGGAGCGACCCGATCACTGGGCTTCTTCACGGCCGGAGCCGAGGCTTCATGGGCGCGCATGCGGCGAAGGCCCAGGCCCACCAGCACGGCCGAGGCCGCGATGCTGATGAAGGTGAAGTGCGGCATGCCCGGCATCGCGGCGAAGGCCAGACAGAGCCCCGCGACCACGAAGAGCGCCTTGTGCTGGCCGAAGAACTGCGCGCCGATGTCGGTGCCCAGCGAATCGTCTTCGTTTTCCGACGCGACGCGCGTCACCACGATGCCGGCTGCGACAGCGATCGCCAATGAGGGAATTTGCGAGACCAGGCCATCGCCGATCGCGATGAGCGCGTAGGTGCTCGCCGCTTCGGCCGCGGTCATGTTGTTCTGCAGCACTCCGATCACGATGCCGCCGAGCAGGTTGATGAGCGTGATCACGAGGCCGGCGATCACGTCGCCTTTCACGAACTTCATCGCGCCGTCCATCGAGCCGAAGAGCTGCGATTCGCGCTCGAGGGCCCGGCGGCGTGCGCGTGCCTGGTCCTGCGTGATCGCTCCGGCGCGCAGATCCGCGTCGATGCTCATCTGCTTGCCCGGCATGGCGTCGAGCGTGAAACGCGCGCTCACCTCGGCCACGCGCTCGGCGCCCTTGGTCACCACCAGGAATTGCACCAGCGTGAGGATGGAGAAGATGACCGCGCCCACCACGTAGTCGCCGCGCACCACGAACTCGCCGAACGCCTGAATGATTTCTCCGGCGTGCCCTTCCGACAACGCGAGCCGGGTCGACGACACGTTCATCGCGAGGCGGAAGAGGGTGGTGATGAGCAGCAGCGTCGGAAAGCTCGCCACCTTGAGCGCGTCCTTCGCGTAGAGGGCCGCCACCAACAGCGAGACCGCCGCGGCCAGATTGATCGCCAGTCCCACGTCGAGCAGCCAGCTCGGCAGGGGCACGATCATCGCGCCGATGATCATCGCCATCACGATCGCGAGCACCACGTCAGACGAGGCCTTCGCGCGTTGCAGCACCTTCTCGACCACCGTGAGCACCCGGCTCATGAGTTGTCTCCGTCTTGCTTCTCGCTCTCCTCGAGCGCGACTTTGAGGATGGCGGCGGCGGCCTGGTACAGCTCCTCGGGAACCTCTTCACCGACGTCGTAGTGAATGAGGCTGCGGGCGAGCGGAATGTCGCGCACCACCGGAATACCCAACGCTGCGGCTTCTTTGCGGATCTTCAAGGCGTCCTCCTCACGACCACGGGCCACGATGTACGGCGCTTCGCATTCGTCTTCGGCGTAGCGGAGCGCCACGGCGATGTGCGTCGGGTTCACCACCACCGCGGTCGCCTTCGCGACGCCGCGCGCGTTGCCGCTGTTGGCGAGCTGCTTGTGCAGCGACTTTCGCTTCGCCTTCTGGTGGGGATCACCGTCTGAGTTCTTGTGCTCCTGCTTGACCTCCTGATGCGACATCATGAGGTCCTTCACGTGACGGTGTTTCTGGAGCGCCCAGTCGGCGACGCCGAGCACGAGCAACACCACCGCCGCCTTCACCACCACCGGGCGTAGCAACGTCACCAGCGCCGCGAAGGCCTGGCCTCCGCCGGCGTGCACGCTCGAGAACGCGAGGGGCGCGTTCGACTTCACGGCGCTCCAGAAGATCCAACCGATGATGAAGGCGATCGCGAGGCCCTTGAGCACGTCGATCAGCTGCCGGCTCGAGAACAGCTTCTTCACCCCTTCGGTGAAGTCGATGCGCTCGAGCTTCGGGCTCACCACCTCGGCATTGAACTGCAGCCCCGTCATCGCCACCGACGAGAGCAGCGCGGCCATCAGCGCACCCACGAGGCTCGGCGCAGCACACAGCGCGAGCACTTCGACGCCCTGCTTCAGCGCGTCAGCAGGAACCGTGTCGTGATCGCTCAGCAGCGCTCGCGTCCAACCGAGGAAGCGGCGCGCTGTGTCGTCGGCGAAGACCAGCGTCGCGCTCAGCCCACCCAGCGTCACCGCGGCGGAAGTGAAGAGCTTGCTGCGGGAGACTTGCCCCTTCTTCTGAGCGTCTCGAAGCTTCTTCTCCGTCGGCTGGTGGGTCTTCTCGCTCATGGGCGCAGCTCCCTTGAGCAGGGGGCGGGCCAACCCTGAGAGGCTCAGTTTTCAGGTGGTTACGAGGTGGGCTGCGTCCACGCTCAGCTCGAGAGGCCCATGAACGAGAGGGCGACCAGCTCGTCGGCGTGTGCGAGCGCGAAGTCCTGAAGGCGGGCCGCCAGCAGGCCCACCATCATCCACACCACCGCGCCTCCGCCGAGGATCCGCAGCGGAGCGCCGGTCTCCTGCAGGTTCATGTTCGGCGCCGCGCGGCTCGCGAGACCCAGGCAGGCGTCGATGGTGAGCGTCAGGCCGGCGATGGGCGCACCGATGGCGAAGCCGGTGGCAAAGGCAGTGCCCACCAGGCCCGCGAGGTGAAGGGCGACCTCCTCGGTGTGATGGAACGCGCCCGGCGCGACCAGGCCATAGCTCTTCGTGAGCGCGGCCATCATCAACGGCAGAAGCGCGCCCGCCGAGCCGACCGCGAGCAGCAGGTGATAGAGCGCGTCGCCGGTGGCCGCTTCTTTCGAGCCCGCCATCGGGAGCGCGGCTTCGGCCGACGAGCCCCGAAAGAGATCGATGAAGCGGCCGCCCATGCGCGCGGCGTCGAAGGGGAGCGCGGCGACCAGGCCCAGTGAGGTGCCGAAGATGAGTTCCTGAGCGCAGAGCGACGCGAGGTCGAACGCGCTGGTGAGCCCCGCGGGCGCCCCGATTTCTCCCGCGCCGTGAAGAAACCAGGCCAGCGCCAGCACCACCCCCAGCTTCACGTGCGTCGGCGCATGAGAGCCACCGAAGAGCGGGCAGAGGAACGCGACGGGAATCAGGCGGGCACTGATGAGCGCGATCGCGAGCACGTGCGGCTGCAGCGTTTCGATGGCGAGGTTCAGCGCCTGAGTGTTCATGACGCGACCGAGGGCAAGGTGAGCATCAGCTGCGTGGTGAAGCGGGTGAGCTGAGCGCCGATCCACGGGCCGGCGATCACCAGCGAGAGCACCGCCGCGCACAGCTTCGGGACCACCGAGAGCGTCGATTCCTGCACCTGGGTGGTGGCCTGCAGCAGGCTCATCATGAAGCCGACGATCAACGAGGCACCGATGGGCGGCAGCGAGGCGAGCACCATCAACATCAGCGCTTCGCGAGCGACCCCGAGCAGAAGAGAGGTGTCCATGGCGTCACCGGTACCCAAGGATCAGACCGCGGGCGAGCAGCGCCCAGCCGTCGACCGCGACGAAGAGGAGAATCTTGAACGGCAGGCTCACCTGGCTGGGGCTGAGCGTCTGCATGCCCAGGGCGAGCAACACGTTGGCGACCAACATGTCGAGCACCAGGAACGGCAGGAAGATCAGGAAGCCGATGATGAACGCTTCTTTGAGTTCGGTGAGCACGAACGCGGGGACGATCACCGAGAGGTCTGCGTCACTGACCGCGTCAGCATCTGCCTCGGGCCGAAGCTCGCGCGCCATGTCGACGAAGCGTGCGCGCTCCTCTGCGCTGCCGTGCTTGACCAGGAAGTCCTTGAGCGGCTGCAGCACCACACCCGCCGAGGAGAACATCGCCATCGCGTCAGGCCCTTCGGCCCAGGTCTGGCGACCCTGCGTCCACATCTTGTCGAAGGTCGGTGCCATCACCGTCGCAGAGAGCACTGCCGCGAGCCCGGTGAGCACCATCGTCGGAGGCGCCTGCTGCGTACCGAGTGCCGAACGCACGATCGACAACACCACCACGATCTTCGAGAAGCTGGTCAGCATCATGATGGCGAAAGGCACGACGGCCATCACCGCGAGCAGCCCCATCATCTGCACCTGGTTGCTCGCGAAACCATCGGGCGGCAGCTCGGCGCTCTTCGCGGCGAGGGGAATGAACGTCAGCGGCGTCATGACGGCGCTCCTTCGAACAGCTCGGTGACCGGTTCACCACCCGGTGCGCGGGTGACGCGGGTGGGGCGGCGCGCCGGGCTGATCTTCGCGAAGCCGTCGCCGTGAACGACGAGGTACGGCTTGCCGTCGACTTCGATCAACGCGAGCCCGGTGCGCTGAGAGAGACCGACGCGCTGCACCACGCTGAGCCGCGGTGCCGCCTTGAACTTCGACGTGCCGAGTCCACCGCGAGCGCGAATGAACCAGAACACCAGGCCTCCCGCCGCCGCCAGGCCGAGCAACACCCGCGCGGCCGTGGCTGCCGAGGCCCCTTGCGCGGCCGCGATGAGGGGCGCAATCAGGGCCAGCAGGGCCGCGCCGATAAGTGTGTGACGGGGAGAGAGCGTCATGGCGAGCCTCAGAACATCGAGACGATGCGTGCGCCGATCTCGCCTTCGATCTCGACGAGCTCGGCCTTTGCGACCGCCTTGTCGCCGATGCGAACGATCACCTGCTGCGCGGCGTTGATGTGCAGCGGCAGCACGCTGCCGGGGCGCACGTTGCCGAGTTGGTGAATCGGCAGACGCAGCCGGGTGAGCTCGATCTCGACTTCGACGGGGACGGTGGGGTCGACCTGGGACATTGCGGACTCCTGGGTGGGGCGCTCGAAGGCGCGGGTGAGGGTGAAGCCTGCTTCGGTGAAAGTGCCGCGGAGCTCGAAGGACGTGCCGATGAGCCGCCCGGTGCCGGTGAGCCCGCGTTCGTGGTGAGCGACGTTGGCGAAGAGCACGACGTCGCCGCAGGTCAACGCCGCCACGTCAGCCGCGGGCAGCGCCGCGCTCCCGATGAGGCAGCGGGTCTCGAGGGTGGCGCTGGCGACTTCCTCTCGCAACGCGACCGGCGCTTCCTGCGGCAGGGCCTCGAACTTCGACTGCACCCACTGCGCGGGCAGAAGCAGGCGGCCCTGGCAGCGGGTCTCGCCCACCGTGAGATCGAGTTGCACCGCGACGTGCCTGAGGCGCGCGTCGACCAGGCGGAGGATTTCGCCGCGATCGAGCGTCAGCGAGAGCAGCCGGGGACACAGCGACGCGAAGGCTTGTTCACCTCGCAGCTCAGCGATGGTCGCCAGCGCCACCCAGCCCAGCGCCGCTTCTTCGATCTGGGAGAGCCGGGTGGGGATGCCGATGGGCTCCTGCCCTCCGGTGATCCGCCCCAGCAGCGCGCCGACGCCGAGGAGGTCGAGCTCGAGCACGCCCAGCGTTTCTCCGCCGAACTCCAGCACCACGAAGAGCGCCTTGCCGGCCAGGTGGCTGAAGGGGTGAAGGGTCGAGGGCAACAGCGCGCTGGTGCAGCTGAGCGTGGTCTTGAGCTGGGGCCCCAGCTTCTGAACCACCCGGGCGCTCGCTTCACTCAGCGACGCGCTGATCGCCGGCCGGGCATTGATCGCCAGGTGCGCGCGGGTCAGCTTCTGCGTGGGCGCCAACCGAACGCGATTGGCTGCGGGGCTGCGAGGGGCCGCCGAGGGGGTGGGCACCGTTTCGGTAATCTGCGTCGTTTCCTCGATCATGATGTGGGCGGTCTTTTCAGGGACCGGGCCAGCCACCTTCGCCAACGATTATGAGGAGTTACGGTGAAGCCGCCGTCCGCGCCGGTGGACCCTCATTTCAGCGCGAAGCTTCCTTCACCAGGCGCGCAGCGAGCGCCCGCACCGCCGGGGAAAACGTCTCGGCGCCGCCCGCGAACTGCGGAAACTGCGAACGAACCGCGGGCGGGAGCGACGCTACGATGGCGCTGCGCAGCTCGCCCTGGGCCTGCACCACCAGTTGCTGAATGCGTTCCCCTGCGTCGTGACGCACGCCGAACTCGTGGGCGAGGCGGGCCTGCCGGGTGGCTGAATCCCACTGCTTCATCTCGTGCAGGAACGTGCCGGCGCGCTCGAGAGAGCGCTCGGCAAAGCCAGCGAGGAGTTCGTCTGCGCGCGAGCGGTGAATCGCACCCACGAAGAGCGCGACTCGCTCCGCAAGGCCCATCACCTGTGGCGGGGGTTGGTGGGTCGGGTGATCTTTTCGTTTTCGATCGAGGCGCGTCTTGCTCATGACTCAGGCCACCTTTCTTTGAATGGCAGGGTTGATCACCGGGCGTTGCGGCGGCGGCGCGGGCGTGGCGGGCGCGAGGGGAACGGCCGCCGCCCGCTGGCTCAGGCGCAGACGCCACGAGAGGAAGACCAGCAGCATCGCGACCAGGCACAGGCAGAGGCCGAGCACGATAACGAGCGGCCGCATGCCCGAGGGCTCTTCCCGAACGGGCGCCACGGGAATGGTCACCGGGTCGATCACCAGCACCACGTCATCGGGCTTGAGACCATCGACCGCGGCAGCCACCAACGCCTTCAACTCCGCCCGCTGTATCTGCAACTTCTCGAGCGCGATCGGCTGAACGCGCACCAGCACCGAGGCCTTCGAGGGCGTCGCGAGCTGACCCGGGCGCGGAGGCGGCGGCACCACCAACTCCACCGCCACCGAGGCCACGCCATCCATGGTCTCGAGCGATTCTTCGATGTCGCCTTCTTGCGCCTCGAGCTGCCGCAGCCGCTCGGCAGAAGGGGTGTCGATCAGCCCGACGCTCTGCGCCAGCGTCTGAGTCTTCAAGCGGGCAGGGCGGGGCAGCTTGAGCTCGTTGAGCACCCGCATCGCCTCGGTGGCCTGGGTGTCGTCGAGCTCGATGGCCCAGGTGGGCTTCTTGCCCTTCTCGGCGACCTTTCTCACTTCGAAGCCGCGCGCGACCAGGGCCGAGACGATCTCGTTCGCGTCACGCTCATCGAGGCCGTGCTGAATCTGCGACGAGCAGGCGGTGAGGAAGAAGACTGCGGCGAAGAGGAGGTTGCGGATCATGGTGGGGCTCACACCTGCGTCTGGAGGACCTGCTTCACGCCGCCCGTGGCCTTCTCGACGACCTTGCCGGCCAGATCGAGCTCCTGGGATGCGCGGTACACGTGCGTCTGCAGCGAGAGCAGCTCGGCGGGCGAGAATGACTTCCCCGACTCCGCCATCTTGAGGATCTGCTCCATGCGGTTCTGCGCCCGGTTCACCTGGTCGAGCACCTTGGTGGCCGTCACCTGGTTCGAGGGCTCAGCGCGGGAGGTGCCCTCGGCCTTGCACTTGCCGGCTTTCGCCTGCTGAACCGAGCTCGCTTCTTTCTTCACGGGCGTCGGCGCGTTTTCGGTGCGGCCGTTGGGCGCCGCCTGCGCCTTCATTACCTTGCCGAAACCTTCGCCGATCTTCTGGGAGCTGCTGGTGCCGGAGACGCCTGCGGGCCCGGCGCCCGTGAGTGGGGTGATCGCCATGACCGTGCCTCAGCGAATGTTGTTGATGGCCGACTTCGCCGAGTCGTGCCGAACCTTGAGCACGTTCGAGATGGTGTTGTACTCGCGGCTCTCCTGCTGCATCTGCATCTGCATCATGGTGGAGCGATCGGCTTCAGCTCTCATCTGGCCGATCATCCCCGTGAGTTCGCCGGGCACGCCGTTGGGTGAAGTGGCCATCGCCTGCGCGGTGGCGCCGCCCATCGCGTTGCCGCCACCTCCCACCGTGGTGACCCCGGTGGCGGCCAGAGAACCCTGCGCCGTGTTGCCCCCGCTGCTGGCGAGCGCGGTGACGTTGCTCACCGCTGCGCTGATGACGCCGCCACCGGGCATCGCACCCAGCAGCGCGCCGCCTGCGTTTGCCGCGGTCTGCAGCGCGTTCTTGAGCACGTTGCCGAACTCGTTCTTCGGGGTCTGGCGGGCGACGGTGGGGGTCAGCGAGATGCGGTTCGAAGAGTCCATCTGAGTTCCTCCGGCTGCGGGTGGTGGCGCCCGGCAGTTCAGTTCCCGTGCCGAACCGAAGTGGGCGAATTGTGTCGGGTCCGTGGCCCGGCGCCCCGTCCACGGCGGTGGATGGCGGTGCGAGCGAAGCCCGCGGAACGAGTCATTGCCCGCGGTGGACCGATTGCTGCGTTGGGGCCCGGCACCTCGTTGTCCCCCGGAGCCTCACGTGAAAATCGAAAGTGGCAGTCAGACCCTGCAGTGCGAACCCGAAACCGCGGCCCCCGTTCAGGCGCCCCCGAAGGTCTGTGTCGATCGGGTCGAGCAGGCTCGTGTCGAAGAGCGCGCCTTCGCGGGCGAGCAGTCAGGGCAGCTCGCGGGCCTCCTCAAGGACGTTCCCAGCCCCGGAGTGCTCGAGCTCGAAGTGCAGGCGAAGATTCATCACAACGGAGGCGCGGCGAAGGTGACGGCTGAACGCGATGCCTCGGGCGAGTTCCTCATTCGCGTCGAAGCCAAAGGTGTCCTGGCGATCCCGCTCCCCGTCTCGTCGGGTCTGGGTGCGACAGGCGGCCTCACGTACCGCGTGCGAACTCCGGAGGCCGCGGCTGATCTGCTGCAGTCGCTGGCGGCCACCGGGCTGTCGCCAACGGAGGCATTCTCTTCGGAAGATGGGGCGCACGCCCTTCACTACGCGGCCGCCAACCTGGAGCGGATCGATCTGGGCACCAACCTCGGGGCCAACGCTGCTTTCGCTCCCGCGATCATCGCCACCGGCCTCGAGGTCTCGCAGAACTCGACCACCACTCTCGACCTCAACAAGAACCTGCTCATCTCGGAGGTCGCGCTCGAGGGCGAGGCCTACTCTCGCGGCGCCATGCTGATCGCCGGCGCGGGCCTCTCAGGCGAGCTCGCGATCAAGTTGCGGTCTGAGACGAAGCTGCCCGCTGAGGTCATCTCCCGAATCACCAGCGGAGAGCTGTCGGTGGCCGACGCGGTGCGCGAGAGCAAGGTCACCTACAAGATCGTGTTCGAAGGCGAGGAGCGCGGACAGGTCAATACGCTCTTCGCGGCGGGCTCAGCCCAGGTGAAGCGCCTCGAAGCAGAGGTCGACCTGACGGAGTTCCTCACGCACCCCTCCGGCCACGCGCTCAAGGGCCATGTCACCACGCTGGTGGCAGATCAGCGCTCGATGAGCGTCGGTGTCGAGCTCGCAGGGTCGAGCGCCTTCGCCCGGGGCGCCATCTACAGCGCCAGCAAGCGGGAACTCTTCGAGCCTCACGAGCAACTCGGGTTGCAGCAGGAGCTCGACGTTCAGCGCAGCCTTCCGCGGTGATTCAGGTCGACGCGGGGTCGAAGAACTCGATCAGCTGATCCCGCCGGGCATGCGCGTCTTCCATCGCGAGCGAGATCAGATCGTTCGCGTACTCAGCATCGAAGAGCAGGTAGCTGCCCAGCTCGGCTTGCGTAAAGAGGTTCGAGCCCGAGAGCCGGTGCAGCAGCCGCGTGGGCAGCGCCTGGGCTTCCAGCTTCGCGCGCTTCTCGAGGTGGGGCCGGGCGAGCTCGGAAAGATCGCGGCTGGGGCGCACCACCAGGTCTCGCACCACCCGGTACGGCTGACCGCGAATCTGCTCGAGCGTCTCGTTCATGCGAGAGACGAAGTCATCGCCGTAGGTGCGGCGGCCGCTCTCGAGCATCTCGTTGAGCCGGCGCAGCCGATCGAGATCGTAGTCGGTGCGATCCGACATCAGCGCGTTGAGCACCTTGCCGATCACCTGAGGCGTGGTCGGCATCGTCACCTGCTTCGCAGGCGCGACCTCGGACTTCGGCTTGTGCCGCAACGAGAGAATCAACACCCGGTCGGCCCCGAGCCGCAGGGCAGGGGACAGGGGCGTGTTCTGCCGCACGAAGCCATCGCAGTAGTAGTCGTCGGCCACCCGAGCTGACTTGAAGAGCAGGGGAATGGCGGCGCTCGCGAGCGCGTGTTCTGGGCCCAGCACCACTTCGACGGGTTGCTGGTACGGGTCGCGGCTCCAGTGCGGCACGCCGCCTTCCCTCCGCTGAATGAAGATCACCGTCTTGCCATCACGAATGCGCGTCGCCGAGACCGACACCGCCGAGCAGAGCCCCCGCGCGAGGTTCGCCGCGATGCGGGGCCAGTCGATCGCGTGGCGAACGAGCTGCTCGATGGGCTCGGGGTGAAACAGATCGTAGAGGCGCCAGCCCTCGGGGCGCTCGTTGGCCCGGGTCGCGCGCCAGATCTTGCGGCTGACCGAGTAGAGCGACTCGCCCTCGACGCGAAACACCTTCTCGAAGGTGAGCGCAGTCCACAACGCGGCCAAACCCCGGCCCTGTTCGTCGGGCGTGTGCATGGTGGCCGCGAGGAAGCAGGCCGTGCTGGCGCCCACCGAGGTACCCGAGAGCACGTCGAAGCGCACGTGCTTGCGCGTCTCGGGCGGCAGCTCTTCGCGCAGGTAGCGAATTACGCCCGCCTCGTAGGCGCCGCGCGCTCCACCACCAGAACAGACGAGACCGATTCGCGGCTTGCTCATCTGGGCTCCGGTTTACACGAACTGCGACGTCCAGTTTCCGGAGGTTCGGGGGCGAAAAGTTGCGAGTGCAACATCGTGATCAACACTGATGGTGGCCTGTAGCGCCGCACACCCAAGGAGCCTCATGATCACCGTCACCGCGCAGAACCTGATGCCCACCCGTTTTCACCCGCGTGTCGATGCGGGCTTCATGGTGAAGCTCTCCACGGGCGGCCGCTCGCTGGTGGCCAAGGCGACCGACCTCTCGATGGCGGGGCTCAAGCTCATCGGCGATTTCGGCAGCGCCGACGATCGCATGACACTCTCGATTCCGATTCCCGGCGGGCGTGAGGTCGTCACCCAGGCCACGGTTCGCCGCCGCGGTGAAGAGGAAGTGGCCCTCGAGTTCGATCAGCTCGATTGGGACGACATGTTCGCGCTGGCGCGGTTTCTTCACCCGCGCCTGCCGTGATCCGCTTCGTCAGACCGGCGTCAACGCGCGCGCCTTGAGCTGAGACACCAGGTCCATCAGCTCGGCGCCCCGGAACGGCTTGTGGATGTAGCCGTTCGCGCCCGCCTTCATCGCGATGTCGACGTCTGACTTCTTCGCCTTCGCGGTGAGCATGTAGATCGGCGTCTTCGCGGTTCGCGGGTCGGCGCGCAGCATGCGGCAGATCGCGATGCCATCGAGCTGAATGCTGCCGACCGGCGGCAACACCACGTCAAGCAACACCAGATCGAACGTCTGCGTCTTGGCTAGCTTCAGCCCATCGGTGGCGTGAGAGGCGGTCTCGACTTCGCAGTCGGTCTCGGTGAGCAGGCTCCGCACCAGCTCGCGAATCACGGGCTCGTCTTCCACCAACAAGATTCGAAACGAGCCGGCCATCGGGAGGGCGCACTATAGCCGTTACTCGTAGGCGAGCGCTTCCACGACGTCGAGCTTCGCTGCCCGACGGGCCGGGTAGAGGCCGGCCAGCACCGACGAGAACGTGCCAATCAGAATCATCTGGAGCGCCGTCGCCCAGGGGAACGAGTACGGAAAATTCCACCCGGTGCCCTGCACGCCCACGACCTTCGTGACGATGTAACCGATGACCCCACCTGTGATCACCCCGAACAAGCTGCCTGTGAGCCCGATGAAGAAGGCCTCGGCGGCGAACAGGCGAATGATCTGTTTGCGGTCGGCGCCCACCGCGCGCAGCAACCCGACCTCACGCGTGCGGTCGAGCACGGCTGCCAGTAAGGTATTGATGATGCCCAGCAGGGCAAGCGCGACGGCCACCACTTCCATCGCGTAGGTGATGCTGAAGGCGCTGCTGAGCAGCTTGCGCGCTTCCTGCCGCAGCTCGGCGTTCGAGAGCACGAAGAGGTTGAAGCGCTTGCCCAGCATCGCGGTGATCGCGGTGCGGGTCTGATCGAGGGTGTCACGGTTCTTCAGGTAGATGTGAAAGGTGTCGACCTGGTCCGTGAGGAACTGCTTCACGAACACCGAACGGTCCATGATCACCGAGCCCTGGTCCGAGGTGTAGTCGATGATCACCGCGCCCACCGTGTACAGGTGCTCGCCCGTGGGCGTCTTCATGGGGAAAGTGCTGCCGGGCTTCAGGTTGCGGCGGCGCGCGAGGTTCTCGCTGATGGTCACGTAGTTCTTCTCTCGCTGCGCCGCGGTCGGCAGCGTGCCCTCGAGGATCAGGGGCTTGCCGCGCGAAGAGTAGATCTCCTGGTTGAGCGAGATGACGAAGATGCGCAGGCCGAGCGCGTCGTGCTGCAGCAGCCGCACCGGGTCGATCAGATCGATTTCGGGAATGGTCCGCAGCTCATCGCCGATGCTGGCCAGCATCGGCTGGTTCTGCACCCCGGCCAGCTTGGCGGACGAGGTGACGAAGAGGTCCGCGGGAATGGCCTGCTCGATCCAGCGATCGGCGCTGTCTTGAAAGCTGCCGAGGAAGGCGCCGAGGGTGACGGCCATCGAGACGCCGATCGAAAGCGCCGACACGGGCACCGCGGTCCGCACCGGAGCGCGCGCGAAGTTGTCGGCCGCCAGGCGCCCGGAGATCCCGAACAGCAGCTCGCCCGGCTTCCGGAACGGCACGTTCAGCGAACGCAGCACCAGCGGCGAGAGCATGGTCACGCCCATCAGGATGAAGAAGATGGCCGCGTAGCCGCCCAACGGCAGGTTCTCGACCGGCGGCGGAATCTGCGTGATGGGCCAGGCGGCGATCAACAGGAAGACGCCGAGGTACGTGGGCCACGACTTCACTTCCACCGCGCCCGCGCCGATCGCAGCGTCCTTGCGCAGCGCTTCCACCGGCTGCACCGAAGCTGCGACCCACGAGGGGCGCAGGGCGGCAAACACGCTCCCGAGGATGCCCATGGTGACGCCGAAGATGAGCTCGCTGGTCCCCAGCTGAATGTCCTTGATGTTCACCTTCACGTAGATCTCAGAGACGCTGCTCGAGACCGAGCCGATGGCTCCGCGCGCGACCAGCACGCCGAGGGGCACCCCGAGAAGGCTGCCAATCGTGCCGAGCACGCCGGCTTCCAGCGCGAAGAGGCCCAGGATGCGATTGCGGGTGGCGCCGAGCGCCCGCAGGGTGCCGATCTCGCGGCGGCGCTGCACCACGCTGATCGACACCGTGTTGTAGACGAGGAAGACGCCGACCAGCAGCGCCACCACCGAGCCCAAATTGAGGCCGAGCTGGAAGCTGCGGAGCATGGTCTGCACCGTCTGGCCGCGGCGATCAGGCGAGTCGACCTCGATGCTCGAGCCCACCGCCTGCTGAAGGCGTTCCTTCATCGCCTCGAGCCCGACCTTCTGATCGATCGCGACGTCGATGCGGGTGAGCGTGCGGCCCTTCGAGAACGCCTCCTGCAGCGAGCCGAAGAACATCACTGCCACCGAGCCGCCGAAGGCCTTGAGCGGGCCGGTCTCTTTGAGCAGTCCGTGAATGACGAAGGTCTTGGCGCCCTCCGGCGTGACCAGCTCGATCGAATCGCCGGTCTTCAGCTGGTGCTCGCGCGCGTAGCGATCGGACAACAAAATGCGATCGGTCGAGTTGAGGAACTCGAGATCGTCGGCCAGCTTGCCCACGTCGGTGTCGACGCCCTCGTAGGTGCGGAAGAAGCCGTCGTCGAGCAGGTCGACGCCCATCACGTACATCGTCTCGCCGGGCTGGTCTTTCACCGGCGCCGCCACCGAAAGTCCGCCCGAGGCGTGCAACACCCCTGGCACCGCGCGCACCGTTTCCAGCAGCTCTTCGGGGAACCCCGAGGTCTCAGCGGCGACGGTCAGATCGGCCTTGCCCGCCACCTTGTCGATGGTCGAACGGAACGCGTCCATCACCGAGCGGTTGATGGAGGCGATGCCCACCAGGGTGGCCACGCCCACTGCCACGCCGATGAGCGTGAGCAGCGATCGCAGCGGCGCGCCGAAGAGGTGCCGCAACGAGACGAGACGGAGCAGTGACCACATGAGCGCGGGCACCTTAACGAGCGCGCGCAGCTACCGCGGAGAAAACTACTTCCCGAAGACCTGCTCGGCCTCGGCCAGTGAGAAGGCGAGGTGGGCCGTGTGCCCGGGCAGTTGGCGGGACATGCGTTCCATGTACACGGCGGCCTGGGCGCTCTTGCCGACCACCCGCACCACCTTCCTCACGCCGAAGGTGCGCAGCACGGTGCCGAACCGCAGAAAGTCGTCGGGCAGGAGTTCTTCCAGGGTCTGCAGTTCGCGAATGTCCGAGAGGACGTCGACCGGCGCGCGGAGCCGCGAGAGCGCTTCGCGCAATTCACGTTCAGCCGTGAGGGCTTCGGCTGTGCACGGCTTCCCGGACAGCTCGATGTTGATTCTGTTTCGACCGACGTCAGGCGAGATGCGGACCACTTTGGGTTCCTTGCAGAACCCCCCCGGGACGCTTCACTCTTACAGGATTGCCGCGTACGCGTGCAACGGACTCACGCCGCCGCACGGACAGGGTCATCGCCGACGATTTTTCCGTCAGCCAGCAGCACCAGGCGGTCGCCGACTTCTGCGGCTTTGGGGTCATGCGTGACCATCACCACGGTCAGGTTGCGCGCGCGGGTCGCTTCCCGAATGAGCTTGAGCACGTCGGCGCCGGTCTTGGAGTCGAGGTTCCCGGTGGGCTCGTCGGCGAGGAGCAAAGCAGGCTCGGACAGCAGCGCCCGCGCCACGGCCACCCGCTGCATCTCACCGCCGGAAAGCTCGTCGGGGCGGTGGGAATGGCGGCCCTTGAGACCGAACTGTTCCAGCAGCGCCTTCGCCTTGGGTTCCAGCTCGTCACGGTGCTTGCCGGCGAGCAGCTCGGGGAGAATGACGTTCTCCACCGCGGTCAGGGTGGGCAGCAGGTTGAAGAACTGAAAGATGAAGCCGAGGCGATCGCGGCGGAACCTCGAGAGCTCGTCGTCGGGGAAGCGCGAGATCTCCTTGCCATCGATGTGCAGGGTTCCACTGGTCGGCACGTCGAGCGCGCCGAGCAGGTTGAGCATGGTGCTCTTGCCTGAGCCCGAGCTGCCCATGACCGAGAGGAACTGCCCCCTTGGCACGGTGAGGGAGACGCCCTGCAGCGCAGGGACTTCGTTCTTGCCGCGGCGGTACACCTTCACCACGTTGGCCACTTCGATCATCGCGTTGCTCACAACGAAACCAACCCTTCCTTCTCCGTCCACCCTTCGAGGGCGTTGGGGAGGCGGACACGCACGAAGCGGCCCGAGGTCTCCATGATGCGCACCTTGAGGCCCGCGTGCACCTCAAACGATACCTTGGCGGCATCACCGGGGTACTCGCGCACCGACGCGGCCGTGGGCATCACGACCGCTTCCACCACGGTGGAGCGAACCCAGGCGTGC
>JAYVNA010000871.1:0-8556 GCA_043758715.1 Archangium sp.
CCAGCGAAACCGGGGAAAGGGTGTTGGGCCTCTCCCCGACCCTCTCCCCCGCGGGGAAAGGGAGTCAGTTCCTCGGTCGATTATTTCTTGGAAAGCTTCGCGGCGATCTTCGACTTCACCGCGCTCTTGAGCGCGACCGTCTTCGCCTTCGGCGCCTGATGCGCCTTGAGGCCGCGCAGAAGCTGCATCTCGATGAGCAGCAGTTCGTCCGCCAGCTCCTCATGGCCGTTGTGGGCCTGGGGCAGTGGTGACCTCTTGTCGACGGTCGCGCCGTACCGCATTCGCAACGCCTGCTCTTCACGACTGGTGGTCGTGGCCGTCTTCAGCGCCGTCGCGACCAGTTCCTTCGTCACCACCGCCGTGCTGCTACCCTTGCGCTCCATGTTGGTTCCTGTCCTTTTTGAGTACCTGAACAACCGGCCATGTACGATGCGGCCAAACCGCAACTGTTGGGCAGTGTAGCGATCGACCTGCACCCCGCAAATTTTCGGACTGAGATTTCCGAAGCGCGGACAGGTCGCGCAAACAGGGCAAAAACCGTCCGACTTTCAAACGTTTGCGAAGTAGGCGAAAGGCCTACTCGGCGTCGTCTTCCGGCTCGCCCGGTCCACCTGCGACCCCGGCGTCGGCCGTTTTCCGCTGAATGCCCATTCGCAGCAGCGCGGCGGCGATGCCGTCGGGCTTGTCCTCATCGGCGAGGAAGTCTTTGGGCGGCTCGATGAGCGGCGCCTTGCCGATGCCCGTCACCGACGACTCGATCACGAGGTGCAGCTCCGAGTCGGTGTCCTTGGTCTTCACGCCCACGCGGCCGTCGAGGCGGGCCTTGAGCACCACGCTGGTGGCGGCATCGACGTAGACCTCGCCCTGCAGCGAGCGGGGCTGGCGCGAGTCGTAGAAGAGCTGGCGGCGTTTGGTGGTCTCGTCTTCGCCGTTCTTGGGCATCGCGAGCGCAGGCAGCTTCGCTGCGGTGTCGGGCACCACGTCGGCCAGGGTGACGGCGTACTTCCAGGCGGTGCGCCCCTCGAGGCTCGAGGTGCCCTGGGCGTTGAGCTTGAGGCGGCCACCGAAGATCTGATCGAAGTCACGCAGCGCGCCCGAAGCCTCGTCGCGAATGCGCTCGGCCATGCCGCGATCGCGGCGGCGCTCACGCAGCTTGCCCGCGCCGTCCTTGCCGTAGGTGGTGCGGGCGTAGACCTTGCCGCCGACGCGCAGCACCTCGAGGCCCTGCTCGTTGGTGTTCGTCATGCGGGCGACGAAGTCACCCGAGACGCCGCCGGGGCCGGAGAGCAGCTCGCGGGATTCCTTGAGGCGCACGTTCTTGCCGCCGGTGCTCCATTCCCAGTTGATGCTCGCCGCGTAGGTGTGCGGCCCGATGCGCTCCGTGGTTTCGGCCGCGCCCATGCCCAGAATCCGCCGGGAGATGCTGGGGCTGTCAGCGGCCTCTTCAGGAGGGAGTTTCTGGCTGGCGGCCGCGACCGCCTGGGGGGGATCTTCGGGCGAAAAAATGCGCTTCTTGGCCGCTTGATCGACCGGATCCTTGCATGCGCTGAGCACGCAGACCGCGATGAGGAGGAGCCGCTTCACGAAGGCGGGCACCCTACACATGGCCTCCCGTCGCTGCCAGTGTGGATTGGAGGCCGCGCGCTGCTATACGCCCGCGCATGCAGAGCCTCCGCGACAAGCTCCTCAAGGCCGGTCTGGTCACTGAAGAGTCAGCCAAGAAAGCCGAACTCGAGAAAGCCGCCAAACCCGCGGCCGCCGCGCGCCCTCCCCCGGGTGATCGCGATTCCCGCCCGCGAAGGGAGGACCGGCCTCCGCCGCGCCGCGATGATCGCCCGCCCCCGCCGCGCCGCGATGATCGCCCGCCTCCGCCGCGCCGCGAAGCTCGTCCGCCTCCGCCCCGCCGCGAGACCGAGTCGCGGTTGCCCAAGCTGCCTCCCCTTCAGGGCAGTAAGGAAGCGCACCGGTTGCAGGCCCGGAAGCAGGTCGAGCTCGATCGCCAGCTGCGTGAGCTGGTGCTGGCGAACACGGTGCCCGTCGAGCCTGGCGCCACGCCGTTCTATTTCGTCACCCGCAAGAACAAGCTGCGCCGGCTCGAGCTGACGCCGGAACAGGCCAAGCGGCTCGAGATGGGTGAGCTGGCGGTGGTCGAGCGCCCTGACCCCGACAAGATCGAGCACGCCCTGGTGGCCCCGGCGATCGCCGAAGAGCTGCTCAAGCTCTCTGAGCGCGCGGTGCGCTTCCTCAACAAGGAAGGCACCAAGGTCGGCTTCCTCTCGGACGAGGAGATTCACCAGCGCGCCTCAGAAGCCGATGCTGTCGAAGCGGCCCCTGGGGAAGGTGCTCCCGCGGCTCCAGGCGAAGAGCCGAAGAGCGAGCCCGCGACCGCTCAATCGGACACGTTCATCACCATCAAGCGCTCGCCGTTGTCGTGAGCGAAGCCCAGAACCTGCCGCTCACCGAGCGGCGCATCGACGTGTTCTTCGCAGTGCTGTTCGTGGTGTTCGCGATCACCTCGGGCATCAGCGACGCGATCCCGACGCTCGGCATCGAGATGTCCGCGGACTCGGCCAACCCGCTGGCGCGGGCGAACTACTGGTACGCGCTCGATGCCGACCCGCTCTTCATGCACCCCCCGGTGTGGATGCGCTTCGTCACCGGGCTCTCGACCTTCGTGTACGGGCCATTTTACCTGCTGCTGGCCTGGGCCCTGGTCAAGGGCAAGAACTGGATCCAGCTGCCCTCGGTCATCTACGCCACGATGATCGCGAGCATCACGGGCGTGCTGGTGTTCGGGGTGGAGTTCTTCGGGGAGCAGCAGTTCCGCACCTTGAACCCGGCGAAGTTTCTCTCGCTGAACCTGCCGTACGTGTTGTTCCCGCTGCTGCTGCTGGTGCGCATGCGCAAGCCGATGCCGTTCACCCGGAGGTTCTAGGCCACCAGGTGCGCTGAGAGCAGCGCATGCAGATCGTCGGGCAGCTCGGTGCCAGTGAAGCTGCTGGTGTCGATCGCCGCCTGCTTGAGCACGATCACCGCGCAGCGCTCATCGGTCTCGTCTTTGAAGATGGTGAAGCGCGAGGTGACGGAGCGCTTCGAGAGCTTGATCACGTCCATCTGCACCCGCGCGGTCTCGCCCAGGCGCAGGGGCACGAAGAACTCCGCGGTCGAGTTGACGATGGGGAAGCCGAGCTTTCGATCGGAGAGCACCGCCGCGTACGAGAGGTTGGGCTGCTCGTTGAAGAAGTCTTCGAAGGTGCGGTGGGCGAAGTCGAAGAAGCGCGCGAAGTAGACGACCCGCGCCCAGTCGATGTCAGCGAACCGAACCTTCAGCCTCGAGGTGAACGCCATGAGGCCGCTCTTACCTCAAGCGGCGAAACACGCGCGCCACTCCAGCGGCGTCTCGGCCACCCACGTAGACCTGCGCGTTCTCGACGGCCAGGGCATCGAAGCGGGTGAGCTGCGAGGGGCCCTGGCCCGCGGGGGTCCAGCCGGTGCCGTCGAAGCGGGCGAGGCCGAGGCCGGTACCGGCCACCCAGACCTCGGTGGCTGATTCCACGGCCAGCGCGGTGATCTCACACGTGAGCGCGCTTGCGACCTGCCAGCCGCCGTCTTCCGGCCGGCGGGCCACCGCGCCGCGGGCGCTGGAGGCGATCACCCAGGTGCCGTCGGTGGCGACCTTCGTCCACGGTTCGTTGGTGGAGACTCGGCCGAGCGCCGCCGTGCTCGGTACTTCGATCGAGGTGCCGGTGGCGGTCGCGTTCCCCACCCCGCCCTGCCCCGCCACGAAGAGCTCACCGCGGGTGGTGCGCGCGCAGTCGAGGGGCATGCGGAGGTTGAGCTTGTGAACGAAGTCAAACTGGGTGCCGTTCGCGTTCTGCTCGTAGAGCGCGGCGCCCGCGGCGGGGGTGCGGGTCATCACTCCCAGAAAGTCAGCTGAGCCGCAGACCGCGAGCGGCGTCGCGCCGAGGCCGTATTCGTCGTAGCCCGCGCCTAACTCGCAGCTGGCGGTGCAGGCCATCAAGCTCGCCAGCGGGGTGAGGGCGACCAG
This sequence comes from Archangium sp., assembly GCA_043758715.1. Classification (GTDB taxonomy): domain Bacteria; phylum Myxococcota; class Myxococcia; order Myxococcales; family Myxococcaceae; genus Archangium_A. The sequence continues at coordinate 4,049 of JAYVNA010000871.1, forward strand.
GCCGGTGCCCGAGAGCTGGAAGTCGGAGATCACCGGGGTGGCGAAGACGAGCACTTCGGTGAAGGCGCCGCCGGCACTGCGCAGCAGCTATTGGTTGGCGATCAGGGCGTAGATTTCTCCGGGGCGGGCGGAGAGGCGTTGCACGGTGCCCGTCGTTCCCGGGGGGACTTGCAGGGTGACTTCGAGCCAGGGGGCTTCGGTGCCTCCGCCGGAGCCTCCGCCGGTTTGGGTTCCGCCTCCTCCCGTGCCTCCGTCAGGGCGGGGCGGCGTGAGGGCGCCACAGCTCGCGACGACCAGCAGCAACAGAAGCAGGCTGGCCCTCTCCCCCGCGGGGGCAAGGGAGAAGTTGAGCGAGTTCATCAATTGCCGAAGGCGTTGATGCCGGTGATCGCCTTGCCGAGAATCAGCGTGTGCACCTCGTGCGTGCCCTCGTACGTGTAGACGCTCTCGAGGTTCAGCATGTGGCGCACCGGCGGGTACTCGTCGGTGATGCCGTTCGCGCCGTAGATGCCGCGGGCCACGCGCGCGATCTCGAGCGCCACCTTCACGTTGTTGCGCTTGCACAACGACACCTGCTCAGGCGACGGCTTGCCCTCGTCGGCCAGGCGCGCGAGGCGCAACGCGAGCAACTGCCCCTTCACGATCTCCTGCAGCATGTCGGCGAGTTTTTCCTGCGTGAGCTGGAACCCGGCGATGGGCTTGTTGAAGGTCTTGCGCTCGAGTGAGTACTCGCGGGCGCCCTCGAAGCACGCGACCGCTGCGCCCATCACCGCGAAGGCGATGCCCATGCGCGCCTTGTTCAAACACGAGAGCGGACCCTTGAGCCCCTGCACGCCGGGCATCATCGAAGAGGCCGGCACCCGCACGTCCTGGAAGGAGAGCTCCGCGGTGTACGAGGCGCGCAGGGAGAACTTTCCTTCGATCTCCTTGGCGACGTAGCCGGGCATGCCCTTCTCGACGAGGAAGCCGCGAATCGACTCGGAGCCGCCGTCATCGACCTTGGCCCAGACGATCGCCACGTCGGCGATGGTGCCGTTGGTGATCCACATCTTCGAGCCGTTGAGCACGTACGAGTCGCCGTCCTTGCGGGCGCGCGTCACCATGCCGCCGGGATCGCTGCCGTAGTCGGGCTCGGTCAGGCCAAAGCAGCCAATCAGCTTTCCCTGCGCCATGCCGGGCAACCAGCGCTGCTTCTGCTCTTCGCTCCCGTAGGACCAGATGGGGAACATGCACAACGAGCTCTGCACCGAGGCGAAGCTGCGCAGGCCCGAATCGCCGCGCTCGAGTTCCTGCAAGATGAGCCCGTAGGCGACGTTCGAGAGGCCCGCGCAGCCGTAGCCGGTGAGGGTCGCTCCGAAGACGCCCATGTCCGCGAGCTTCGGAATGAGCTCGGTGGGAAAGGTGGCGTTGCGGAAGTGTTTGCCGACGATGGGCAAATACTCCTTGTCGATGAAGCGCGCGACGGTGTCGCGAATGGCGCGCTCCTCGGCGCTGAGCATGTCGTCGATGCGGTAGAGATCGGTGATGGCGGCTCGGCTCATGAGGCGCGTGTAGCAGGCCCCACGAGCGGATCGCTACCTCCGGGCGCCGCGGACGATCACCGGGTATTGATTGCTGTCGTAACCGCCGACGTACACGGCCCCGTTCGACGCACGGAAGGCGCTGAAGGTGACGTTGATCACCGGAAGATCAGGCGTCAGCTCGGCCCACCGGGTGCCATCGAACCGGTAACCCGCCTGGCCAGACGAGGAGAAGCCGCCGCCAAACCCGAAGGCCAGGGTGGGCGAGATGCCGATCACCGAGGTGATGGAGCCGCTCGTGCCTGAGGGTGTGTAGACGTTGGTCCAGCTGCCCGCGCCGCGCTCCGCGATCATCGGCCCTGAGCCCGTCACCCACTCGTGGCCCGGCGAAGAGCCACCGCCGCGCCAGCTGGGCATCGTCGCGGTGGGCTCGAGGGCGAAACTTTCCTGCCCCGGCGAGTAACGCACCACGGTGTCGGCGGCGGGAATGAAGAAGTCGCCCGATGCGCCCTTCCAACAGTTGTCGGGGCCCGTTGCGCCCAGCGAAACCGAGTTCGCCGCCAGCGTGGTGCCGTTCCACCGATACGACACGCCGTCGTTGGCGTTGCCCTTCGAGCCGACCGCCAGCACGTGGTCGTCGGCGATCACGCACAGGCTGTCGAGCACCTCATCGAAGGCCGCGATGCGTTGATCGCTCCACGAGCCGGCGTCGGCGCAGTTGGAAGCGCACTCGAGGAAGTGCACGGTGGTGATCACGAAGAAGTGGCCTGAGGCGGTGCCCTCGAAGTCGAGCGGCTGCATCCCGGGGAAGGAGAGCAACTCGACGAAGGGACCACCGGTCGAGCGGTAGAGGTGGCCTCCGCCGCTCATGGCGTAGATGCCCGCGTCAGTCTCTGCGAAGCCGACGATCGCGCCGGAGTTGGTGGGGGCGGGGCTGAGCGTCATGACCGCGAAGTCCCAGATGCCGTCGCCGCCATCGGAAGTTCCCCCGCCGCCGCCCGTGACGGTGCCTCCACCGCCCCCCGTGACCGTGCCGCCGCCGCCGCCGCCCGTGCCAGTCCCGCCGCCCGTGAGTCCGCCTCCGCCGCCGCCGGTGACGATGATCCCCCCGCCGCCGCCGCCCGGGCCGGCGTCAGTCTTCGGAGGCGTGAGCGGACCGCACGCGGCCAGGGTGACGAGCAACAACCATCTCATCTGCGACCCCGCACGATGATCGGCCCGGACTGGTTGTTGCCGACGGCGTAGATCTCGTTGGGCCCGGTGACGAGCATGGCGCGAATGGTGGACTGCGAACCCGTGCCGGGGAGCAGATTGCCGGCGGAGCTGAGGGTAGTTCCATTCCACTTCACGCCGTTGCCAGCGGTGCTGTCCCAGTAGCCGAAGGCGTACAGCTCGTTGGCCGAGAGACCGCCCACCGCCCACAGGATGCTCGTGCTCGGCCCGGTGACCTTCGTCCACGTGGTGCCGTTGCGGCGGCCGATATACCCGCCCTGACCGACCACCCACTGCGTGCCTCCGACGCTGGCGCCGCTGTAATAGGTCGAGAGGTTGTTGCTCAGCGTCTCAATGGTGGTGGCGCCGCTGTCGCTGCGCGCCACTTCGTCCTGGCCAGCGACGTAGAGCACACCGCCTTCGTCGAACCAGCACGCTCGCGGGTAGGCGATGCCCAGGTTGCTGTTGGTGCGCGTCCACATCGTTCCGTTCCATTGAAAGACCTGCGCCATGTTCTGAGTGTCGCTCACGATCACGGTGATGTCGTTGGGCCCCCGGCCACACGCAGCCTCCGCGGTGAGGTTGTAGGGAGAAATGAGCGAGTAGTCGGCAAACGCGGTATCGGTGGTGCAGTTCGCGGTGCAGGTGCGAATGGAGCGGCCCTGCACGAGCACCACGGTGCCGCCGTTCGCGTAGAGATCCTTCACGCCGTACTGGATCGGGAACTGCAGCGAGAACGCTCCGCCTGCGGAGTGGAAGACGTAGCCGGTGTCTTGCGCGGCCCAGAGATCGTTCGCGGTGCCGCTGATCGCAATGATGTACGAGCTGCTGGTCACGCCACCGATGGAGACGTTCGCCCAGGTGAGCGGTCCCACGGCGCCGCCGCCGCCACCGGTCGAGCCTCCGCCCGTGCCGCCGCCGGTCACGCCGCCGCCCCCGGTGCCGCCACCGGTCGAACCGCCACCGGTACCGCCGCCCGTCACCCCGCCGCCGGAGCCGCCACCGCTGTTGCCGCCGGTGCCTCCACCGAAGAGCGAACCGCCTCCACCGGCCCCGCCATCCGCTTTCGGCGGACCCAGGGGACCGCAGGCATTCAGGGCAACGACCAGACACACCAGCAGAGGACGAAACATGAAGGCCAGTCGTAGCACAGCCTCGAAATCCGGGGCCGCATCGGCCTGCTGCGCCTACGCTGCGCGACCGTGACCATGTTCAAGACCGGACTGTTTCAAGGGGAGGTCGCGCTGATCACCGGTGGTGGGACCGGCATCGGCTTCGCGACCGCGAGCGAGTTGGGCAAGCTGGGCGCGAAGGTCGCCTTGTGCGGACGCCGGCCCGAACCGCTGGCGAAAGCAGCTGAAGAACTGGGCCGCGCGGGCATCGAGGCCTTCGGCACCACCTGCGACATTCGCGATGCCGAGCAGGTGAAGGCCTGTGTCGAAGCGGTGAAACAGCGCTTCGGAAAAATCGACATCCTCGTGAACAACGCCGGCGGGCAGTTCCCCTCCGCCGCCGAGACGCTCTCGCCCCGCGGCTTCGAGGCGGTGGTGCGCAACAACCTGCTGGGCACCTTCAACATGATTCAGGCGGTGGGCACGCAGGTGCTGATTCCCCAGCAGCGCGGCCGCATCGTGAACGTCATCGCCCAGATCTCCCGCGGCTTTCCCGGAATGATTCACACCGGCGCCGCGCGGGCGGGCGTCGAGAATATGACCAAGACGTTGGCCGTCGAGTGGGCCGCCTACGGCATTCGCGTCAACGCGGTCGCGCCCGGGG
>JAYVNA010000872.1:0-8554 GCA_043758715.1 Archangium sp.
CGACTCAACGGCCTGGTTGGTTCGCTGATCGCGTGGTCCTGTTCGTCGCTCAGTGATTCCGGCGGCGCAGCAGCACCAGGCCCAGCGCCAGCAGCGGGAGGATGCCCGCGTCGGTCGAGTTGCAGTTGCAGCCCATCGCCACCGCACCGATCTTCCCGTCGCCGCCCGGCGTGGTCTCCGTGCCGCTGCCGCTCGAGCTGCTGCCCCCACCACCGCCAGCGCCCGTGCCTGCATCGACCGCCGAGCCGCCGCCGGTACCGGTACCACCGCCCGCGCCCCCACCGACGCCCGCATCGGCGTCGCCGGGCAGACAGAAGCGGCCTTCGGTGAGGCCGGTGCAGACTTCACCGTTGGGGCAGGTCTCGAGCTCTCCGCTGCTGCACGCCGTGCGGCAGTGACCCGTCACGCACTGCTGATCAGCGCCGCACACCGGCTCGTCGCGCCAGATGAAGCAGCCCGCGGGGCCCTGCTCGCAGCTCTGGGCCCGGCCGTTGTTGCACTGCGCCGCGCCCGCGGCACACGCGTTCTGGCAGGGGGGAATGCAGACGCCCTGGTCGCAGCGCTCGCCCGCCGCGCACTGGCCGACAGTGACGAACGCGGTGCAGCCCATCGCGTTGAGCCGGCACTCTTCGGTGGCGCCGTTGGCACCGCAGCGCTTGCTGCCCTGGGTGCAGGTGGTCGCGCACTGATTACACACGCCGCCCTGGCAGAAGTTGTTCGCGTTGCACTGCTGCGCGGGGCCCCACGCCGGGCAGCTGTTCGCGTCGACGATGCAGGTCTCGACGCCCGCACCCTGGCAGCGCGTCTGGCCGGCGGTGCAGCTGGTGCCGCAGGTGCCGCACGCGCCGCCGCTGCAGAAGTTGCCGCAGGTCTGGCCCGCCTGCCACGCGGTGCAGCCCGAAGCGTTCGCCACGCAGGTCTCGACGGTGTTGCCCGCGCAGCGCGCAGCGCCCGCGGTGCAGGTGCTGTTGCAGCTCGCGCAGCTGCCGTTCTGGCAGGTGCTGCCGGCCGCGCACGCCCGGCCCTGCCACTGCGTACAACCCGAGAGCACGTTCCACTCGCAGGTCTCGACGCCGGTCGCGGTGCAGCGGCTGGCGCCCATCGCGCACGGCTGGCAGGAGTTGCACTGGCCGCCCGCGCACAGCTCGCCGTAGCCGCAGACGTCGGCGGTCTGCCACGAGGTGCAGCCCTGGGCGTTGGCCACGCACTGCTCCGCGTTGCCGTTGGCGCACCGGGTCGCGCCGGCGGTGCAGGCGTTGTTGCAGATCTGGCAGCTGCCATTGCTGCAGGTGGTGCCCGCGTTGCACTGCTGCGTCGTCCAGGTGGTGCAGCCGATCGCCTGGTCGAGCTGGCAGACCTGCCGCGCGCCCGAGGCGCTGCACATCGCCGCGCCCGCGCTGCAGACGTCCTTGCAGCAGGTGGCGGTGTTGCCCGCGATGGTGTTGAGCGTGCTGGTCAGCTGCGCCTGGCTCGAGGCCACGTACGCGCTTCCGGTGCCGCCCGCCGAGGCGATCGCGTCGAGCACCGCCTTGTTGTTGCCCGCCGTCAGGGTGCTGTCGAAGCCGACCACGAAGACCTTGATGTTCGAGGCGAAGAGCTGCTGCGCCGCCGAGATGGTGGCCTGGTTGTCGAGGCAGTCCTTCGAGCCCAGCGCGCACGAGCTGGCGGCCGGCGTCGGGCCACAACCCGGGGTGGTGGGCGAGCAGCTGTTCGCGTCGAGGGTTGTGTTGCAGTTGGGCAGCCCGTCGGTGATCAGCAGCACGTACGCCGACGTGGTGAGGCCCTGCGCCAGCAGGTGGGTGCGCACCGCCATCAGCGAGGCCGCCGTCGGCGTGCCGCCCCCGGGAACCGCGGCGTTGTAGGCGCTGGTGATGCCGGTGGTGGTGTCGGAGATCGGGGTCACCACCGTGCCGGTGGTGCAGTTGAAAGTGGTGGTGCTCTGCGGGTACATCGCTGCACCGAAGCGGAACCGGTTGTTGAAGTTGCTCGCCAGGGACGGAACCACCTGGCGCGCGATGGTCCACTTCGAAGGATTGGCTGCCGTCGCCGTGGTCCCGTCGGGCGCAAAGTTCATCGAACCCGACTTGTCTTGCACGATGAACAGCACCGGCAACTCAGCGCACGGAACAGCGAGGGCGGCGGAAGCGGTGAGGACGAAAAGGGCGATCAGGCTGCGCATGCGGGTGTTATCGGCAGTGCACACGTGCTTGTTTCTAAATCCCCGTTATCAGGGTACTTTTCTCGGGTCCTGAGAGAGCCAGGGCCTGTTTCCGGGAGTGTAGATGTCCAACTCGAAAGCCCTTTTACACGGCGATGCCCTCCTGAAGGCCCTGACCGAGGTCGCGCTCGAGGTTCAGCGGGCCCGATTGGTCACCGAATTACTGCCAGCGGCCGGTTTAGGGCTGGAACGGGCGGGGTTCGAGGCCGCCGTCATTTCGCTCGATCAGGAGACGTACGAGATTCGCTACCTCTCCCCAAGGCCTCACCTGGTGGCGCTCCAGAAGGAGTTGCTGGCGGAGCGCCGGCAGAAGCTGAGCCGCGGCGCCTTTCATTCGATCACCGCCACCGAAGAGCCGGTGCTGGTGGAGGACCTGCGCGGGGCCATTCGTTCCTTCCAGCAGGCGCTCGGCCGTGCCCCGCAGGAAGCCCAGCTCGCGCTCACGCCTGGGGTCGGTGCCATCGCGCCGCTGCACGTGCGCCGTTCGCAGTGGGGGGCGTTGGTGTTGCTGCACGACGAGCTGGAAGAGCGGGACCTGGCGATCATTCGCCTGTTCGCGCTTCAGCTCGGCTCGGCCATCGAGGTCGCGCAGGCCTTCGAGCAGCTGCAGCGCCGCACCGCCGAGCTCGATCTCGCGCATGAGCTGGCGAGCTCCGGGCCCCTCGCCGACTCGACCGTGTTGTGCCGGCGCGCGCTCGAGACCGTGTGCCGCTCTTCGGCAAGTGATTCGGCGATGCTCCATCGCTTCGACGTCGACACCGCGGAGTACCTGCTCGTCGGCGACGCCTGGGGCTACGACGGCCCGCTGGTCGACCGCTACCGGCGCTTCAAGATCGACGAAGTCCGCCAGCGGGTGTCAGCTCCAATCGCGCTCAGCAGCAAGGATCTTCCGGTCGACGCGCAGGTGGTGTTGGCCGAGGGGTTGTTGCACATGGCGATCGTGCCGCTGCAGATCGAGGGCAAGCCGGTAGGGCTGCTCTCGCTCGCGCGCACCCGCGATGTTCCTTTCGGCGAGCACGAGCTGCGCTCGGCCGAAATTCTGGGCGTGCAGATGGCCTCGCAGCTCGAGCGCGCGCGGCTCTACGACGAGAGCACCCGGCTGTACCGCGATCTCAAGAAGTCCTACGACGAGCTGGCGCGCACCCAGCAGGAACTGGTGCGTCACGAACGGCTGGCTGCGCTGGGCGAGCTGGCCGCGGTGATGGCGCACGAGGTGCGAAACCCGCTGGGCGTCATCTTCAACTCGCTCACCACCCTCAAGCGCCTGCTGCGGCCCACGGGCGACCCGGAGATGTTGCTCAACATGGTGGGCGAAGAAGCCGATCGCCTCAACCGCATCGTGGGCGACCTGCTCGACTTCGTGCGGCCCTACGAGCTCGTGAAGAAGTTGATGGCGGTCGAGCCCATCATCGCCAACGCGGTCGACGCCGCCGCGCAGTCGACGCTGCACTCGAACGTGCGGGTGCTCACCGAGTTCCCCCGCGAGCTGCCCCCGTTTCCCCTCGACGCGCACCTGCTCAGGCAGGCCCTGGTCAACCTCATCGTCAACGCGGCGCAGGCGATGCCCCGCGGAGGCACGGTCACGGTGCGCGCCACCGTCGAGCCGGTGGCCGGCGTACCGTGGCTGACGGTGCGGGTGCAGGACGAAGGCGTCGGGCTCAGCCAGCGCGCGGCAGAAAAGATGTTCCAGCCGTTCTTCACCACCAAGGCCACGGGCACGGGCCTGGGGCTGGCGGTGGTCAAGCGCATCGTCGACGCGCACCTGGGGGAAATCACCGCGCGGGCGAATGACGAAGGCGAAGGCACCACCTTCACCGTGCGGTTCCCGCCGACCACCGAGACGCGTTCGGTGTCGCTCACGCCTCCGCGGCCTTCCCCTTCGTTTCCGCAGGGGTAGGCATGCGCCTGCTGGCGTTGATCGCGTGCCGCGGTGCGAGCTGGGCCTCGAGCTTCGCGACCCGGGTGCGCTGAACCCCTCGGAAGTGACTCGTCTGTCATCGGAGGCACGCCCCCTTCGACACCAGCACGGCCCAGCGGGTTCTTCAGAACGAGAAGAGCCAGGGCTTGCGGCCTTCGGCCAGATCGAGCGAACCCTTGAGCCCCACCAGGGCCTGGCTCACCGCGAGTTGGGGAACGCCGGCCTCGAGCTTCACCTCGACCGAACCGCCCTCGTACCGGAACACCGCTTGCTCGACCGCCGTCTCGAGCTTCTGCTTCATCACCACCTTGAACTTCGGGGCGACGATCTGCCCGTAGCCATCGGTCTCGAACACCCGCACCGGCAACGGGCCGAGGTTTACGAACACGCCATCGAGAGGGGCGATGAGGTCGGCCTTCGGGTTCGCGAACTCGCCTGATTCCTTTTCGGCCTTGAGCTTCTTCAGCTCGGCTGCGAGCGGGGCGCGCGCCAGATCGTGCGTGAGCGCCTCGAGCGCGGCCTTCGCGGCGTCGCGGGCCTTCACCTTCGGCGCGAGCTTCTTCTCGATCGCCGGCAGGGTCTTCTTCGTCGCGGATTTCTTCTGCTTCTCGAGCGCCGCGACGGCGCCTTCCGCGGCCTTGAGCGCGGTCTTGGCTTTGGTGATGCGAGGACCCAGGTTCGCGGCGGGCGTCAGCGCCTGAACCTGTTTGTCGAGCGCGGCGATCTGCTTTTCCATCGCGGCTGCACCATCGACCGACTCGATGCGCGCCAGCACGGTGTTCTTCGTCACCGCGGTCCCCGGCTTGACGCCCGAGGGCGTCACCAGCCCCGACAAGGGCGCGCGGGGCACGGCGAGCTTCTCCAGCTCCAGCTCGCAAGGCACCGATCGCAGGGTGGGGACGGGGCGCAGCAGCACCGCCAGCACCACCAGCACCGCGGCGCCGATGAGCAGCTTGCGACGGGTGCGTTTTTGTTTGGCGCTGGTGAGCGTCTCGGGAATCGGGGGCAGCCCTGACGTGGTGGGCAGCTCGCCTTCAAAGCCGAAGCTGGCGAAGGGGTCGATCTTCAGCGGGGCCGCGCGTTCGTCGGAAGGGGTGAGGGCAGCGATCTCCCCGGTGCGGATGACCGCGGTCGGCGTCGCGGGCGCATGCAGGGCCTCGTGATCGACCTTGATGGTCCTGGTCTCGAAGCGCAACCGCAGCGCACCGGCCTCGAGGTTCGAAGGATCGAGGCGCTTGAGCTCGTCGAGCTCGGCCCGCGCGTCGTGATTGTTGCCCGCCCGAAAGGCGCGCAAGGCCCGCTGGTAGAGCTCGCGAACTTCAGGTGACCACGCGGAGCGGACGGGCCAGGTGGTGGTGCCTTCGCGCACCCGCGAGTCGATGAACTGGTAGGCGATCAGCTGCTGCAGGAAGGCGCGCAACGTCTGCAGCGAGACCGGAATGCCCAGAGCAGTGGCGCGCTCGAGCAGGTCGGCCGCGGTGCGCTTCCCGTCGAGCAGGCGGGCCAGGGTGATCTCGAAATCGAGCAGGGAAAAGCCGCGCTCACGCCGCGGGTCGAACACCTCGAGCACTTCACCGCTGGGCACCAGCTTGGCGATCACCAGGTCTGGCCTGAGCGCCGGCACCCGATCGCTCGGCCTTTCCACCCCCGGCCGCGGCGCCACGAAGTCGGGCACGACCGGCGGCGCCTTCCCCAGCAGCTGCATGCGATCGAGCCGGGCGAAGAACTGCTCCACCTGCCACGGGTCGATGTCCAGCCCATCCATGAACACGCGCGCGGAGAGAGGAGTCGCCCCGGCCACGCCGTCCCATCTCTGAATGAGCCGCGCCTCGGTTTGGGTGATCGCGAGGACCTCGCCACTGACTCCGTCGAGCAACCTCGGGGTGGGTTCGGTCTGCAGCGTGACCGCGCGTCTGAGTCCAGGCAGCTCCATTCGGAGGGTGCAGCAGACGTGATGCCGGGCTTCGAAGCCATTAAAAGAACAGCCGAGTGACACGCACCGACACGCCCGTGTCACTGCGGCTCACGAAGTTTGGCGCACTTCCGGGCCAGGACGAGGCTGGCGCGGTTGTCGCAATCGGTCGTCCCCATGCTGGCACCCACGTTTTCCCGGAGCTCCCGTAGCGCGCAGCACGAGGTGATGGACGACCCGGAGGTGAGCGAGGGCGAGTACCGCCGCTGCCTGCGCGAGCTGGCCCAAATCAACCGCTTCACCTTCACGCATCGCCCGGTGCTCCGCTGGCTCGAGCGACGGCTGGTGCCCGGCAAGCCAGTGGTCATCCTCGATGTCGCTTTCGGGCAGGGCGATCTGCTGCGCGCCATCTGGCACTGGGCGAAGGCGCGAGGGCTCGAGGTGCAGCTCCATGGCATCGACCTCAACCCGCGCAGCGCCGAGACCGCCCGGGAAGCGACCCCTGCCGAGATGAACATCACCTTTCAGACGGGCGACGTGTTCTCGCACCGGCCCGAGGTGAAGCCTGACTTCATCGTCAGCTCGCAGTTCACCCATCACCTCGATGACGAGCAGGTCGTTCATTTCGTGCGCTGGCTGGAGGACACCGCGCGCATCGGCTGGTTCCTCACGGACCTCGAGCGCAGCCCGATCGCGTATCGCGCGTTCCCGTTGTTGTGCGCGGTCTCCGGGTGGCACGACATCGTTCGGCACGACGGGCAGGTGTCGATCGCGCGCAGCTTCCGCCGGGAAGAATGGGAACAGCTGGTCTCGGGGGCCGGCGTGCAGGCCCGGGTGCGCCGCAGCTTTCCGTTTCGGCTGAGCATCACCAACAACGACGCCTGACTCTCGCTTCACTTCTCCGAGAGGCGGACCACGGTGTCACCGGCCTCGAGGGTGGTCAGCCGCAAGCGGTAGCCCGTCTCGCGGTAGGTGCCCCTGGCCAGGGTCAACGCTCGTTCGAGCGGCGCCTTCGCGCCTGGCAGCTCGCCCGCGCGCGTCGCCACCGCGGCCGCCTTCGAGCACGCCAGTTCCTCGAGCAGCGCGCCCTCGATCGAGGCGTCGCGCGCTTCACCCATCACGTCGAAGCACTCGATCGGCACCGCGGCGCCCTTGGGGGCGTAGCTGCCGAGCTCCCGCAGCACGAACTCGCCTTCGCGGAGGTGGCGCACCACCGCGCCGCTCACCAGCACCGTGGCGCCGAGCTGCTTGGTCATGCCCTCGAGCCGCGAGGCGAAGTTCACGGTGTCACCCAGCGCCGTGTAGCTGCGGTGCTGCGCGCTGCCGATGAGCCCGAGCACCGAAGGGCCGAAGTGAATGCCAACGCCCATCTGCAACGCGCCCAGTTTGCCCGCGTGGCGGTTCAGCCGCTCCAGCTCCGCCTGCATCAGGAGGGCAGAGCGCACGGCGTCCCGGGCGGCTTTTGCGGGCGCGGTCTCGACGCCGTAGAGCGCCATCACCGCGTCGCCCACGAACTTGTCGACCAGCCCGCCCATGGTCTCCACACAGGCGGCCATGCGCGAGAGAATCTGGTTGAGCGCATCGACGAGCTCACCGGGTGAGAGGCCTTCGGCGGCCGAGGTGAAGCCGCGCAGATCCGCGAAGAGCACCGCCAGCTCGACCCGCTGACCGCGAAAGCCCGCCTGTCCGGCTTCGCGCATCGCCAGCTCGACTGCGCTGCGCCCGAGGAAGCGGCTGACCACGTGCAGCGTCCACGCGTCGTTGCTGGCGCGGCGCAGCTCGTTTTCCACGTCGGCGCGCAACACGGTGGCGGAGGTGGCATCGAGCAGCCGCAACGCGCGCTGCAGGTATTCCACGTTGCGGCCGCCTCCGAAGACTTCGGTCTGAAAGCGCGCCGCCGAGCGGGCGATCAACGCGTGCTCGATTGGGCTCACCAGGGTGCTGCGTTCCACCGCGTCGAGGGCGCGCACGAAGGCGGCTTCGGCGTCGAGGGTGCGCTGTTCCATCGCCGCGTGCTCGGCGCGGGTGACCTCGAGCAGCGCCAGCAGGGTGAGCCGTTGCGCGGCAGGCACGGCCTCGAGCTGGGCTTCGACGGCGACGAGAATCGGGCCCGCAGCGGAGGGGCGCAGGTGCACCAGTTCTCGGGCCTGGTTCACGGTGGCGATCGCCGCTCCGAAGCGGTCATTCGCCTGCTGGGCCGTCTGGCGGGCGCGCTCGAAATAGGAGAGCGCCCCTTTGTGATTTCCAAGGCCGCGCTCGCACTCGCCCAGGTGCGTGAGCAATTGCGCCCGCAGCCGCAGCGCATTGGGGCTCTTGCGCAGCACGATGTCGTGATCTTTTTGGAATGCGTCGCGTGCGGCGAGCCAGTGACCATTTTCCAATTCGAGCCGCGCGAGGTTGCCCCAGGTCAACGCGGCGCCTTCTTCGTCACCGTTCGCTTCGCGGTCCGTCAGGGCGGTGCGGTATTCCACGCGCGCTTCTTCCACCAGGCCCTGCGACTGCAGCA
>JAYVNA010000873.1:0-8519 GCA_043758715.1 Archangium sp.
TACCAGCGCGCCACCACGCCCGAGCGCGGCGCGTTGGGGCCGACGCAGGGCTCGAGGTGGGTGGTGCTGCCTTCGCTCACCACCGCGGTGCACGAGAGATCGCCCACCATGCCGCGTGTCTGCAGCACGCCGTTGATGTTCAAGGTGCCGAAGTCGACGAAGGCCCTCGACTGCCACAGCCTGCACAGCTCGTTGGGCGAGCGCAGCCCCGGGTGGTACGGAAACGACAGCAGGTACAGCGCCGCGACGAGCGCGAAGCCGGTCTGAGGTGAAAGCCAACGTTGCAAAGTGGAAGGTGTCTAGCGCAGCCCTGCGTGAGGCAAGAGGGATTCAACGGGCCTCTGGTAGCGTTCGACCGAAGCCATGTCGCACGTCGCTGAAGAGGCACTCCTCGATTTCACGCTGGGCCGGCTCGAGGGCGAGGCCGCCACCGGCGTCGAGCGCCATCTGGCGTCGTGCGAGGAATGCCGCACCCGCCAGCAGAACATCTCTTCGACGGCGTTCTCCGAGACCGCCATCGGCACCAAGGCGGGCCTGCCCACGCGCGTCGTGGGCTCGCTGGTCACCAACGCCCACGGGCTGACCCTGCAGCGCGGTGCCACCCTGGGCCGCTACGTGCTGCTGGAAAAGCTGGGCGCCGGCGGCATGGGCGAGGTCTTCGGCGCCTACGATCCCCAGCTCGATCGCAAGGTCGCCCTCAAGCTGCTGCGCGGTGGCGCGCTCTCGGCCGAAGAGGGCAAGGCCCGCCTGCTGCGCGAGGCCCAGTCGATGGCGCGCCTGCAGCACCCCAACGTCATCGCCGTGCACGACGTGGGCACCTTCGGCGATCGCGTCTTCATCGCGATGGAATACGTCGAGGGTGAGACCCTCGCTGATTGGTTGCGCGGCCAGCACCCGTGGGACGAGGTGGTTCGCATCTTCCGCCTCGCCGGAGATGGCCTGAACGCCGCTCACCGCGCGGGCCTGGTGCACCGCGACTTCAAGCCCGACAACGTGCTGCTGGGCGCCGATCTGCGGCCGCGGGTGCTCGACTTCGGCCTGGCCCGGCAGAGCACCTCGACTCCGGCGCCGCCTTCGCCCGAGCGATTGGCCGCTGAGCTCGGCGACTCGTCTCTCAACGTGCAGCTCACGCGCGACGGCGCGGTGATGGGAACGCCGGGGTACATGGCGCCCGAGCAGATCGCCGGGCTGCCGACCGACGCCCGCTCGGATCAATTCAGCTTCTGCGTGGCGCTGTGGGAAGGCCTGTTCGGAACTCGCCCTTTCTCCGGCGCGACCCTCAAGCAGCACGCGCAGGAAATCGCGGCGGGCCGGCTGACGCCGGTGCCCTCCGACAGCCGGGTGCCTGACTGGGTGAAGGACGTGCTTCGCCGGGGCCTCGCGGCCAACCCAGCTGATCGCTGGCCCGAGATGGACGCGCTGATCAAGGCGCTGCGTCCGCGCGCGAAACGAAACCCGCGCCGCACGCTCTTCGTGGTGGGCCTGGTGCTCTTCTCGGTGTTCGGCATCGGCTACGGGGTGTGGACTCGCCAGCGCCTGTTGGTGTGCGGCGGGAGCGAGCGCCGCTTCGCCGGCATCTGGGACGCGGCGCGCAAGACGAAGCTCAAGGAAGGCTTTGCGCGCACCGGGCTCTCGTATGCGCCCGAGGCCTGGGCGAGTTGCGAGCGCACCCTCGATGTCTGGGCCGCCGAGTGGGTCGTCGCCTCGCGCGAGGTGTGCGAAGCCTCGATGCTCAGGAAGGTCGACTCGGCCGAGGCGACCGAGCTGAAGACCTCGTGCCTCGACGAGCGCGCGCAGCGGCTGGAAGCGCTCGTGGCCCTGTTCGACGCGCCCGATCACGACGTGGTGAACAACGCCCCCACCGCCGCGCGCGAGCTCGAGACCGCCACCTCGTGCACCACCACCGCCGGCCTGCGGCGCCACGTCACCGAGGACGAAACTGAAAAAGCGGCCAACGTCGCCCTCCACCTGAAGATGGCCGAAGCGCGCGCTCTCTTCGCCGCCGGCAAATACGCCCTCGGGTCCGATCGGCTCAAGACCGGCCTCTCCCCCAGCGCACCGCCTTCGGCCCTCGCCGAGGGCTATCTGCTGCTGGCGCGCCTCGAGCTCAAACGGGGCGAGAGCCGGCTCGCGCGGCAGGCCAACCTGGTCGCCACCGAGCAGGCCCTCAAGTCGGGCGAAGCGGGGCTGGCGGCGCGCGGTCTGTCGCGCCTGTACGCGAGCGAGGGGTACGACGAGTCTGACGCTGACGCCGACGCGTGGGGCCGCCTCGCCTCGGCCGCCGCCGCGCGCGTGCCTGGCGACTGGGAAGTGCAGGTCGAGCTCGCCCGCAACGAAGGCTTCGTCGACATTCGCCGCAAACGGTTCAAGCCCGCCCTCGCCGACTTCGAGCAGGTCCTGGCGCTGCAGCAGGAACACCTGGGCGCAGAGCACCCCGACGTCGCCTCGACCCTCAACAACCTGGGCATCGTGCTCACCAACCTGCTCCGGTACGAAGAGGCCGTCAGCCGGTACGATCAGAGCCTGCGCCTGCACGAGAAGCTCGAGGGCCTCGACCACCCCAACGTGGCGTTCGCTTCGCACAACCTGGCCGTGGCGCTGCGGCGAATGGGGCGCACGGTCGAAGCGCGGGCGGCCTACGAGCGCGCCCTCGAGATTCGCAGAAAGGCGCTGGGCATCAATCACCCCGAGACGCTCCACAGCGCGCAGTCGTTGATCAAATTGCTGGTCGCGTTGGGCGACCTCGAGCCGGCGCGCGCGCTGCTCGACGAGGTGAAGGAAACGCGCACCCTGATGAGCGGCGCCGATTCGCCCGAAATGCTCAACGTGTTCGAGCTCGAGGCCGAGCTCTATCTGGCGGGCGGGTACTGGGGTGAGGCGCTGCAGACCGCGAACAAGCACCTCGCGCTCGCCAAGTCGCGTGGTCCCGCGGGCCAGAAGGCGAGCTCCACCGCGATGCTCGAGCAGATCGCTGCCTGGACCCAGCTCGGCGCGTGGACCGACGCGCGCAAGGCGCTGGCCGAAGTGGAGCGCCGCGTGGCCGCCGGAGACGAGGGCGTCGACGCTGGCGATCTCGCTTCATGCCAGGGCCGCCTCGAGCTCGCGCAGGGACACCCAGACCTCGCCGTCGCCCCGCTGCAACGCGCGCTCGATGCCCAGAGCAAGCTCGGCGGCCCTGACGCGGGCAGAACCGAGCTCCTCCTCGCCCAGACGCTGCTTCAGCTGAACAAGCCGGCGGAGGCGATCGGGGTGGCCGCCAGCGCCGAGCAACGCTTCACCGAAGGCCAGAACTCCCGCCTGCTGGTCGAAGCCCAGGTGCTGCGCGCGCAGGCGACCTGGCTCGCGCGGCCCGATGAACGAGGTCAAGCCAGCGAGCTGCTCGCGACGTTGCTGCCGAAGGTGACCGAGGCGCACCGGCCGACGCTCACCGAGTGGCTCAAGAACCAGGGCGTTCAGCTGCCCGACGCGGGCCCGTGACTCAGGCCGGCGGCGCGACCACTGCCGGCAACCACACCTCGACGCGATTGCGGCCCGCCTTCTTGGCCGCGTAACTCGCAGCGTCGGCGTGCGCGAAGGTGAGGCTGGGGTCGAGCTCGGCGCCGTCGAGGGCCGCCACCCCCACGCTCACCGTCATCGCGATGTTCACCGCGCCGAAGGGGAATGGGGTCGCCTCCACCAGGGCGCGCAGCTGTTCGGCGCTCGCGCTGGCCGCGGCCGCGGTGGTGCCGGGGAGAATCACGATGAACTCCTCGCCCCCGATGCGGGCGTGGAAGTCGCTCTCGCGTTGAAACTGTTGGCGCAGCAGCGTCGCGAAGTGGCGCAAGCACCCGTCGCCCCCGAGGTGGCCGTGCTTGTCGTTGACCTGCTTGAAATGATCGAGGTCGATGGCCAGCAATGCCAGGGGCACCTGCTGCCGCACCGCCGCACTCGCGGCTTGCGGCCACAACACCTCGTAGCTGCGGCGATTGGGCAACCCGGTGAGGTCATCGGTGAGGGACAGCTTGGCCACTTCTTCGCGGCTGTGGAGCAGCTGGAGCTCGGTGTCGACCTGGTGCGAATACTCGTCTGCCGAGCGGCGCAGGTTCGCCACCAGGTAGAGCGCGTAGATCAACAGGGTCACGCCCGTGGCCCTCAACTCCCCCAGCGCGACGAAGCTCGCCGCGGCCGGCGCCATCAGCAGGAAGATGCTCAGCCGCGCGCGCGACGGGTGCATCGCGAACGCCTGGCTGGCGGCCGTGCCGAAGGCCACCGTGCACAAGGCGGTCACCAGAATCGCGCTCTCGGGCTTGCGCTCGAACCACCCCACCAACACCGGCACCACGCCCCAGCAGGCCGACCCGACGGTCACGATACGCCAGTGCACCTGAACCCAGCGTGCGAGCGCTGCTTGGCTGGAGTCTTCACCGGGCGGGCGATGGCGAAACCGCGCCACGCCGAACAGCGCGAACACCACGCCGGGTATGACGACGGGCCAGCCGAGCGCGCGCGCGGCCGGCGAGACGAACAGCATCATCACCCAGGCCACCACGTAGAAGACGGGGCCGATCAGCGCGCGGGCGTAGAGATCACGCGCAGCGCGGCGCAGCCGGTAGCCCTCGCGGGAGAGATCAGGGGAAGGCGTGCTCAATATTCTCTCAGAACAGTTCGTACCGCGCGCCCAGGAGCACGCGATCGTTGCGCCCGAAGTAACCGAACGGGCTCCAGGGCGTGCCTTCGAAGAACTCCGCCGCGAGGAAGACCTTGAGCCCTTCCACCCCCTGCCACGTCACCCGCGGCGCCAGCGAGAAGCTGCGCTGCACCGGCTCGAAGGTGCCCCGACACGAGAACTCGAACCGCTTGTTCCACACGCTCACGCCGAGGACCCCAATGAAGAGATGAAAGAACGCGGTGTGCGGAGCGCCTGCCGCGGTCGCAGGTTCGAGCAACACGAGCTGCTCCTTGCCGCCGATGTCGGGGATGGCCATGCCGAGGTAGCTGATGGAATAGATCAGCGGCGAATCAGAGGCCTGGCTGTAGCTCGCCACGAAGGTGAGCGAGGCCTTGTCGACCGGCGCGAAGTCAGCGTCGTAGAAGGTCTGGCGCGGAGAGTAGGTGAAGTCGACGTCGAGCTGCCCCGGCCCCAGCAGCGCCGAACCTTCCAGGGAGAAGAGATGCTGCCGCCCGTAGAAGCCCCGGTACAAGGTCTCCCCTGCCTGGAAACGATTGAGCACCGAGACCGCGGCCGCCTGATCCACCGTGCGGCCGGCGGCCTGCGCCGAGAGCACCCGGCCCAGCTCGGGATCCAGGGTGACGCGCGAGAGCTTCTCGTTCATCCACACCCAGCTGGCGCCCAGCTTGACCCGCCCCTCGCCGCTGACGCGCAACGCCACGTCACCTGCGAACGGCGGCGGACGCTGCGTCTCGAGCACCCGATCCTGCAGGTAGTCCTCCACCGAAGGATCGATGCGGCGATTGTCGAAGGTCTGCCCAAAGGCCGGCTGCAGCAAGCCCTCGTCTTGTCCGAAGACGAAGAGCCGGTGCGGCTGGAAGAACGGCACGTAGGCCGCCAGCCAGTTGAGCTTGCCCACCTCGCCCTGGGCGCGAATCGCGAACACCGGCAGCAGGGAATCTTCGAGCTCTCCACCGCTCTCCCGCAGGTCTCTGGGGTTGAGCGCGTCGGCCGGCGCCAGGGCCGCGTTCGCGCCCAGCGGAATGCGCTGCTGGCCGATGCGCACGTCGACCCGCGAGGTGTAGAGATCGACGAACGCCTCGCCCAGCATCGGCTCGAAGAAACCCTTGGCGCGATCGAAGTCGCGCTGCGTGGCCCCCCGCACCTGGGCGCGGCCCTCGAGCACCACGCGCAGGTGTTCGTTGAACTTCACGTCGACGCCCAGCACCGCGCGCAGCCGGCCCTCGAACACGTTCTCCGCGCCCGCCGCGCCCCGAGGGGAATCGAAGCGGGTATCGAGGGCGGTGTACGCCGACGCATTGCCGTACACGCGCACCGTGGGGGCCGGGGCCTCGGTCTTGAACGTCTCGATCGGCGGCGCCGCTGCGATCCCTGCGTCGAGCGACTCGAGGCCCTCGAACGACTCGATGCCCTGGAACGACTCGATTGATTCGACAGCGGGCGCGAGGCCGCCGTCCTCTTGCGCGAGGGCTGGCAGGGCAACGAGCAGGGCTGCGAGAGCTGCGCGAATCAAGACTTCAGCCGCGCTCGAGCGCGCGATCGGTGAACGCTTCGTCGCCCATCGTCGCTTCTTCGAGCTTGAGCACGATCATCTGGGTCTTGCTGCCCGCCTGGAGATTTTCCATCAGCGACTCGGCGGCCAGCACCCGGTCCTTGAACTGCTTGAGCTTGACCGTGTGGTAGCGCTTGAGCGGCTTGCCGGCCTTGTCGGCGTACTCGACCTGCATCGGCACCCAGGTCTGCTTGTCGATGAACATCTTCACGCTGCCATAGGGCGAGGTCTCGTCGCCCTTGCCCTCGAGCACGAAACAATCGCGGCCATCGATCTTCCCGTCCTCGAGGCGTTTGGTGTCTTCGTCGCGCGTGCCGTTCGAGCCGATGTCCGCGTAGGAAAAATCAGTGTCCATGAAGGCCTTGCCGCGATCGCTCTTCGCCACCTTGCGCACCCGCTTGAGCTTGGGGAGGTAGAGCGACACGTCGTCACCCTGCCCCTGCTCGCCTTCGACCGTGAGCACCGCGACGCCTGCGACCCCGGCGGGTGCCGAGAACCGGGCGAGCGCGTGGCTCTTGCCGGCGATGGTCTTGCTGGTCGAGCTGAGCACCTGCTCCTTCGACTTGCCGTCGGCGCTGATGGAAACGAGCTTCATCTCGGCGGTGAGACCGACCAGGTTGAGCGCACCGCGCTCGCGTGACTTCTTCGAGATCTCCGCGGCGGTGGTCTCGTCGGCCAGCACCACCGACGCGCACAACAACGCGCTCATCACTGCGACTCTCATGGGGTCGATCTCCTCAAGCTGGAACTATCTGAACTCTGGCAGCGTGGCGCGCAACTTCGACTCGGCTTCCTTCAGCCGCTCGTCGGTGGGTGCCGCTGCCCTCGCCTGACCCAACCGCTCGAGCGCCTTACGCGGGTGTCCTCGCGCCAATTCACACCGGGCATCGGCCTCCAGCGCTTGCGCGTCGTCTTCCGCATAGGTGAGCGCCGACTGGCTGGCCTCGCAGGCGCGGTCGACCTCGCCCGAGACCAGGAACGCCCGGGCCAGCGCCACCCGGTACGGCACGATCGCCGGGGCGCCCCGCACCGCCGCCTGCAGCGCTTCCGCCGCGGCCGGGCCTTCCCCCTGTTCGAGCAGCGCCAGCCCCAACCGCGCCAGCGCGTCAGGCGAGTTGGGGAACAGCAACGCCTCGCCCCTCACCAACCGGAGCGCGCGCGGCTCGGTGAAGCGCAGCCCGGCGACCATCCACTCCGCCACCTGCGCGTAGCGGGGAAAGCCCTGCGGCCACTCGGCGACCAGTTGATAGACGAGCGTGCCGCGCGGCACGAAGAACACCATCAGCCGCCGCACGGTCCCGGTCTCGCGAATCGTCACCCGCACCCGCAGGCCATCGCGGTCGGCGACGCGCCAGGCTTCGGCGGGCTCGGCGTGCACCGAGAGCACGTCGTCGCCCAGCTCCCGGGGGCGCAGCCGTTCTTCCACGAAGCGGCGCGCGGCCTCGTTCACGTCGGCGCCTTCCGGCATCTCCACCGCTTCAGCCGCGAAGCTCGCGCGCCCGGTGCTCGACAGCCCGTTGAACCAGGCGATCGACCCGAGGGGGTCGGCGCCGCTCACCCAACTCGAGGGCACCGGCATCGCGAGCCCGAACGCCTCGGACCGCTCGGTGCGGAACCGCGGCAGGAATTGACCGAAGAACAAGGGCTCGCCGAGAAAGACGATGGTGAGCACCGCCAGCGAAGGCGCGGCCCGCACCGCGGGTTCCCACCACAGCGGCCTCGCTTCGGCGAGCAACCTCGGCCGCATCAACGCGCCGGTGGCGATGCCCGCGAGCAACCCGCCCACGTGCGCCCAGTTGTCGACGCCCTGCGAGGTGATGCCGATCAGCAGCAGCCCCAGCACCGTGGGAATCGCCGCGTCGCCCAGCAGGCTTCGGTAGGAAGGCGGCAAGAGGCTGCGGTACTTGAGCCCGAACGCGAGCACTCCGCCCAGGCAGCCGAACACCATGCCCGAGGCGCCCACGGTGATGGCGTCGTTCAAGAACAACGAGGTGGTCATTGTGGCGATGCCGGTGAAGACCAGCAGCCAGAGGTAATCGAGCGTTCGGTACGTGTTCTCGAGCACGCCCCCCACGTTGAAGAGCACGAACATGTTGAGCCCGATGTGGAGCGCGTCGTGGTGCAGGAAGTTGGCGGTGAACAGCCGCCACACCTCGCCCAGGTCGAAGATCAGCGGCCCGACCTTGGCCCCGCTCCTCACCATCGCGTCGAGCCCGAGCTCGCCGCCCTCGGCCGTGGCGAGAAAGACAGCCACGTTGATCAAGATGAGACCGGAGGTCAGCCAGGGGAAACGGCTGA
>JAYVNA010000874.1:0-2717 GCA_043758715.1 Archangium sp.
GTGGCCACCGTGCTCGACCCCAAGCGCATCGAGGCCGACATTCGCGCGCTCGCCTACACCTCGTCGAAGAGCGCGCTGACGATGTTGACCGTGCAGTACGCCAAGGCGCTCCCGGGCATGCGGGTGAACGTGGTCGACCCCGGGTACACCGCGACCGACCTCAATCAGCACCGGGGGCACCAGACGGTGGAAGAAGGCGCTGAGATCATCGTGAAGATGGCGAGGGTCGATCAGACCGGCCCTACCGGCACCTTCCAGAACCGCCACGGCGTCGTCCCCTGGTGACTGACCAGTGAGCTCAGTCGCGGTCGCCCGACTGATACAGCCGGTCCATGAAGATCGCCGCGGCGATCAGCACGATGCGATCGCGGTCATCGAGCAGCGACGAGGTGATGTCGACCCGGAAGGCATCGACGAAGTCGAGCACTTCACGCAGGCCCTTGACGGGCGGCCGGCGATCCTTCGACAGGCGCGCCACCACCGCCTCGCCCGAGCGGATTTCATAGGTGGTGTACTCCGAGCTCGGCTGAAACAGCTTGAAGAGCAGGTGCCCATCGGGGTCGAGAATGTCGAACTCCACCGTGAGCATCGAGAAGCGCTGCTCGAAGCGAACGATCTCCACTCCGTCCGGATCTCGCACCTCCAGGCGGCGCATCACGAGCTTGTGCAGCCCCAGGTGCAGCGAGAACCGCAGCATGTCGTGCAGGTCCCTGACTTCGAACTTCCAGCCCGGGAGCAGCGAAAACCGTCGAGGCGTGTAGAGCAGCGGAGTGCAGTCTGGGAGCTGCACCTCGTAGCGGTCGGTCGTCAGGTCGCTCTGAAAACCGAAACCGAGGTTGGTCTCGAGAAAGCGGAAGCTCTTCGCCTTCAGCGCCTCGGGTGGAAGCAGGTTGGTCGAGGGAGCTTCCCGCGCGGGCGCGCGGCGCTTCACCGCCTTCACCGGGCGGGTGACCTGGTCGGCGATCGCCACCGCGGGCCTGCGCCGCACCGCCTTCGTCTTGCGCGTCTTCTCGTCGTCGGACATCGGCTTTCGGCAGCGTATCGGCATTACGGCGTTCGCTGGGTGCTCGTCGCGATTCGTGCCCCGGGCTTCGGCTTCATCAGCCCCCCGGTGATGCGCGCAGCCGCCTGCCGGGTGACCAAGCGCGCTGTCTGCGCGGCCCAGTAATTCCCCAGCCCCGCGACGACGTGTGAGCGGTTCGAGGCGAACGCCTTCAAGCCGACCTCGACCACCGACTCCGGCGTGGCGCGTGCGCCCAGCGAGGCCTCTTCGGCCCCCACGCGATCGAAGAACGGCGTCTCGGTCGCCCCGGGACACAGGGCAAGCACGCGCAGGCCCCGCGCGCGGTTCTCGAACCACACCGCTTCGCTGAACGAGAGCACGAAGGCCTTGGTTGCGCCGTACACCGCCATGTACGGCACCGGCTGGAACGCCGCGGTCGAGGCCACGTGAATGATGCCGCCGCGCCGCGCGATCAACTCAGGCAGAAAGGCGTGCGTCAGCTCGACCAGGCCCGTCACGTTGAGGTCGATCTCCTCTCGCAGCACGGAGAGCGCTTGCGTTTCGAGCGGCCCGTAGCTCGCGAAGCCCGCGTTGTTCACCAGGACGTCGGCCTTCCATCCCTTCGCGTGCAGGGCCTCGAGCACCCGGCCGCCTGCTCCGGGCTTCGAGAGATCTTCGGCGTGCGCCAGCACCTCGACGCCGTGTCGCCCCGAAATTTCCGTCGCGAGGGCCTCGAGCCTGGTGCGGCCGCGGGCCACCACCATCACCCGCGCTCCCTCGCTCGCCACCCTGCGCGCGAACGCCGCGCCGATGCCCGTCGAGCCGCCCGTCACCACCACCGTCTTCTCTTTCATGTCGAACATGGGTTCCTCCTCTGAGTGATGGACACACCATGCGGCCGCGGCCTCTTCCCGGGAATGGGCATCGGTGCAATTCTGATTTCCATTCATGGAAAGCGCACGCGACGTGTCGTGGGACGATCTCAAGCTGCTCCTGGCCGTTCACCGGGGCGGCAGCTTTTTGGCGGCAGGCCGGGGGCTGAAGCTCTCGACCTCGACCACCGCCCGCCGGGTGGCAGCGCTCGAGGCCGCGGTGGGCCGGAGGTTGGTGGTGAAGACGACCGCCGGCACCCGGCTCGAGAGCGGCGCGATGGGCCTGGTCGAGCTGGCCGAGTCGGTCGAAGTCGGACTGCGCGAGTCACAACGGCAGGCGGAGGCGCTCGCGGGCACGGTGCGAGTCTCGACGGGCGAGGGCTTCGCGGGGCCCCTGGTGCCGGCCTTCGCGGCGCTGCGCCGGCGCAGCCCCGAGTTGTGCATCGAGCTCATCACCGAGACGCGGCTGGTCGACCTCACCCGGCAGGAGGCCGAGCTGGGCGTGCGCACGGGCCGCTCGAAATCGGCCGTGTTGATCGAGCGGCCGCTCGGCCGGGTGCGCTTCGCGCTGTACGGCGCCAAGGACTTCGTCGAACGGCGCGCCCGCGGCACCGCGTTGAACCGGGCGATGCTGGAGCGGCTCGACTTCGTGGGGACTCCGGGCCGGCCCGACGCGACGCCGCAGTCGCGGTGGCTGCACGCGCTGGGTGCCAAGCGCTTCGGTTTCCGGGCCAACACCGACGCGGTGCTGCTGGAGGCCATTCGAGAGGGAGCGGGGCTGGGCGTGCTGCCGCGGTTGATCGGCGACGCCGAACCCGGGCTGCAACGAATCGAGGTCGAGC
>JAYVNA010000875.1:0-8514 GCA_043758715.1 Archangium sp.
ACCGTCTTCTCGAAGCCGCCTTCGGGGCTGTAGCTGGCGCGGAAGACCTCGGCCATGCCACCCGAGCCGATGCGCTCGTGCAGCAGATACTTGCCCAACACGTCGCGCGCGCGCACCGACGCCAGCGCCTCTTCCGCCCGGCGGTTGAAGTGCCGCACGAAGGCCGCGGTCACCAGCCCCGCGCAGAACAGCAGGAACGCACGGGTGAGGATCATCGGCGGCTGCAGGGTGACCCAGACCTCGGCGGGCAGCTGGGGCCTTGCCACCAGGAAGTAGACCGCGAGGTACTCGACCGCCGCCAACGCGCCGGCCATCACCGCCAGCGCCCGCGAGCCGCGCAGCGCCGACAACGCCACCAGCGTTCCCCAGATCGCCAACGGCGGCGCGGTGAGCGCGTATTCAGGGCCGCGCGCACGGGTGTCGATGATGAAGATCAGCGCCGGGGCCGAGACCTCGATGCTCACGTTGAGCCAGGCCACCGCGGGGTTGAACCAGCCCCGCTTCAGCAGCGCGGCTTGCACGCCGTACCAGACCGCCAGCAGGCCCAGCAGCGCCGCCAGCGAGTACGAGAGCGCGGGCCCCATCAACGGCTGCAGCGCCAGCGCCGCGAGCGCGGACGCCGCGGTGGCGAAGACCATGAAGCGCGCCACCGAAGCTTCCCGGGCCGGGGCATCCCGGGTCAGGTGCTCGCGGAGCGCGCGGGTGCCGGCGTTGGTGGGAGCGCTGGCGGCCATGAACCTTCAGAACGGTAGCCGATGCACCGACGCATCTCGACACCGGCGAGCCGCTGCGAATAGGTTCCGGCCGCGTTTCCAAAGGGGCAGCACCAGGGAGTCGGACGCCACATGAAGCTATTGACGATCGGGACCATCCTCGGGGCCACGTTTCTGTTCGCGTGCCCTACTCCGTCGAGCAAGTGCAAGACGTTCACTGACTGCGCTGCCAACCAGGTCTGCTCGCAGGGCGAATGCCGTGGCGGCCTCGCCGGCGGCACCGGAGGCAGCAGCGGCTTCGGCGGTGGCGGGGGCACGGCGCAGGGCGGCGGCACCGCTCAGGGTGGCGGCACGGCCCAGGGCGGCGGTACTGGCGGCGGCGTGACGGGTGGAGGAACCGGCGGCGGAGTCACCGGCGGTGGCGGCGGCGGCGGCGGGCTGATCGAGCCTGACGCTGGCGTCAACCCCACCTACGACGGCGGCTGCGGCGCTCCAATGCCCGGCAACCCCACCATTCGCCGGCTCTGCACCGCGGCCACCACCGACGAGTGCGACGGCCCCACCGACAACGCGCTCTCGGGCGGCGGCGTGCCCGCGGCGCGCCTCAACGGCCAGCAGGGCAACGGTTTTGACGATGACTGCGACGGCCAGGTCGACGAGGGCTGCTTCTGCCCCGCCAACGGCGTCACCAAAGACTGCTACCTCGTGCCTGCCACGCAGGTCAGCGACATCAGCGGGCTGCCGGTCGGCTGGTGCACCAACAACGCCAAGGGCAGCCTCGACTGCGCCGGTGGAGAGCTCGCCACCTGGTCCGGCGTCTGCCGCGGTGCCCAGCCCCCCGCGCTCACCGATTCGTGCGCCGCCGGCGACTACAACTGCGACGGCCTCTCAGGAAACAACGCGGCCGAAGGCTGCATGTGCGCGAACAACGTGCAGTGCCCGAGCAACATCATCACCGTCGGTCCCTACCCCAACCCGAGCGCGATCCCCGTGATCGACGGCTCGGCGTGGATCACCGACGCCGCGGCGCGCGGCCGCACCACCGGTTGGACGTGGACCGTGCTCGGCGGCGACTGCGACAACGTGCTGCCCAACCCGACCTTCGCGATCTACAGCTCGACCAACTCAGGCACGAGCGGCGCTCGCAAGGGCACCCGCACCGCGGTGCGGCTCGATGCCACCCAGACGCCGGCGCGCTACGTGCCCGCGGCGGGCAGCCCGCTGATCGCCATGCGCGCCGCGGCGTACGGCAACGGCGTGGCCGGCGGCCAGGTGTTCCCGGCCTTCGGTCTGTCGGGCGACTACATCGTGCAGGGCGAATTCACCCTCGATGGGAAGACGTTCAGCTGCACCCAGAAGGTCCAGGTGCGCGCGCCCGGCGTTCGCGCGGAGCTCTGCTGGGACACGGTCGGTGGCCTGGGGGCCGGTGGCAATGACATCGACCTCCACTTCGCCCGCCTGCAGGGCACCACCTGCACCACGCACGGGTGGAACACCATCTGCGCCAACGGCAACGGCTCGGTGGAAGACTGCTACTACTCGTCGGCTTCCGGCTGCCCGAACTCCAGCGCGGGTCCGGGCTGGGGATACACCAACTCGGCGACGGCGGCCTGCCAGGGCTGGTCGAGCAAGCGCTCCTCGGCCTGCACCAACCCGCGGCTCGATCTCGACAACGTGCAGTGCGATCGCACGATCACCGACCCGACCAACGGCAGCTTCTGCGGCCCGGAGAACATCAACCTCGACAACCCGGTGAACAACGACACCTTCGTGGTGGGCGTCAATCACTACGGCAACCACGGCGGCACGGCCAACGCCAAGCCCCACGTGAACCTGTATTGCAACGGCGAGCGGGTCGTGTCGGTCGGCTACAACCCGGCCACCGGTCAGACCGCGTTCCCGCTGCTGAACACCCCGGGCGACGACACCACCGGCGACTGGTGGACGGTGGCGACCATCAAGGCGAACGTGGTGGGCGGCAACCTCACCTCGTGCACCGTGACGGCCGTGCCCTCGCGCACCGCCAACGCCACCCGCGATGGGCCGGGCACTCCGGGCAACGACGTCTGCGTCGACCACGCCTACGCCTCCAAGAACTTCGTCGACAACGGCACCGGCCAGGGCCTCACGCAGGGCGCCTTGCCCACCATGCCGGCCCAGTGGTGCAAGCACTGAGTTGAAGACGCTCGCGCTGCACGGAATCGTGAAGCGCTTCGGCGCTGCGACCATTCTCGATGGGCTGACGGTGGAGATTCCCCTCACGGGGATCACCTTCATCGTCGGCAAGTCGGGCAGCGGGAAGTCGGTGTTGTGCCGGCTGGCGGTCGGGCTGCTCAAACCTGATGCGGGCGAGGTGCACCTGTTCGGGCAGCGGGTCGACACCCTGCCCGAGCGAAAGCTGCAGCAGCTGCGGGCGCGGGCGCCGTACCTGGTGCAGGGCCCGGCGCTGCTCGACTGGATCACCTTGTTCGACAACGTCGCGCTGGCCGACCCGCAGTCAGCGCAAGACGGCCGTGCCGAGCAGGCGATGACCCGGCTGGGGTTGATGGAGTTCGCCGCCCGCAAACCGCCCGAGGTCGGCCCGGGCCTGCGGAAACGTACCGCCATCGCCCGGGCGCTGGTGCTGCAGCCCCAGGTGCTGCTGCTCGATGAGCCCACCACCGGGCTCGATCGGGAAGCGGCCGCCCAGGTGAATGAGGCTTTGGCGGTGGTGCGCGAGCAGGGGCTGGGGGTAGCGCTGGTGTCGCACGACTATGAAGCCCTCGGAAAGCTCGCGGACCGGGTCGTTCAGGTGAAGGATCGAAAGGTCGGCTTCATCGGGCCTGCCAAAGAGTTCCTGCTAGGGAGCGCATCACATGGATGAGAGTCGGCTCGAACTGAAGGTGGGCGCGTTGGTGCTCGCCGCGCTCGCGGGCGCCTTCACCCTGCTGGTGTTGATGGGAGAGCTCTCCTTCGGCGGCGCGAAGAAGCTCACGGTCGACTTCTCGCACACCGGCAACGTGGTGAAGAACGCGCCGGTGAAGTTGGGCGGCGTGGTGGTGGGGAAAGTCGAAGACGTCGAGCTGCTCGCCTCGCGCCGTGACGCTGAGGGCAACCCGCTGCCCGTGAAGATGACCCTGGGGCTCACCACCGACGCCGCCGAGTCGCTGCGCCGCGACGTGATGGTGACCGTCTCGAGCGTCGGGCCCCTGGGGGAGTCGTACCTCGAGGTGTACTCGGGCTCAGCGAACGAAGCGCATGATCCCAAGGTGTCGGTTCGCGGCGTCGACTCGCCTCGCATCGACGTCGTGAGCAATCGGCTGGCGAAGTTCCTCGATGCAGCCTCGAAGATCCTCGAGAACGATCCCGAGGCGTTCACCAAGCTCATCAATGGCGTCGGCGGGCTCACCACCACCGTCGACGGGGTGATCAGCGAGAATCGCAACGAGCTGAAGACCCTCGCGCAGGACCTGTCGATCGCCGCGGCTGACTTGCGGGTGCTCAGTGCCACCGCCCGCAAGCAGCTGGAGCCCGGCGGCAAAGCGAACGCGCTCATCGATGATGCCGCTGCGACTGCGAAGGTGGCGCGCGCTGATCTGCCTGAGCTCTCGAAGCAGGCGTCGATCGCGCTGGGCGGGCTCGCGCGGGTCTCGGGACCGCTGACTGAAGAAGATGGTCAACGCCTCAAGGCGATGATCGCCAAGTACCAGTCGGCCGGAGAGAAGCTCGACTCGCTCGCCACGCGGGCTGATCGGGTGCTGGCCAGGCTCGATGCGGGCGAAGGCAGTCTGGGCGCGGCCATGAAGGACAGGGCCGTCTACGACGAGCTCAAGAGCCTGCTCACCGACGTGCGGAAGAACCCGTGGAAGCTGTTGTGGAAGGACTGAAGGACTGCCCTGAGGGACGAGGGGACCAGGGCTTCAGAGCGCGCTCGACACGAACAGGCTCTCGAGCTTCGTGACGAGGACGCTCGAGGTCCGAAGTGCGCACCGGGGCCTGCGAATCAGGGTCAGAACACGGATTGGTAGGCCCTCGTGACCGTTTCGAAGTGTGAGTGAGCGAGTCACAGAAAGCCTCGCGCCAAGAGGCCTGTTCGGCTGTGGCACGGAGCCGAGCGCACCCCCAGCGCCCCCCCCAGGGCTGTGAATGCGCAGAACGAGCAGGAGATCCGTTTTCGAGCACCGCGCGATCCACCCTGGTGCACTGCGACGCTGCCCTCCCCTCGCATCAAGCGCTTAGCGATTGGCATCACTCCTGCTGAGTGACCCTGCGACTGCGACTCTCCCGTCGCAGCAACCAGGAGTGCTCCGATGGACGTTCGATTCTGGGGTGTACGTGGCAGCGTGGCGTCGTCTGGTTCAAACGTCGCGAAGATCGGAGGCAACACCTCGTGCCTGGAGCTGGAGAGCCAGGGCCATCGCCTGATCTTCGACGCCGGCACCGGGCTTCGCAGCCTCGGTGACTCGCTCCTCAAGGCGCCGCCGGTGAAGGCGACGATGCTCTTCTCGCATCTGCACTGGGACCACGTGCAGGGCTTCCCCTTCTTCACGCCGGCTTTCATGCCGACCACCGAGCTGACGCTGTACGGCCCCGGAACCGATGGTGAGCAGCAGCTGCAGTCCGTGCTTCGGAAACAGATGGAGCCGCCGAACTTCCCCGTCCCCCTCGCCGCCATGCGCGCGAAGATGGAGTTCCGATCCGCCCTCCCCGGCGGCGTGATCGAGAGCGGCCCCTTCCGCATCACCCCCTTCGCCCTGCCGCACCCGCAGGGCTGCATCGGCTACCTGGTCGAAGCCGATGGTTGCCGCTTCGCCTACTGCACCGACGTCGAGATGACGCTCGAGTCGTTGGAGACGAAGGTGGGCGACGTGCTCAGCGGTGTCGACGCGCTGGTGCTCGACGCGCAGTACACCCGTGACGAGTACGAAGGCCGGGTGGGGCCGCCGAAGAAGGGCTGGGGGCACTCGACGAACATCGACGCTGCGCGCATCGCCAAGGCGGTCGGCGCCGGCCGGCTCTTCCTCTTCCACCACGACCCGGCTCACGTCGACACCCAGGTCGAAGACATGGCCGAAGAGGCGAAGCAGTACTTCGCCGCCAGCGAGCCCGCCCGCGAGAACAAGCGCATCACCCTGGGGTGAACATTCTGTCGCCGGCCGCCGATCATGGATTGCCTTGCACGGCCGCCAGCTTGGGGCTGGACTCCCTGCTCCTCGAGATGTCGAAGACCAAGCCCGACGATCCTGCTGCAGTGGTGCTGTCAGTCGGCGGGCTGGTCGGCCAGGAGGTCAACCTCGACGAGTTCCTCCACCAGCTGGTCGACCGCATCGCGCGAACGATGCAGGCCGATCGCGGCACGCTGTACCTGGTCGATTTTCCCCGCGCAGAGATCTTCAGCCGCGCCGCGCACCTGCCTGAGCTGAAGCAGATTCGGCTCAAGCTGGGCCAGGGGGTCGCAGGTCACGTCGCCCAGCAGGGCGGCGTGGTAAACATTCCCGCCACCAAGGACGAACGCCGCTTCAACCCCGACATCGACAAGATGACGGGCTACCGCACCTCATCGCTGCTCGCGGTGCCGTTGATCGACACCCAGGGCACCATCTTTGGCGTCTTGCAGGTGCTCAATCGCCTGGGCGGCGGCATCTTCACACCCGACGACGAAGAGCGGCTCAAAGGCATCTCGGCGCAGGTCAGCCAGGCGCTGCAGGCCACCTCGCTCTACACCGAGCTGCTGCGCGCCCGCGAACGCCCTGAGCAGCCCGTCGGCTACTTCTTCAACAAGGTGATCGGCGAGTCGGCGCCGATGAGGGCGATCTACAAGACCATTCAGAAGGCCGCGCAGACCGACGCCACGGTGCTGCTGCGCGGTGAATCAGGTACCGGCAAGGAACTCTTCGCGCGCGCCGTGCACGTCAACAGCCGCCGCCGCGGCAAGCCCTTCGTGAAGGTCGACTGCGCCGCCCTGCCCGGCTCGCTCATCGAGAACGAGCTCTTCGGTCATGAGAAGGGCGCGTTCACCGGCGCCGAGGCGCGCCAGCCGGGCAAGTTCGAGGTCGCCAGCGGCGGCACGGTGTTCATCGACGAACTCGGTGAGCTGCCCATGCCCGTGCAGGGAAAGCTGCTGCGCGTGCTGCAGGATCGGGAGTTCGAGCGCGTCGGTGGGACCCAGACCGTGCAGGTCGACGTGCGCATCGTCGCCGCGACGCATCGCGACCTCGCGTTGATGGTGCGCGAAGGCCGCTTCCGCGAAGACCTCTACTACCGGATCAAGGTGGTCGAGCTGGGGCTGCCTCCGCTCAGGGCGCGCGGGCCCGAAGACATCGAGCGGCTGGCCCGGCACTTCATCGCCCAGGCCACCAAGCGGCATCACCTGACCCGCGAGCCGCACCTCTCCCTCGAGGCGTTGGAACGGCTCAAGGCCTGGCACTGGCCGGGCAACGTGCGCGAGCTGGAGAACTGCGTCGAGAGCGCGGTGGTGTTGTGCGAGGCCGAGGTGCTCTCCGAACACCTGCCGTTGCCTGATGCGGGCCGCAGCATGTTGCCCCCGCCGCCCGTGTCACTCGCGAAAGATGCGCCGGTGGCCACCCTGGCGGACGTCGAGCGGCGGCACGTGTTGGCGGTGCTCGAGCGCGCGAAGGGCAACCGCACCCTGGCCGCCAAGTGGCTCGACATCGGGCGCAACACCCTGGCGCGAAAGCTCAAGGAGTTCGGCGTCGCGGAGGAATGAGGTGATCGGCGAGGGCGGCCACGTACAGTTCGCGCATGATCCGCTCCTGCCTCGCCGTCGCTTGGTGCGTCGCGTCGTTTGTCTTCGCTCAGCCGCAGCCACAGCTGAAGGTCGACGCCACCCGGTGGAGCGACCAGAGCGTGAGCATCACCGTCGAACTGAGCGCTGACTCGACCCTCGTTCTGGGCAGCGCGGGCAAGCCGTGGCACGCGGGCGTGCAACTCGAGATCAGCTCGCCCACCGGGGCGTTGGCGAGTTGGCCGTTGAAGCGGGGCGTGCCCGAAGGCGCGGTGATCAGGCTGGGGCCCGATCGCGGGTACTCGCTCACCTTCAAGCTCGACGCGAAGGCCACCCAGCGGCTCCCCGAGGGCGTCTACGAGGTCATCGCCGTGCTCGATCTCCGGGACAGCGGCGAAGGCTGGCGGGGCGTGGTGCGCTCCACCCCCACCGATCTCACGCTCGGAAATCCTGCGCCTGATGTCCCGCCCGGCAAGGACGTGGCGGCGCTGGTGCGTGAGCTGGCGACGAAGACGTCACCGCTGCAGCGACGGGCCCTGGTGTTAGCGCTCGAAGGCGCGCTGCTGGAGGCGCCTGAGCTCGCCAGCGGCGCTTCCCTCGATGCCGTGGTGAAGGCTCACCTGCTGCAGCTGGGCAAACGCATGGCCAACGATCGCCTGTACCGAACTGACTTCGAGGCCGACGGTCCCCGCAACGTGCTGATGCACCGCGAGGTCAAACTGACCCCCGGCCGGGTGACGCCGGGCTTCGTGGTGAAGCTGGCCGCGACGGGCGTGAGGCTGTCCCCCCCCGACGACCTCGCCGCGTTCTGGAAGTGGATTCGCGACGAGCAGGAGGAGGGGCTCATCATTCATCCGGTGCGCATGCGTGACGGGCTGGCCCGGGTCGCCACCAGCGCGGTGCCGAAAGGCGGGCCCGCATCGCGAGCCCTCGACGTGAGCTTCTGGAAGCAGGGGCCAGGCGGCTGGGAGCTCGTGTCCTACGAGCCGTGGCAGGCGCCCGCGCGCGACTGGAACTCGAACGTGCGGCGCAGCGGCGAGCCGCCGAAGTCAGCCGGAGATCTGACGGCCCCTGAGC
>JAYVNA010000876.1:0-24248 GCA_043758715.1 Archangium sp.
CCGGACAACCTCGCAGGGGGCCGCGACGCGCTGCACGAGCACCTCTCGCAGCTGGGCCTCGACCCCCGCGCGGAGCTGATCGGCGTCACGCTCACGCCGGCGCAGTCGGCGGTGCTCCAGCGCCAGTACCGGGTCGAGGCCGATGCGCTGCGCTGCCGAACCCTGACGACGAAGGTGGAAGCGCTGCTGGCGAAGATGAAACACCGCGCACCGCGCCAGGTGGCGGCGCCCAGCTTCTTCCTCGGCGACGAGGTGCTGCGTTTTCTCGCGAGAGACCCGCTGCTCCCCGAGTCCTGGGCGAGCCCGGCACCGCGCAAACGATTGGCCGACTTGATGAGCCGCCTCGACGAACACGGGCTCGCGGTATGGCGCTCGTTACTTGAAGAAGTGAGGGCGGAAGGCAAACGGCCTCATCGAAAATCGGAGAGCACTCCGTGAAGACCACCGCCACCACCTGGCTCTCGCGTGAAGAAATTCGCGACCTGATGACGCCTTCGAATCTGCGCGGCCTTCTTTCGCTCGCGACCACCTGGGGTGTGATCGCGCTCGCGTTCGCGCTGCTGCTGTGGATTCCCT
The DNA here is from genome assembly GCA_043758715.1 of Archangium sp. Taxonomy (GTDB): domain Bacteria; phylum Myxococcota; class Myxococcia; order Myxococcales; family Myxococcaceae; genus Archangium_A. The sequence goes on from JAYVNA010000876.1 coordinate 577, forward strand.
TTCGGCCGCTGGGCTGGGTCATCGCCCTGACGCTGCTGGGAGGAAGACAGCTCGGGCTCGCCATCCTGATGCACGAGTGCTCGCACGGTTCGCTCTTCCGCACCCGCGCGCTCAACGAGCACGTGGGCCAGTGGTTGATCGCGGCGCCCATGTGGCAGCGGCTGACCGACTACCGGAAACATCACCTGATGCACCACGCGCACACCTCCCTCGAGGGAGATCCCGATCTCGGCCTCATCGCGCCCTTTCCTTCCTCGCGCGCCAGCCTCGTTCGCAAACTGCTGCGTGACCTCAGCGGCCTCACGTTTTTGCGGCGCACCGTTGGGCTGCTCGCGATGGACGCGGGGCTGATCACCTACAGCGCCTCGACCGGGCAGAAGCGGGTCGAGCCGAGGCCCTCACTGGCTGCGATGGCGCGCGGGCTGCTCGTGAACACCGGCCCGATGGTGCTGACGAACTTCGCGCTCTGGGCGGTGCTGGCCTCGCTGGGTCACGGCTGGCTCTACCTCGCGTGGGTGCTGGCGAACGCGACCACGTTCAGTTTGTTCCTGCGCATTCGATCCATCGCCGAGCACGCAGTGACCGAAGCAGGTGATGATCCACTCCGGCACACGCGCACCACGCACGCGAACGTGTTGGCCCGGCTCACCGTGGCGCCGCACCACGTGAACTATCACCTCGAACATCACCTGCTGCCGACGGTGCCGCATTACCGGCTGAAGCGACTGCACACGCTGTTGTGGGAACGGGGTGCCGGCGCGCAGGCCACCACGGCACCCGGCTACATCGCGGTGCTGCGGTTGGCGCAGCGCAGCGAAGGTTGAATTCGAATCAGGGCTCGGAAAGTCATTTCAACGTGAGCTCTGCCACGCCTTCGACGTGCAGTGAGAGCTCAACTTCCTCGAGGCCGAGGGGCCGCTGCGAGACCGCGCGTTCGAAGCGCAGGTCTTTGAAGGTGACGGCCCCGCCACCGGCCAGACTCCGCGCACGCTCGTGGAGCTGGGCGATGAGCTGCGCGCGGAACGCTTCAGGGTCGGCGACGACGAACACCGGCAGGTCGCGCCTGACGTCGAGCGCGGGTTTCTGCTTCTTGCCCTCGAGCAACAGCGCGCGCAGCAGATCATCGATCTGGCTCAGCTTCTGCGCGCGGTCCCAGAACGAGGCGTCTTGGGCGAGCGGTACGATCAGCGTCGCGTGCAGCCGCGACGGTGTGCCCCCGGCCAGCTTCCCCGCCTCGGCAGGCAGATCGAAGTCGGTGGTCGCGAGCTTCGCGCCGAGCTGCGGGAGCAACTCCTCGAGGCGCTGCGACGCGCGACGCAGCAAGGGAATGGCAGCCACGGCGCTCTCGGTCTCGACGGCGACCTGCACGTGAAAGTGGGCGTGATCAGGTCTGACGATGGTGGTGACCGCGGGCACCGGAGTCAGCGCACGAACCTCGCCGCCATAAAGTTTGCTCGACATGCGCGCATGATGCCTCATCGCCAGGCGAGTGAGAGCAACGTCTGCCGAACCGATTGAGCGGCGACGGGTCGAGCGTGCCCAGCAGCACCTCACTCCAACGCGCCCTGTCGACCACCATGGGCTCCGGCAACGGACCGCGCGACAGGAGATCAGCCGCGGTCCACCCGGTGATTGCCTCGGAGCGCAGCCAGAACCGCCCCTCCTCCGTCATCGTCACTTCGCGCGCCGTGAGCAGCTCAGGGTGCGGCGCCGCGTCGACCGCAGACTTCGAAGAATCGAGAAAGCGACCCATCACCTCGGCCGCCTGCCCCAGCTCAGGCCGGCTGACCTGCACCAGGTAATGCGTCGACCCTTCACGCCCGAGAAAGGCTTCCACCGCCGAGCCGTCGCCAATCTTCCGAACGAGCTCGAGGTTGCGCACGAACGTCAGTCCAGGGACCCCGCGCGCCGCGCAGGAAATCCCACAGAGGCTGACCTATTCCACCCGCACCTGCACCGGGCCGTCGCGGCCATCAGAACCTGAAGGACCCGTGCGGCCGCGCGGCCCGTCATCTCCGCGCGAACCCGAAGAAGCGCTGGGCAGATTTTCGGTTTGGCCATTCACCGAGCAGCTGGTGCCCGAACCGCCGTCGCCGCCTTCACCACCCCGCCCGCCGTGCCCGCCGTCGCCACCGCTGCCGCCTGCACCACCCCGACTGTGCGCGATGGTGCGAACGAGCTGCTCTTCCGCCGGGCACGCCGCGCCGCAGCGCAGCGTGACATGCACGAAGCCGCCGTCGCCTCCGGGACCACCCGGCCCCCCATCACCGCCGCGCCGGCCTTCTCCGCCGTGCCCGCCGGGCTCTGCGGGCGTGGAAGGACAGGCCGCGGCCCGGCCGTTGTAGCCCCGCGAACCTTCGTAGCCGGTGCGGCCGTCTTCACCGCTGGAACCCCGGCCTCCGAGGCTGAGCACTTCGAACGAAGAGGGCACGCCGCGCGGGAGAATCGCGTCACGCCGGGTTCCGTGTTCGCTCACTGCGCTGAACAAAAGGGCCGAGGCGACCGGCTCCACCACCACGTTCACCGCCGGGCCCGTCTGCCCTTCGCTGCCCCCAAAGATGATGGAGTCCGGAACCTCGAAGCGCAGTGGAACCTGCATCGACGTCACCAGGTGACCGGCGAGCCGCACCGGCAGCACCAGCCCTTCGTCGGCGCGCGCGAGTTCCATCGCGTCGGACATCGGCAACTGCGCGGGCAGCCGGAGCAGTCCATCACCGTCGAGCTTCACCAGCGGGTTCGCCACCTCGAGGTCGCGCGCGTCGATGCAGGGGTCGACGGAGAGCGAGGCCGGCGGCGAACACATCGAGAGCGGGTGACTGAACCCCACCGAGAAACGCAGCGAGGGCTTCAAGTCGAGCACCGGCACCAGCTTCTCCGCGCCCTGGCCCGGGGCTTCGAGGAAGACGAGCTGGCGCCCGACGTCTTGCCGCACCATCGCCTCGAACGGCAGCGCCAACGGGAGCTCAGGCCGCTGCAGCCGCAACGACCCCGCGGGCTGAACCCAGCGGCCGGTCGAGAACACCGCGGCTTCCACCTCGGCTGCGCGCTGCTTCACTTCGCTGAACTCGGAGCGCTCGATGCGCAGCTCAATCAACCGATGCCGGGCCGCGCTCTTGAGGCTCTCGGCGGGCAGGCGAGCGGCCATGCGCGTGAGCATCGCTTCATCGACCGTGTTGGTGATGTCGGCTTCGGTGAGCGTCTTCCCCGCAAGCTGACCGTGATCGAGCTCGAGCGTGGCGACCAGCGCGTCGAACACGGGCGGCAGCGCCGGCGCCAACCGCTCGCGCGGCCATTCGAGCAGGCGATGCAGCAGCGCTTCGAGCGCGGGTGAAGGTTCCTGGGGGCGGGTGGCGAGCACTTCGTGCGCAGCGATCAACCGGGGCGCGGATTGTTCGACGTCGAGCAACGCGATGATCAGGCGCGCGAGGCGGCCGTACCCGTACTCCCGTTGTTTCGGCGGGAGCGCGGGCACCAACTGCGTCGCGCACTGCTGCCACCGCGCGGGCTCGAGCTTGCTCCCTTCGAGCGCGGCGACGAAGGGCTCGACCAGCTCGTCGTCGTTGCGTTGCATCGAACTCAAATCGCAGACCGAGACGTCGGCGTTGGGTTGCCCCAGGTAATGCACCAGCGCCTCGCCCGGCCAATGCGAAGAATCGCGGCTGAGCTGTTCACCGGTGTACGGCAGGGGAAAACGGTGATGGCAACCGGTGGCGAAGAGCAGGGCCCACAGCGCGAACGTCCGCTTCACGGTGCATCACCCCGCCACGCCTTCGAGAAGCCGCCCGACACCACGTAGCGGGGAAAGGTGAGCCAGTTCTCGGTGAAGATGCGCGCCGGCCCGTCGAGGGGGCCGTTGAAAGGCACAGGCGGATTCTTTTCCATCGCGTGCCCGCGGCCCTGCACCACCACTGCGATCGCCATCGCGCCGAGGCCGACCAGCGAGAGCCACCAGAGGCTGCGCCAACCCGTGAGCAGCAGCACCGTGCCCGCCTGGAAGAGCGGCACGGTCAAAACGTGCAGCACCAGGTTTCGGCGTGAGCCGTGGAACTCGGGGTAGTGCCGAAACTGCCACGCGATGAGCCCACCGGGGCGATCGTCACTCATACGCGCAGTGTAGGCGCGTTCCTTCAGTACGCGAGCACGCGCTGGAAGGCGGTGGCCTTGGCGTCGGTGCCCACGTCGATCACTTCCTCCAGGGGAAACCCGAAGAACACGGCCTTCGAGCTCGCCGCGGCGCCCACGCCCTTGCGCGCCACGGCAATCACCACGGGCTCGGTCCCCTGGGTGGTGGAGAACAAGGTGTCGGTGCCCGGCTTCGGCGTGATGAGCGCCAGCCGCGCGCCGCCCATCGAGAGCGTCAGGCCGGTCATCACCGTGGCACCCCTCAGGTTGAAGGGCCGTTCGCGCTGCTGGACGGCCGAGGTCGAGCCGAGATCGTCGAGCGGCGGCGAAGCGCTGGAGAAGAAGATGAGCGTGCGATCGCCCTCGTCGAGGAAAGCGCGCAAGGTCGACTGCTCGGCCGCCGAGAGTGCGCGCTGCCCGGTGTACCAGAGCAAGGTGCGAAACCGCCGAAGGTCCGCTCCGAGGGTCGTTGGGGCGAACGCGAGCCCGGCCTTGCGCAGCAGTTTGGGGAAGAGCTGATCAGCCGCGGAGTTCTCAGCGCCGTCATCGTCGACGAGCCCGATCTCCGCGGGGGCGGTGATGGTGAGTTCGAGGGTCGCGCTCATGGAGAAGGCCCCCGATCGCGCAGTGATGGTCACCAACGAACTTCCCGAGGGTGCCGTCGCCGGAACCACGATGCGCAACACGCTGACGCTGTTCTTGCCGATCAGCTGCGTGGCGGAGAGGACTCCGACGTCAGGCGGATCGATCGAGAGCTCGATGGTGCCCATGAAGTTGTTCTGACGGGCGATGACGAGTTCCACCGTGCCCGTGTTGCCCGGCGTGATGCTCAGCACCCCGGGCGTCAACGAGAGCATGAAGGAAGCGCCGGTGCCGGTACCGTCGATGACGCCTCCCGTGGTACCGCCGTCGAAGTCAGTTCCCCGCGCCCCGCTGCACGCACAGATGGCGGCCCCGAAGAGCGCGCACACGCCCAGTCTCCCCATGACTTCCCCCGGGGAGAGGGCGTTGCATCACGTGGACCAGTTCAGGGCGTCGCGCTGATCAGCGCGCGAGTTCCAACTTTGGGTATGCCGCGCGAAAGCCGCAGGACTCATACGTGCGCTGACTGGCCGTCGAGGGCGCAGTCCCAGCGCAGGCGAGGTCGCAGCCGAGTTCGTACGCCTTGCGCAGCCGCGCGTACACGAACGTCTGCTGCAGTCCGCGCCCCCGGAAACGGGGCAGGACCGAGTCACCTGCGAGCACCGCGACGCCATCGACGACGCCGAGCATTCCGCCGCCGGCCAGCTCGCCGTTCACCGACACCACGAAGCCGAAGACGCCGGATGGCTCGAGTGACATCGAGAAGGGCGGCTCGAAGGTGCGCCACTCGTCGACGCCCATGAAGCCTGCGCCCACGAGGCGGTTGTACTGATCAGCCTCGCTCACGGACACCTCGCGAACGTCGCCCTGCAGCGGCACGGCTTTCACCGCGCGAACCCACAACTGCTGAAACTGGTGCACGCGATAGCCGCGCTTCGCGAGCAAAGGCCACAGGGCCGCGTCGGCACCTGGACTCAGCTCGAGCACGGTCGGCTCACCAAGGAAGGCTTCGACCTCCATCAAGGTGTTCTCATCGATGGGGTCGACGAGTCCGAGCGCCTGATTGAGTGGGTGCGCGGGCCCGCGAAAGTGCGCGAAGCCGCCGCCTACGGGCAAACTCTTGCCGCCAGCCGCGGCGTTGAGGCGTTCGTTTATCTGCGCCTGCGCGCGTTCGAGCCTGCGGGACAATGCGGAGAGATCAGTCACGGTGTCTGACCTCTACTCTGAGTGCGTGTGCGCCCGCGCCAATGATCCAGCGGCTGCCTCGGGGTGGTCACCGGAGCACTCGCCCCGTTGTGCATCTCCGCAGACGAAACCTCATTTCAGCCACGCGCCGAAGAGGCCATCGAGCTGATCAAGAAGCTCACGAAAAACTGAAGCCGTGAGGGGGCGTCGGGGGCCGATCTCGCTTCGCGCCCGATGCAGGCTGGCCTCCCGAGCTTCGCGCCGGGTCACTCTGGTGACCTGGCTTCGTAATGCTCACGAGGGTTCTCCTGGTGACGTTCCCACGTCACCTTTGCTGCCGCGGTGACTCGGGAGGATCAACTTCGGACCGTGAACGTCCTTGTGCGACCCGAGGGCCTGCTTGACTCGAGCACCGCACGGAACCCTTGAACCCCACCTCACCTCGAGGTGCAGTTCCCGACGCCAGCCATTCCTCAACTTCGCAAAGACCTCGGGCGGCGCGCTCTGACCTGACACGCGGTTTATCGAGCACACGGGCCCGAACGAGCGGGCCCCTTTGGAGAGCGGCATCAATTTGGACGATGGAGGGGTTGTCGACCGAGTCCTCACCTTCCGACGGACCTGCTCCACCGGGGGGCGCGCGTTTCCCCCGGGTGCTGCCTATAAGCAGCCCCACATGCGCTCATTGTCATTGGCCCTCGCCGCTCTCCTCGTCACCGGGTGCGCCACGCTGACGCCCCTCACCCGGGTGACCCCGAAAGACGAAGCGAAGCTCACCGCCGCCGCCGAAGCGTTCTATCGGGCCGAGACGCCCGACCAACTCCGCGCCGCGCTCGCCGATGCCCAGGCCGCCGGGCCGGACACCGCCCTCCACCACGAGCTCGCCGCCCGTCTGGCCCAGCTCGAGGCCCGTGACGCCGACGTGGTGAAGCACCTCGTCGCCGTGCTCTCGGACACCGGGGGCGACGCGAGCCTCTTCCACCTGCACGTGCTCGCTTCTCTCGAGCTGACCTGGTCGGAACGCGCGGTGGTGCGTGACCTGTATCGAAGCCTCGTCACCAATCACCCTTCGCCCGATGTGCGGTCGCTCGCCGCGGCCCACCTCGCCACCATGCTCAACGCCGAGGGCGACTTCAGCGGGCGTGACGAAGCGCTCGCGTCGATTCCCGGTCAGCTCAACCTGGCCTTCGCCGGCACCTGGGACAACGATCAGGGCAAGGGCTTCGATCTCGAGTTCGCGCCCGAGCAGCGCCCCGGCCTGACAGAGAAATACGAAGGCCGCATCGGTCCCGTCACCTGGCGCACCGACGCCCCGAAAGATTCGCGGGGCCGCTACGACCTGCTCCAGCTCATGACCCCCACGCGATGGGCCGCCGCGTTCGCGCAGGGCACCTTCACCACCGAGACCGATGGCCCGCAGGCGCTCCGGCTCACCTCGACTGATCCGTTGAAGGTCTGGGTCGACGGCAAGCTCGTCTTCGGCGCCGCGCAGCTCGAGCGCAGCGTGCCTGATCACCTCGTCATTCCGCTCACGCTGACCAAGGGTCAACACTCAGTGCTGATCAAGTCGGCGCACCGCGAAGGGTTGTGGCTGCTCGCCGCGCGCGTCACGCCGTTCGAAGGAGACCCGTTCAAGCGCGAGCTCGACCCGATGCTGGCATGGCGCGTCAGCGGGCTCACCGGCACGCCTGCGCGCATGCTCGCGCACCTCGTCGGCTGGGCCCACCTGAGCGCTGGCGGGGCCACCACGGTGCGCTTTGCCGATGCCGCGGTCTCGAAGCTGCCTCGCTCGCTCATCCTGCGGTCCTGGGTGGTCGATGCGCTCTGGTACAACCAGGAGCGGGGCCGCACCGCCGATCTCCTCGCAGCGCTCGACACCGAAGTCGGCGACACGCTGCCCTTCATTCGCCTGCGCCAGGCGCGCTTTCACCAGCAGCAGGGCCTGAAGCAGAAGGCGCGTGATCGCCTGCTCTCGATGCAGAAGGAGAAGCCCGAGCTGCACGAAGTCTGGGACCTGCTCGCCGAGGTCTGGCGCGGTGAGGGCTGGACCGAAGACGAAGTGCGCACGCTCAAGCAGCGCTCCGAGAAGTTCGGCAGCTCGCCCGAGGAAGATCTCGAGCTGAGTCGCGCTCTCTCCCGCTTCGGCAAACGCGAAGAAGCGGTGGAGCTCGCCGACAAGGTGCTCGCAGATCTGCCCTTCCACCCCGAAGTGCTGCGCCGGGAAGCCGACCTCGCCTGGGACGCGGCCGACTTCCGCGAGACCAGGAAGCACCAGGAAGCGCGGCTGGAATCCTGGCCCACCGACTACTCCACCTGGCTCGCGCTCGCGGAAACGCAGCGGCGGCTCGGTGACTTCAAGGGGTCTGAGGCGTCGCTGCTGAAGGCCGAAGCGCTCTCACCTGAAGCCTCGGTGCCCAGGGCCAAGCGGGGAGATCTGCTCTACGAGCGGGGCGACAGCGCCGGCGCCGTGACCTTGTGGAAGCGCGCCGTCGAGCTCAACCCCGAGAACGAAGCGCTCGCCAATCGCGTCGAGTTCCTCTCGCCCGAGACCCGCGGCGAGTGGATGGCCGACATGCCCGACGAGACCCGGCTCGAGGCGCTGGTCAAGGCGCGCGGCCAGCTCAAGCAACTGCCCGGTGCCGACGTGGCGTACCTGCTCGATCACGAAGTCACGTTGCTCAACACCGACGGCAGCACCTCGAACGTGGTGAGCGTGGTGGTGCACGCGTGGAACGCGCAAGGCCGAGATCGCATCATCCGCCAGAGCGTCGGCGGTGGCCGGCTGCGCGTGCTGCACGCCTACGCGGTCGACGAGAAGGGCCAGCGCAGCGAAGCCTCGAGCGAGCGCAACCGGCAGATCTTCTTTCGCGGCATGCAGCCGGGCTCGACCCTGGTGCTCCAGTACCGCCTCGACAGTCCTCCCAAGGGCTACCTCGCCCGGTATTACAACGAGACCTGGAGCTTCCAGGGCGTGGGTGATCAGCGCGAAGAATCGACCCTGGTGCTCTGGGCGCCCCTCAACGCGAAGCTGCACGAGTACAAGGTGGGCGAGCTCAAGCCCACGCAGGAGAAGCGCGGTGACCTGCTCCGCTTCGCGTGGACCGCGAAGAGCACGCCGCCGTTGATCAGCGAGCCCGCGATGCCCACCGTGGGCGAGCTGGCCATCAACATCTACCTGTCCACCGTGCCTGATTGGAAAACCTGGCTGTCGTGGGAACAGGCGCTGCTCGAGGGCGTCTTCCGTGACAGCCCCGAGCTCGACGTGGTGGCGCGAGGCCTGGGCAAGGGAGAGCCCGACGCGGCCGAGAAGCTCGATCGCATTCACACCTTCGTGATGGAAGAGATCCGCTACCAGCAGGACTACGAGAGCTTCATCGCCGGCGTCAAACCGCACCCCGCCTCGATGACCCTCGAGCGGCGCTACGGCGACTGCAAGGACAAGGCGGTGCTCTTCATCGAGCTGGCGCGCAAGCTGGGCGTCGACGCGCACTTCGCGCTGGTGCGCACGCGTGACTCCGGGCCCGTGCGTGAAGACGTGCCCATGCAGCAGTTCAACCACGCCATCGTCTACGTGCCCGAGCAGCCCGGGGTGAAGGCGCGGTTCTTCGACCCCACCGCTGAGCTGCTCGACGTGGCCTCGGTGCGCAGCGACGACGTCGGCACGCGCTCGCTGGTGTTCGACCCCAAGACCAACGTGCACACCTGGCGCGAGATCCCCTTCCAGTCGCCGGAGTTCAATCGCGAGACCACCACCGTGGTGCTCGACGTCGACCCCAAGGGCGGCGCCAAGGGCTCACTCACGCTCGAGGCCGTCGGCCGCTCGGGCTCTGCGATTCGCCGCACCGCGAAGAACCAGGCGGTGTTCACGCAGATAGCCCAGCGCATTGCGTCTTCGTACCTGCCGAACGCGACCACCAGTGACGTGCGCGCGCTCGAGGTGGAGTCGCTGCGCGTGCCCGCCGCCATTCGCATGCAGGTCGCCGCGGGAACCTTCGCGCGGTCCGAGGGCGATACCCTGCGGCTCAAGCTGCCCTCTGATGCGAACCCGCGAAACACGTTCGCGCTCGCCACCCGTGATCACCCGCTCTTGCTGGGCACCCCCACCATGAGCCAGATGCAGCTGGAGCTCACCGTGCCGGAAGGCTTCGAGACCAAGAAGCTGCCCAGCGGTGGAACGGTCAGCCTGCCGTGCCTGTCATTGACCCGCGAGGTCTCTCAGACGGGGCGGGTGGTGAAGAGCAAGCAGACCTGGCGCACCACCTGCGAGCGGTTGTCGGCGCAGGAGTACCCGACCTACCGCGCGAAGCTCGATGAGATGGTGCGGTTGCTCGATGACGAGCTGGTGCTGGGCCCCGCGGCTGCGATGAAGAAGCCGTTGGCTGCCGCCAAAAAGTAAAGCGGGAGGTCTGACCGGCGTCACCCCGCTCAGTGTCCCGGGGCCCCCGCGGGTGCTTGCGTGGCAGGCGCCACTTCAGGGGCCGGGACCGGGCGGCGGCGGTCCTTGAAGAGCATTCCCAGGCCCGCGACGAGCACCAAGACCACCACCGCCAGTCCCACCCACCAGCCACGGCTGGTCCCCGGCGGCTCTTCGAAAGCCGGCTGCTCCGCGGTGTCGAAAGCGGGAAGCGGGCCGGAGCTGGTGACGGCGGGAAACGACTTCGAGCTGGGGTTGCGGGTGGCCGCGGCCAGCAGGCTCGGCGACGGTGCGAGGTTGACGGTGTGTTGCGGTGCCGGCCGGGTCTCCTCGAGCAACGCCGGGGGCGGCGGGAGGGAAACAGTCTGCAGCAACGCCGCCGGAGCGACCTGGCCCAGGGGCGTCGCCAGCGAGGCATAGGTGCCCGACACCACCGACCGCAACGCAGGGCTGCTGGTCTGTTCGTGCGTGCCACTGGCGAGGGCGCTGAGCGCGACGCGCTCCTCATCACCCGGCGGCCACAAGACGTTCATCAACTCGGCGACCTCTTCGTTCTCGGCCGCGTGCACCACCGCCACTTCGATGGCCTGCCGCATCGCGCGCGCCGACTCGAAGCGCGCCGCGGGCTCTTTCTCGAGCGCCATCAGCACCACGGTGGCGAGCGCGGGGTTCAGCGTGGGCAACAGCTCCAACGGGTCGCGTGGCGCATCTTTGATCACCGCGAGCGAGATGGCCGCGTCGGTGGGGCCGGTGAAGGGCCGCTTGCCGGTGAGCGCGCGATACAGCACCACGCCCAGCGCGAAGACGTCGGCGCGGCCATCGAGGGGTTGGCCGAGCAGGTACTCCGGCGCGATGTAGCCGTGTTTGCCCTTCACCGTGCCCGCGGTGGTGACCGAGCCCAGGAGCGCAGGCGAACGGGCCTTGGCGATGCCGAAGTCGACCACCTTCACCTGGCCGGAAAAACCGACGAGCAGGTTGTCGGGCGAGACGTCGCGGTGCACCACGCCCACGTGACGGCCTTCCCGGTCCTTGAGGCGGTGCGCGTAGTCGAGGCCGCTGGCCGCATCCATGATGATGCGCGAGATGATGGGCTCGCTGATGGGCACGCCCATCATCTTGGACCGCCGGAGTACCCGCGCGAGCGAGAAGCCCTCAAGGTACTCCATCGCGATGTAGAGGAACTCGCCTTCCTGCCCGAGATCGAAGATCTGCACGCAGTTCGGGTGACTGAGCATCGCGGCGAGGCGCGCTTCGTTGACGAACATCGAGACGAACTGAGGGTTCTGCGCGAGCTGCGGAAGAATCGTCTTGAGCACCACCAGCTTCTCGAAACCCGCGGCGCCCACCGCGCGCGCCAGCCACACCTCGGCCATGCCGCCCGTCGCGAGGCGGCCCAGCACCTGATAGCGCGCGAGCGTAGGAGTCGTGGTCATGTCGAACGTGCGCAGCCCCCTGCGCGCGGCGCGAAGCCTACTCCAGCGTCGCGGCCGCCGTGGCTGAGGTAGGAGGCGGGGGTGCGCGGCTCAAAGAAACCACCTCGTTGGCTGGAAGCGGCGCGGCTGCGCGATTCCGCTGCCGGTGCTGATTGGCTCTCTCGCGCTCTCTCGCGCGCGGGGGTGATGCCGCTGCAACAGGCTGAAACAGCCATTCGCGACGGGCGGGTGAAGCTCGACGCCCGAGTGGAGAAGGAGCCGATGGCCCCTGTTCACCCACACTCGCGGGTGTCGGTGGATGGGCGAGAGGTCTCCCTTGCGTTTCGCACCCGGGTGCTCGTGTTTCACAAACCGGCGGGCGTGGTGACGCACGGGAGCGACCCCGAAGGCATCGGCACGGTGTTCGAAGCGTTGTCCGCGGTGCTGCCTCAGGAGATGCAGCGTTTCGGCTGGCACGCGGTGGGCCGGCTCGATCGCGACACCACCGGGCTGCTGCTCTTCACCAACGACGAGAAGTTCGTCGCGCACGCGACCGCGCCCTCGACGCACCTGCCCAAGCGCTACGTCGCGCGCGTGGGCGCGAAGGTCAATGACGCGAAGCTCGAGCCGCTGCGGCGCGGCGTGAAGCTGGACGACGGCGAGTTGACCCGGCCGGCCAGGGCGAAGCCGCGCGGTGAAGACGCAGTGGAGCTGGTGCTCACCGAAGGGCGCTTCCACCAGGTCAAACGCATGCTCAACGTGGTGGGGTTGCCGACGCTCGCGTTGCATCGGGAAGCGGTGGGTTCGCTCGAGCTCGACGTGCCGGTGGGCGGGTATCGCGAGCTGAGCGACGAGGAAGTGACGACGAGGCTCAACTTCACGCCCCGGGCGCGGGCATGACGCGCCGTCTGCCGGTGTTGCTGCTCTCGTTGCTTCACCATCACCCGCGGCTTCTGACACGGGTGATCAAGTCTACACGACTTGATCTCTGCTTCATTGGAAGCGCGCCCCACATTGAGAAGCGAGACGCTCATTTCACGGCACAGCACCGTGATGAGCGTGGAGGGCGGGGTGCGTGAGGTGTCGCACGCCTCGAACAGGCCTCTCCACTTCGAGCTCGGTCACTCGGTGACCTGGCTTCGTGATGGTTACTCTGCCTGCCGGGCGGGTCGGTCTCCCTCGCGGGTAATGGACCATTACCGCGCGGTCATGGTCCATTACTCACAAAACAGAGGCCCTCCCCGGCAAGCGACTTCGTGACGTGAGCGCCTGATCGTGAGCAACAGCCTGAATCCGAACTGACCTCGTTCTTCAAGGCCGTCGCGAACGTTCACTTGATCATGAGGGCGTTTCTTCAGAGGTTGAAGCCCTGCAACAGCACCGCGCCGATCGCGAACACCGCGTACGGCACCATGCCCGCGGCGCCCGCGTAGTCCTTCGCGAGGCGCTGCCCGAAAAACAGGCTCACCACGTTCACGCCCGCCAACGCCGCGCCCGCGAACGCGATGGCCGAGGCCCGCGTCAGCAACACGGTGATGCACCCCGCCGCGCACACGATGCCCGTCACCACCTCGAGCCCCGTGATGTTGAAGAGCAGGAAGGTGCTGAAGCGCCGCAGCGGCGTCTTGGCGAAGTACCCCGTGAGGTATTCCTTGTTCCCCTTCCAATCGAGGACCTTGTCGAGCCCCGATTGCAGAAAGAGGATCGCCAGGAAGGCGGAAGCCAGCGTCTGGGCAACCCACAGTGGGAGGGAGTTCATGCGCGCGCGAGCGATAGCACGGGAATCGAGTTAGAGGCTGCGTCGTGAGCGCACTTCCCTACTTGGGTCTGGGGCTGTCATCGAACGCACAGGTCACTGACGTGCCGCGCCCCTACGCGCTGCTGGACGCGAACCCCGGGCTGTTCGACTACGTGGAATACAGCGCGCCGCTCGACGTGGCACAGGCGAGGGTCGAAGCGTCGCTCTTCCCCGAGCTCGAGAAGCGCCGGGCGGAGGTGCCGGTGATCTACCACCCGGTACATCTCAACCTGTACGGCCCGGAGCTCGAGTCAAAACAACGCCTCGCCCTCGCCGCCGCCCACGTGAGCGCCGTCGGCAGCCCGTGGGTGTCGAACGACGTCGGCTGGTGGCACCACACCGGCACCGCGCTGCCCGGCTATCTGTACCTCACGCCTCCGCTCACGCCCGAAGGGCTCGGGCAGTGCGTGCAGCACGTCTCACACGTGCGCGACGCCATGCCGGTGCCGCTGTTGATCGAGAACCCGGTGGTGATGACCGCGCGCGGCTCGATGCACGTGATGGAGTTCATGGTGAAGCTCAGCGACGCCACCGGGTGTCTGCTGTTGCTCGACCTGGGGCATCTGCTCTCGCACCAGCTCACGCGTGGCCTGGGGTTGATCGAAGGCCTCGAGAAGTTCCCCTGGGACCGGGTGGCTCAGCTGCACCTCGCTGGCGGCGTGGTGACGGGGAAGGCCTACGCCGATGATCACCCCCAACCGATTCGCGATGAAACCTGGGCATTGTTCGATGAGATCAGGCCGCGGTGCAGCGCGCTGCGGGCGGTGACCTACGAAGGTGATGGGCACCCTGAGCCCGTCGCGCGGCGGGTGCTCGAGCGACTGAGGAAGAGCGTTCCCAAGGCCGGTTCGCCCCTCACCCCGAACCTCTCTCCTTCGGGGCAGCAGGAGACCGGGCGGCTCACCGGTGCCTGGGAATTGTTCGACGAGGTGCATCGCACGCCCGGCCCGGAGCTCGACTATCGGCTCGCGGTGATCGCCCAACACCTCGACGCCGACGTGCCGCTTTCCCGGGCCGCGGTCGCGCCCACGAATGATCAGCTCGCGCGCTTCACCGCGTCGATCATCTACCGCGACTGGTTCGTGAAGGGCACCCGCTCCCTGGGCGATGCCTTCATGAACTGGGCGATGGTGGAAGCGCGCAAGCCCGAGCTGGCTGGCGCCGAGGCGCTCATCTCGCTCGAGGTGTGGTCGCGCAATGCTTTCTCCCGTGCGCGCAAGACGGGCGCGCCGCACCTCGACCTGAACTTCGCGGTCGATCTCACCGAGGCCGTCCACGCGGCGCGCGCGTTACGGCGGCACCTGACCGCGCGGGGAATTCACGACGGCTCCGGGTGGGAAGGGCTGCTGCAGTGCGCTCGCCGGGCACCCCGGATGCCCTGGCCGGTGCGCCTCACCGCCGAAGGCGCCCGGGTGATCATCACCCCGCTGAGCTGAGAGCGGCCCGGCTCAGTCCGGGATGACGCCCAGGTAGTGCATGAAGAGCGCGACCAGCACGAGGATGCCGACGGGCAACGCCAACAGCAGCACGTTTTGCTTCGATGACTGGGGAGCGGCATCAGGCACGGCCGCATGCTGCCGCACTTGATATACGGCCGCCATGACCTCGACCCTCGTCATCGTCCGCCACGGCCAGAGCCTCTGGAACGAGAAAAACCTCTTCACCGGTTGGGTCGACGTCGACCTCTCGCCCCTCGGAGAAACCGAAGCCCGCGCGGCAGGCCAGCAGCTCAAGGACGCCAAGCTCAGCTTCGACACCTGCCACACCTCGCTGCTCACCCGCGCCGTCCGCACCGCGAACTTCGCCCTCGAGACCTCGGGCCAGGTGTGGCTTCCGGTCAACCGCACCTGGCGGCTCAACGAGCGGCACTACGGTTCCCTGCAGGGCAAAGACAAGGTCGAGATGGTGCAGCAGTTCGGGGCTGATCAGGTCAAGCTGTGGCGGCGCAGCTACGACGTGCCGCCTCCGAAGGTGACGCCTGATCACGAGTTTCACCCGGCCCGCGACCCGCGCTACCGCCTGCTCGCCCCCGACGCCCTGCCGGCTTCCGAATGCCTCAAGGACGTGGTGGCCCGGGTGCTGCCCTGGTGGCACGACAGCGTGGTGCCGCAGCTGCGCGCGGGGTTGACGGTGCTGGTGGTCGCGCACGGCAATTCGCTGCGCGCGCTGATGAAGCACCTCGAAAAGATCGGCGACGACGAGATCGTCGAGATCAACGTGCCCACCGGCATGCCGCGCCTCTACCGCTTCAACGACGACCTCTCGCTGGCCGACGCCCCCCGCTATCTCGATGAAGCCGCGGCGAAGGCCGGGGCCGAGGCCGTGAAAAAGCAGACCCTCACGAAGTGACCCCTGATCCGGCAAGGCGGCTGATCGACGTAGGCCGTTATCCCACGTCGATATGAATGACCGAGATCACGCGTTCCATCGATCGCCAGTGCAGCCCTTGCAGACTGGCTTCGCGCCTGCATTAGTCAACCATCGGTTTCCAGCGATCTCCTGATTCCGAGCTTTTCCCTCCGCAGTTCCTCAGAAAACCGGGGTTTCACATGAAGAACAGACTCTTGGGTGCCGCACTTGCCGTGACCATGGCGTTCGCGCCCGGCTGCAGCAACAACGCGACAGGTGGTGGCAACAGTGCCAACGGCTCGCTGGGCGTCAGCCATGACGACGCGCTGCTGTACGCCGCCGACAGCGATCTCGACACCCTCTTCGTGGTGAACGCGAAGACCCAGACGGTGGTCTCGGAGATCGCCGTGGGCCGGCAGCCCGAGAAGGTGCTCGTGGCCCCCGACGGCACCGTTTACGTCACCAACCGCCTCGATCGCAGCGTGTCCGTCATCCGCAAGGGTGAGACCGCCGAGTCGACCCGCATCGCAGTGGCCGTGGAGCCCGTGGGCCTGGCCGCCAGCACCGACGGCAAGACGCTCTACGTGGTGAACGCCACCAGCCTCACCGATTCCGACTTCGGCACCCTGATGGCCTTCGACACGGCCACCCTCACCCTCAAGTGGGAAGTGCCGGTCGGCCACGAGCCGCGCGGCCTGACCCTGATGGGCGACGGCACCGCCGCCATCTCGCTCTACAAGCAGGGCGACCTGGTGATGGTCGACGTCGCGAGCGCGAAGGTCGTCAAGTCGGGCACGGGGCTGTTCAACGCCCTCAACGCCTCGGCCCTGGGCATCGTCAACACCAACACCGGCACCAAGGACCCGGGCTTCGGCGGCGCATCGCCTGCGCCCTTCCCCGGCGGCAATGCAGGCATCTCCACCGCGCGCCCCATGGGCCTCGAGGCGATGACGGTCTCGCCTGACGGCAAGCAGCTCTACGTGGCCTCGCTGATCGCCACTGACTCGGTGCTCAACACCACCACCGGCGGCGGCATCGCCGAGCCGATCAACGGCGGCGGCAGCTCGGGTTACGGCGGCGGCAGCTGCGGCACCACCGCGGTCGCTTCACCGGCCCTGCTGACCTTCGATTCCGAAGGCCGCCCGATGGTCGACGACCTCGCCACCTGCAGCGGAGAGGGCAGTGCCGAACGCCCCCCGATGCTCCTGACCAGCCCCATTCCTGAGATGCCCGTGCAGGGTCCCAAGGCGATCGCCGTCGAGGCGACGGGCCGGTTCCTCTTCATCGCCAACATGGACTCGAACAACGTGGCGGTGGTCGCCACCAGCCGCACCAAGGACACCACCAGCTTCGGCGCCAACGACGTCGGCCTCGAGCCGGGCCGCTTCGGCCTGCCCTCGGGCTCGGTCTCGCAGCTGGTGAGCGTCGGTTCGGGCCCCACCGGCATCGCCGTCTCGCACGATGGCAAGTCGGCGTGGGTCTACAACTCGTTCGACCACTCCATCTCGCGCCTCGAGTCCGTGTCGGGCCGCGTAACAAACGCCGGCACCACCAGCCTCACCACCCGTGAGTCGCTCAGCTCTGCCGCGGCGGCGGGCCGCAAGCTGTTCTTCAGCGCCACCGACGCACGCATGAACAACCCCTCGACCGGCATCAGCTGCGCCACCTGCCACCTCGAAGGCCGCGAAGACGGTCACGTCTGGAACTTCCCCGACGGGCCGCGCCAGACCCCCTCGCTCCAGGGCCGCATGCTGAGCAAGACGGCGCCCTTCCACTGGAACGGCGAGTTCAACGACCTGCTCTCGTTCATGACGCACACGGTGACCAACCGCATGGGCGGCAAGGGCGTGACGCCGGCGATGGAAGTCCAGGTCGCGGCCTTCATCGAGTCGATGCCCAAGGCCGACAACCCGCACGCCAGCACCGCGGCTGACGTGGTCGCCCGCGGCCGCACGGCGTTCGAGAAGGCCGAGTGCACCTCGTGCCACAACGGCGAGACCTTCACCGACAACACCTTCGCGGACGTCGGTACCTACGTGAAGACCGGCGCGGTGCAGGACAACCTCAACCTGCTCCCCCACGGTGGCCTCAACACCCCCTCGCTGCTCGGCGTGTCGCGCACGTCCCCGTACCTGCACGACGGCTCGGCGCAGACCCTGAAGGCCCGCATTCTGACGGGCCAGGCGGCTGACCTGCACGGCAAGACGTCGCGGCTGTCTGACGCCGAGGTCGATGACCTGGTCTCGTACCTCAAGTCGCTCTGAGGTCGTTCCAGTCGTCGTAACACCCGACAGCCTCCCCTCAGACGGGAGGCTGTTTCGTTTGGAGCGTCAGAAGAGCGCGTAGACGAACGGCGTCACCACCGCGAGACCCTGGGTGGCGAAGAGCAACACCGCGGCGAGCAGCAGCACGACCAGCAGCGGAATCAGCACGAGGCGATTGCGCCGGGCGAAGTGAGCCACCAGGTCTTTGAGGGTGCGGGCGCTGATCACAAGACCTCTTTTTCCAGGAGGGCGTTTGCCTTCCGCCCTCACTTCTTAGCCAGCCCAGAGCGTGCGGAACACCAGTCCGAGGGTGGTGGTGTAGCCCTGCATCGAGCTGACGATGCGGCCCTGGCTGTCGAGGATGAACACGGTCGGGAAGGCCTCCACGTGCATCACCCGTTGAAAGTCTTCGGCCGCGAGCAGCACCGGGTAGTCGACGCCCTGCGCGCTCATGTACTGCCGAACTTCAGAGACGTCGTTGAAGGAGGTGGCGATGGAGACCACGTTCGCGCGATCGCCCAGCCACGCGTGGGCGCGGGAGACGTTGCTTGATTCGGCTTTGCAGACCCCGCACCAGGGCGCCCAGACCGCCAGCAGCGTGGGTTTGCCGGCCAGGGAGCTGAGCGCGACCGGCGCCTGATCGAGGGTGGTGAAGGTGTAGCCGGGGGCCGCGCCCCGCGGGTGGTTGCGCGTTTGGTAGAGGCCGACGCCGAGAACGATCGCCAGCAGCACCGTGAGGTCGACGGCCCAGCGGAAGGGCGTGCTCTGGCGGTACCGCGTCTGGAGAGTTGCGAAGTTCATCGGCTGGCCGTTCCTACGCCAAACCCGACGGCAGCGTTACAGCGCCTGCCTGAAAGAAGTGAGGGCGGAAGGCAAACGCCCTCATGAACAAGTGACGGTGGAAGGCAAACGCCCTGATGAAAAAGAAGTGAAGTGCGCCCGAGTGGAGAAGCCGGCTGAGTGAGGCTCGTTCTACAGACGAGTGCGTTTACCATTCCGCCACGGCCCGATTGGATTCGGGCCGGCTGGATTCGAACCAGCAATGAGTGCGTGTAGGGCCTCTCCGGCCGGGCGCGCTCTGAGTGACGGCTCAGTAGACAAGATGCTGACTGACCCTCTCCCCCGCGGGGAGAGGGAGACAGGAGACGCGCGATTTTCAGGATTGTCAGCCAGAGTGCCCGGCCGTGAACGCTCGCGCTCTGGCTCTCGCTGCGATGGCCTTCCTCTTCGGTTGCCCGATTGCTCCCAGTGAAGTGGAAGCGACGGTCACCCTGGGCGCGAAAGAGGTGAAGTACCGCGCCACCCTGCGCGACATGCGCGTGCTCAGCGGAGGCCAACCCTCGGCGCTGCAGGTCGTCTCTGAAGTGGCCGAGGCGCCCGCGGCGATGCTCGAAGAGATGGGCTGGCTGGGCAAGCCGTCGAGCTATCGCTGGCGGCCCACCGATGGCGGCGTCGACCTCGAGCTCGAAGGCACGGTGGCGCGCTCGGAATGGGATCGCTGCGCGCAGGCCCGCTGCGACGGCGGCGCCGGGTGTGACTCGTTTCCGTTCGATCGCTGCGGCGGTGTGTATCGGCTGTCCGACGCCCAGCTCGAGCGAACGGGCAACACCCCGGCCTCCTGGCCGCTCGACGCGGGGGTGATCAGCTTCCGCGCGCGAAATGGTGAGGAGGTGACGCGCAGCGGGGTCTCGGCGGGCCCGACGTGGGCGGTGTTCTCGGCCCAACCCGACGAGGCGCGGCAGGCCTCGAAGTGGCTGCACGATTTCCACGAGGCGCATGAAGCGGGCGCGGTGGGCGAGGTCAAGAAGCTGCTCGGTGCTCCGGCCATCGGCAGCGCCGCGCTGCAGCAGGTGGTGTCAGAGGGCGTGCGCACGGCCCGGCAGCGCCTGCTGTGGGCGGTGCTCTTCGAGTCAGAGGCGAGCGTGGAGTTGCCCGATCCACCCGGAGGGCGCCCGTACCTGTTCACCAACCCCTACCGGGTGTTCAAGCCGAAGAAGCTCTCGAGCCTGGCCGCGTACAAGCTGCGGGTGGCCTACGACGTCGGCCAACAGGGCTGGCTCACCACCGGGGGACTCACCGAGAACCTCGAGCTGATCAAGGGTGCCTGTCAGGACAAGAGCGTGGGCGAGAAGACCTGCGCGTTACTGCTGGTCAAGCGCTGAAGCGGGGGACTGAGGCGTCGCTCTTCGGGCGAACGCAAAGAACTGCGTCGCCAGCTTCGAGGGAAGGTGCGCCACCAGCAAGCTGACGCGCGGGTGTGCAGGCGCCCAGACCAGAAAGACCTCATCGAGAAACTCGTCGCCGAGCTCGATGACCCCGGTGAAGTCGAGCGTCACCTGGCCGGCCACCACGTCGAGCAGCAGCAACCTCGCCGAGAGCCGGTAGAAGCTGCCCGCGCTCGCCACCTGCACCCGCTGCCGCAGCGGCACCACCTTCTGATACCGCGCGGCGCGCGCCTTCCCCCTTCGACTCAAGGTGCCGTCCTTCACCAGCGGGCTCAAGTGACGGTGCACGGCCTGGCGCGAGATGCCGGCGGCCTTCCCGAACTCCGTGCTCGAGAACGGGTGTCCGGAGTCGATGAACCTCTGCAGCAGCTGGTTGACGATTGCGCTCACTTGCCGATGGTACGGGCGCGCGGGCCGCGGGCAATTTTCTGACCTCGGCGGACGGTGCGCGCAGCCGCTTTCGAGCCCCGGACGATTCTCAGACGCGAGTCTTTTCAGGCGCGTTGACGATGCGGACGATTCTCGCCGGGCGATTCGTGATCGGGCGGCGGTTGACGATGTGAGGATCGTCACCGGGTGACGATTTTACGGGCGGAGAGAGTCGCGCCGAAGAGGCGACCCCAGCCACTCTTTCAACTTCGCGTAGACCTCGGCGCTGCTGAGCAAATCGAGGTGCGAGGTCTTGTCGACGGTCCACTGATGCGCTTCGGGAAACGAGAGCGTCAGGGTCGCGTGCTTGCCCAACGCAGAGTCGACCGGCACCAGCCCATCACCCCGCCCCGCGCCCAGGCTCGCGGCGATCGCGAAACACTCGACGCCCGCGGGCAGACTCAGTTCCTTGCGCGGGTCGCCCGCGTGAGCGAATCGATCTGCACCCTGCCAGTGCGCGTCGAGCACGTTGCCGTAGCGGAGATCCGTCACGCCCGCGCTGCGCAGGTGGCCCAGCTTCGCCAGGGGCGCGCTGTAGCGGCTCACCTCCAACAATACGTCGACCCAATTTCCGCCGCGCTCGAGGGGCGAGCCGTGGTGCGGCGTGCCCAGCGTCACCAGCGCTTTGAGCTGCTTCCTCCACGCGTGCTGCGAGTCTTCAGCGACGTGACACGCGGCGCGCGCGACCAGCCCACCCATGCTGTGCGTGAGCAGCACGAGTTCCTCGACCGGCCGGGGGAATGCGGCGACCAACTGCTCGAGCAAGCCAGCGAAGTCGCGCCCGTTCTCCGACACGTGGCGTCCGCTGTTGTACCGAAGGTAGATGGGAACGAAGCCGAGTTCCCTGGCCAGCTCAGCCCCGTGATCGTGCCCGCGGCGCAGCCACTGCAGATCTTCCATCGACGAGCCGTGCACGAGCACCAGCAGCTTGTTCCCCGCGGGAAATTTCGTCTGCAGCGCCTCCCGCGAAAGCTCGAGCGCGACCCCGCCACTTCGCAGCTGCATCTGAATGGCGAGCGGGTTCTTCGTCTCTTCGAGGTAGTCGCCCATCACGCCGTTGAGCGCGGCGAGAATCATTCCCCGCTCGCTGCCCGCGTTGTCGAGCATCGGCTGCAGCTGGGCGAGCGCGAGATCGAGCCCTGCACCCACGATCTTCGTGACGCCACGAATCGCGCCATACGTCGGCCCCGACAGCAGCTTCGTTACCTCGAGCAACGGCTGACCGAGCAGCGCAGGCCCGCCTCCAATGGTGTGATGCATCTGCTCGACGAGGTCGGTGACATTCTTCGTCGCCTCGACCGCGAGCTTCGTCGCGCCACGCAGCTGCTCCACCAGGGTCGTCTTTTTCGTCACGGCAGTTTCCAGCTGTAGTTCACGTCGGGAACGCAGGTCGAGGCGATCTTCACCAACTCCCACGGGCCTTCGGTGGCGATGTGTTCGGCGCCGCTGCCCGTCCGGGTGATCACGTAATTGAAGAACCCCGACTGCGGCGAAAACCCCGGCATGTAGAGCGGGGCGTTGCGATGCAGGTAGGTGATGCCGCCCGCCCACGCGAGGTGCGCGGCGTCGATGCGCAGCCCGCACACGTCGCTCTGCTTGCTCGCCGCCAGCAGGAGCCGATTGACCGGACCGAAGTCGTCCCAGGCGCTCGAGTCCGCGCGCTCGGGGTAGCTGCCCACCTCGCCCATCGTCAGCGCCTTGTGATTGATCGCCGAGACCGCCACGCACAGCCCCAACGCCGCCAACCCCAACCGCGCTGGCTGCCGCGGCCACGACGACATCGCCAGCGCGGCCAACGCACACGCCAGCGGCATCACGGGAAGAATGAAGCGCAGCTCCTTGTGGGCCACGAACAGGTGCAGGGCGAGGAACGCCGCGAGGGTGATCAGCAGCGGCCAGGCCTTGCGCCAGGCAATCAGCGCCGAAACTCCGAGCGCGAGCGACACCCCGGGCATCGTGCGGAACAACGACACGAAGTAGTACGGCCACGGCGCGGTGCCCCAGCCGGCGCCGCGGTTCTCCACGATGTTGAAGCGGTAATAGACGACGGCCGAATGGAAGAAGCCCCCGGCCTTCGCGCTCGGCACCGCGTGCCAGGCCGCCGCGTCCCACGCGCCGTAGACCAGGGCCCAGGCCACCAGGGTGCCGAACACTTCGAAGACTTCGCGCCGGGCGCTGCGGCGCGCGAGCAACACGCCCAGCACCACCACGCACACCACGCCCGACTGCAACCGCGCGAGCGTGGCCAGGCCCAGCAGGCTCGCGCCCGTGATGCGGCCTTCGCGCGTCGAGCCCTCTTCCAACACCAGCGCCACGCCCCAGACGATCAACACCGCCGCGAGGTTCTCGCTCATCGCGCGATGGGAAAAGTAGAGCGCGAGGGCGCACAGGCTCCAGATGGCCGACGCCGCGGCCGACTCGAGTTCACGAGCGCCGAAGCCCCGCGAGAGCCGGTACACCCCGAGCGCCGCCACGCCCGAGAGCGCAGAGAAGACCAGCTTCACCACCGGGATGTAGGTAGTGGGCGAGTCGGCGCCGGCGAGCTTGCACAGCTCCAACCACACCGCGACGAAGCCGGGCACTGCCCAGGTGCGCGCGCCTTCGAGAAATTCCCACGCCACCATCCCGTAGCCGAACACCAGCCGGTGCGCGGGCTCGAACGATTGGTAAATCTCGTCGGGCCAGTTGATGCCGTCGTCGGTGAAGACGATGCGCGCACGCAAGACGAAGCCCACCAGCAACGAACCGAACAGCACCACCCGCGCCGCGGGATCCACCGGCAGCCGCGAAGGACCCGACACACTGTGCGCTTCGGAGGCCATGGAGCGAGCGCGGCCTTAGCACGCGCCCGGGCGGGGAATTACCAGTCCTCCGTGGCTGTGCTCAGATGCG
>JAYVNA010000877.1:0-2713 GCA_043758715.1 Archangium sp.
GAAGGCTCGCTTCCCGACAGCTCGAGTTCGACGTCGTCACAGTTCATGAGGTGCCTCCCGGGGCCGACAACTTCGCGACCTCTTCCTTGAGCCGCTTCACCGCGTGATGAAAGTGCGCCTTCGCGTTGCCTTCGGTGATGCCCAGGGTCGAAGCCACTTCGGCGAACGGCAACCCTGCGTCGATGCGCAACATGAAGACCTCTCGTTGTCGGGCCGGCAATTCCAACACGGCGCGCCTGGTGAGCGCCTCTTGTTCTGCCTTCTCGAAGGCCTCGTCCGCGAGCGTCATCGGGGGCCGCGGCGCATCACCCGCGCTCAGCTCGGTGCGCCTGACCGCGTCGCGCACGTGGTTCTTCCCCAGGTTGATGGCGATGCGCAGCACCCAGGCCTTGAACGGAACGTCAGCCGAGAGCGGCGCCCGCTCGGTCGCCTCGAGCGCCTGAAGAAAGGCGCGCTGGGTCAGATCGCGCGCTTCGTCGGCCGACTGGGCGTAGCGCCGCACCACGAGAAAGACGGTTTCCTGGTGCCGTTTGATCAGCTGTCCGAAGGCCGGGGAATCGCCTGCAGAAAATGCGCGAACGAGCTCACGGTCATCCAGTTCCTCATGAGGGCGTTTGCCTTCCGCCCCCACTCCTCCGGCCGAACCGCCGGGAATGACACGCAGCTTGGGCACCGGAGGGCTCACGTTCTGGGGAGAGGACACGCCGATAACCAAAAGGTCAAAGACCTCAGTCCCGATTGGTCGGGTCGGCGCTGGCGGGACCTCGGCGCTTGGGCGTAGCTTGCGCGCCCGGGGGAAGACCACATGAAGCCCAAACAACCGCCGCCGAGTCAACCCGATGTGCCTGTCCTGCCTCCGCTGACGAGGCCCGAGCCGCGGGGGTTGACCCACTCGTTGTTCGCCACCCGCGGGCCGGTGAGCACGCTGCACTTTCTGGTGCACGGCGAGATGCTCGAGCTGCGCCGCGAAGCCGAGGCGCGCGGGTGGACGCAGCGCGGCTTTCGGGCCCTCACCGTGCCCTGGCTGCAACTGCATTGGACACATGACGGGTGGAAGACCACGCACGTGGTCTCGAGCAACGACGTGCCCTGCCCCGTCGTCAACGGCACCTTTCATCTCTCGGGCTGCGCGCCGGGCACCGAAGTGGAGTTCGCCATTCACGCCGGCATCGCCTGCCATGCGCCCGGTGACACCGCGTTCGCGCGCGACGTGGCCGACCTGTGGCTCAACAACGGCGGCCAGAATTTCCGGCAGACGACCCGCTGATCAATCGGCGCGCTTGTTGAGCGCCTTCATCACCTTGGCCACGTAGAACTCGGTCTCACCGTTCTGCGGCACGCTGCCATTCACCGCGCCCGGGCCGGCGTTGTACGCCGCCACCGCGAGATCGACCCGGCCGCTTCGCTTGAGTTGTTGGGCCAGATAGCGCGCGCCCGCGTCGATCGCCTGCGCCGGATCGAAGGGATCGTTGACCCCGAGTAACGCCGCGGTGCCGGGCATCAACTGCGCGGGTCCCATCGCACCGGCAAACGAGATGCGGTGCGCGCGCCCACCCGATTCCACCGAGACGATCGCGCTCATCAAGCCGCGTGGCAGACCGTGCTTCTTCTCAGCGGCCGCCGCCAACGCGGAAAGGTCGTCGTGGCCCGTGAGCAGGCACAGTGGCCGGTGCTTCGCGTAGGCGCCGAGCGCGTGCCACTTCTCCTTCACGAAGAACGGTGACAGCGGAAACACCACCGAGTTGCCGAAGAACGCCACGGCGGTGTTCAGCATCACCAACGGCAGGCACACCGCGATCGCCAGCTGCTGCCAGAAGGGGAGCTTCCACAGCAGCCGGAGAAAGAACTTCAAGACCCGCGTCACCGTAGTGCGTGTAACGCCTGACGACAGAAAGCGATCTGAGGTCAGGTTCCGCTGACAGTGAACACGGGTGTGAGCACCTTCTCACCCGCCCCCCGGGGCAACCGGATGGTCGTCTCATATCGCCATGTTCCAGCGGGGAGACTGGCGGGCAAGGTCTTGCGCGCGTCCATTCTCGCCCCCGCCTCGAGGGGCGTCGGCTCGAGCACGCAGCTCTCTCCATCTGCCGGGCCGGTCGTCTTGCCGTCAGCCGAGACCACCTGGCTCAAGCACAGGTTGATGTTCAGGGTGGTCGAGCTGGTGTTGACGATCGAAAGCCCGACGCGGCCTCCGGGTTGGTAGCTGAGGAGGTCGGTGGCGAACGCAACCCGTTCCAGTCCGCCACCGCATCCCGTCAAAAGCAGACACCCGAGCCACGCGGTCCGAAACATGGGAGCTGATGTAGGCCACCGAGCGGCTTTGCACAAAGTTCGAACTTTCCGTGTCCGTCCGGAGGCGCGGGCCCGTACCATTCACCCGTGCACCCGATTCTTGGGATCGACTTCGGCACCACCAACACCTCGGCAGCGTGGTTCGACGCGTCAGGCAAATTGAAGGTGGCTCCGGTCACCGACAAGACGGCCGTGCTGCCTTCGGTGGCGTGGTTTCCCTCGGCAGACACCAGCAAGTGCCTGGTGGGCCAGGCCGCCAAGACGCAGCTGATCGATGATCAGAAGCACACCGTCTTCGGAGCGAAGCGTTTCCTCGGGCGCCGCTTCAATTCGGAATACGTGGCCAGGCACCGCGACCGCTTTGCGTTCGACCTGGTGGAAGGCGCCGACGGCTACACCTCGGTGTTGATCTACGGGCAGA
>JAYVNA010000878.1:0-2712 GCA_043758715.1 Archangium sp.
CGTGGTCGGGCACTATCGGGCGCTGACTTCTGATTGATCGCGCCTGACGCGGTGCTTACAACGCCGCGCATGACTCCCATTGAACACATCCTCGTCGTCGGTGCAGGGCAGATGGGCGCGGGTATCGCGCAGGTCGCGCTCCAGGCTGGTTTCCAGGTCACGCTGAGCGATGTGTCAGAGGCGGCACTTGCCAAGGGCAAGGCCGGCATTGAGAAGGGCCTGTCGAAGCTGGTCGAGAAGGGGAAGCTCGACGGCGCTGCGAAAGACGCTGCGCTCAAGAAGCTCAGCACCGCTACGGCGATTCTCGACGTGAAGAACGTCGACGCGGGCATCGAGGCGGTCACCGAGAACGAAGAGCTCAAGAAGAAGATCTTCAAGGATCTCGATCAGGTGGTGCGCCCGGGCGGCCTGCTGGCGAGCAACACCTCGTCGATTCCCATCACCCGCATCGGCTCGTCCACCAAGCGGCCTGAGGCGGTGATCGGGATGCACTTCATGAACCCGGTGCCGATCATGACCCTGGTCGAGATCATCCGCGGCGCGGCCACCAGCGACGAGACCTACGCGGCCACCAAGGCGATGGCTGAGAAGATGGGCAAGACCACCGTCGTCTCGAAGGACTTCCCCGGCTTCATCGTGAACCGAATCCTGATCCCGATGCTCAATGAGGCGTGCTTCGCGCTCAACGAGGGCATCGCGACGGTGGAAGACATCGACACCGCCATGAAGCTCGGCACCAACGTGCCGATGGGCCCGCTGACGCTGGCCGACTTCATCGGCCTCGACACCGTGCTGTCCATCGCCGAGGTCCTCTACAAGGGCCTGGGTGACAGCAAGTACCGCCCGTCGCCGTTACTTCGCCAGTACGTCGAGGCCGGTTGGTTGGGGAAGAAGTCTGGCCGCGGTTTCTACAAGTACTGAGGGGACATCATGGACTTCATCAAGCTCGAGCTCGACGGACCGATCGCCGTTCTCACCATCGACCGGCCCAAGGCCCTCAACGCCCTCAATCGCCAGGTCCTCACGGAGTTCTGGGACGCGGTGGGCCAGGTGGCCGCGAACAAGACCGTTCGCGCGCTGATCGTCACGGGTGGCGGGGAGAAAGCCTTCGTCGCCGGCGCGGACATCGCCGAGATGGCGGGTCTCTCGCAGGCGGAATCGGCCGCGTTCGCCGAGCTCGGTCACCGGGTGCTCGATTCACTCGAGTCACTTCCCATTCCGGTGATCGCGGCGGTCAACGGGTTCGCGCTGGGTGGGGGCACCGAGCTCGCGCTCGCGTGCGACTTCATCTACGCGTCGGAGAAGGCGAAGTTCGGCCAGCCCGAGGTGGTGCTCGGCGTGATCCCCGGGTTCGGCGGCACTCAGCGGCTGACGCGCATCGTCGGCCGGGCGCGCGCGAAGGAGATCATCTTCACCGGCGACATGATCGACGCTGCAAAGGCAAAGGAGATCGGGCTCGCGCTCGAGGTGCTCCCCGCCGCGGAGCTGATGGCGCACTGTAAAAAAGTCGCGGCGAACATCGTCAAGCGGGGCCCGCTCGCCGTCGCGCAGGCCAAGCGGGTGATCGATGCCGGCGCAGACCTGCCGCTCAAGGACGGAAACGCGATCGAGCGCGATGGCTTTGCGAAGCTGTTTGGGACGAATGATCAGAAGGAAGGCATGGCGGCGTTCATCGCCAAGCGTCCTCCCGAGTTCAAAGGCACCTGAGTTCTCATCGCGCGACCCTCTCCCCGCGGGGGAGAGGGTCGGGGAGAGGGCATGAACTCCGCTGAAGAGATCTGGCGAAAGTACGACGCGATGGAAGCGCGCCTCGCGGCTCCGCTCACCAGGCGGATGCTCGAACTCGCTCAGCTCGAGCCCGGAATGCGCGTGCTCGATCTCGCGACCGGGCGCGGTGAACCAGCGATCCCGGCCGCGCACGCCGTAGGCCCCCGTGGACGCGTGGTCGGTGTCGATCCTTCCGACCGGATGCTGGCGATGGCGCGAGAGCGGGCCGATGTCGAAGGACTTACGAACCTCGAGTTCGTCGTTGCCGATGCGGCATCGATCGAGCTGACCGGCTTCGACGTGGTCTTCGCCCGCTGGGGCCTGATGTACATGGCCGAGCCGGTGAGGGCGCTGAAGGCCGCCGCACATGCACTGGTGCCGGGTGGCGTGATCGTCGCCGCGGTCTGGGCCGAGCCTGAACGGGTCTCCTGGTTTTCACTGGGGAGGCAGGTGCTCGCGAAGTTCGCGCCCGTTCAGTCTCCTGATTTTGAAAAGCCTGGCGTTTTTTTCTATTCGGACGTGGCGCGACTGAGGCGTGACCTGGAGTTGGCAGGGTTCGCGGTCGAGCACTTCGAAGAGTTCGAAGTCGATGTGATGGAAGCGCAGACCGGCGCCGAGTTGATCGCGTGGATGCGGGCGTTCGGCATGTCGAAGCTGCTCGAGGGCCTTCCTGCGGCGATTCAAACCGCATGGGAGGAAGAACTCGCGCGCGCCGCACCCTGCCGAGTGGGCGGAGTGAGTCCCCTCATCGTTGCCCGGAAATGATTAGGTGGGCTGGCCGGGCGCGTTTTTCCGGCGTGGCCGTGACTGCCTTTCAAATTGTGAGAGCCAGCCCGCAGCGGAGACTCCACGCATGAAGAGCAATCTCTATTGGGTTGAAACCGAAGCACCTGGACGATTGGCAATCATGGCGCGGCCTCGCGCTGGAGACTGGTTGGTGGATGA
>JAYVNA010000879.1:0-8492 GCA_043758715.1 Archangium sp.
TCGCTGCAGCGCCTGGCGTTGTTGCTCGAAGCGCGCGCCGCCGAGCTGGTGGAAGACAGCAACAAGGTCAGCCAGCTGCACCTGAAGCAGACCATCCGGGCGATCCAGGAAGAAGGCTTTACCGGTGACCTGATGGATCCCAGGGTGGCCGACGCGCTTCGCCAGGCCATCGGCGCCGATCGCGCGGTCGCATTTTCGCTCGAGCCTTCGGGTGACGGTCTGATGCTCTCCGGCGTGATGGTCGAGGGCAAGAAGCCCAGGCCCTTCACCGCCAGGTTGCCCAAAGGCTGGTCCGCCGCGCTCGAGGCGGGCGCCCCTGCGTTGGCCAGGGCCCTGCTGCCGGGCATCGCGCTGCCCAAGAAACTCACCGGCCAGCCCAGCTCGACCAGCGACGAAGCGTTGCAGCAATTGGGCGCCTGCTACCCCGTGGTGATGCGCCAGCCCTTGAGCGTCGACACCCCGTCCATCGTCGATCTCGAAGAACTCGAGCGCGCCGCCGCGGCTTGTCAGAAGGCCCTCGAACTCGATCCGAAGCTGCGTTTCGCGCAAGCCGCCGGAGCGCTCGCGCAGGCGATCATCGGCAGCGACGCGGCCGCCGCCCAGTCGCTCGCGGGCCTGGGTGATTCCGAAGACTCGCTCGAGATCTACACCCTCGCCCGGTTCTGGATGTTGACCCGCTTTCAGTCGAACGAGGCCGGCGTGGCGTTCTTGAACGCCGTGGCGAAGAAGCACCCGGGCGAGATGATCGCTCGCAGCTACCTGGGCGAAACGCAGTTCGCGCTCGGCGCGTGGGCCGACGCCGAGAAGACCTTCACCGACTACGTCGCGCTGGTGCCCAATTCGCCCTGGGCCTGGGGGCGGCTGAGCAAGGCGCTGGCGCGGCAGAAGCGCCATGACGAGGCCGTGCTCGCGGCGAAGAAGGGCTTCGTGCTCTCGCCCACCAGCCCCGAGGCGCGGCTCGAGCTGGGCAGCCGGCTCATCGACGCCGGCAAACCCGCTGAGGCCATCGAGATCCTCGAGCCGCTCTCGCGCGCTTCGCCCGCCCGTGGTGAGCACCTGCTGCGGCTGGGCTGGGCGCACTGGCTCAACTCGGCTCCCGATGCGGCCCAGGCGTATTTCCAGCGCGCACTCGACGTCGCGACCTCGCCCGGCGAGTGGCGCACGCGCGGCCGCGCTTCGTACGATCTCGCGCTGATCGAAGCGAAGAAGGGCCGCCCCGAAGCGGCGAAGGCGGCGCTCAAGGCGTCGCTCGCGACCGGGTACAAGCTGCGCGAGGTCGACCCGTCGCTCGTGGCGCTGGTGCGAGACCTGGAGCGCGGCGACCTGGTGAAGGACGCCGGCGTCGCCGCTCCCCGGCCCGCGTTTCTGCCGCGAGAAGCGAGCCTGTTCCCGGTGGACAAATTCGGGGACCCGGACCCGAGCGCGAAAAAACCGACGCCTCCCGACGGGCTCGTGCTCTTCCGCTTCTAAGCAGGGGTTCTTCGCACACCGATCTTTGGGCGCGTCACCCCTCGAGTGAGGGGATGCTGACCTCTACCAAAACGCCACGGCCAACCGGGTTGGGCCTCGCGATGATGGAGCCGCCCAGGCCCTCGATGGCCGCGCGGGACACCCGCAGCTCAAAGCCTGAGTTGACGCCCATCCCGGAGCCGGGCGGAGGGCGGGTGAGACGAGCCTGGAACTCGGCTGGGTCGAGGCTGCCGCTGCTGAGCACCTGCACGACCGCCGCCCCTGGTGCCGAGAAAGTGCGCAGCTCGAGCAAGTGCGGCGCCTGGCCGGGATCCATGGAACGCAACAGACTGCCCATCAGGTGCAAGTAGGCTTGCCGCAGCGTGGCCTCATCGCCAACAACGTCGTGGGTGGGTTGGTAGTCGCATCGCACCTCCGCGCGGCGCTTCAGCTCGGGGGCCAGCGTGCCGACGCAGGTGTCGAGCAGCCGCTGAAGGTTGACGGTGGTCCGCTCTCCGCTCTCCCTGCGCGCCTGGGCCTGGAGCTCGCGAACCACCAGGCTCATTCGTTGGTGTCCATGGTGGGCGTCCTCCAGCAGCGATTGGAGCACGTCGAGCACGGCGGCGACGGGGGCGGGCGCCTCGGCCCGCAACGTGCGGATGTGGCGCAGCGCCTCCGTCACGTTGGCCATCGCGTACGAGAGGGGGTTGTTCACCTCGTGCGCCACGGCGCCGGCCAGGGTGCCGATCGCCGCCAGCTTCTCCAACTGAAGCAGGCGCAGCTCGAGCTCCTTGTGGGCGGTGACGTCCAGCAGCGTCCCCTCGATGACCCCGTCGCCCTCCAGGTGCTCACTGAAGAGGACCCACACCGGGGTGCCGTCACGGCGGCGCATGCGCACCTCTCCGCTGGTCACCGCCCCTTCGATCTTCAAGCGGGTGAGGTTGCGCTCTCGCTCGGCGGCGTCGAAAAAGTAGAGCGTCTTGGCGTTGACGCGCTTGATCTCCTCGACGGACTCGAAGCCCAGCACTTTCGCAAAGGCGATATTGCAGTCGACGATGAGTCCGTCTGGGGTGGTGCGATAAAGCCCCGCAATCGCGCGCTCAAAGACCCGACGGAAGATGTCTTCGTGACCCACGCGCAGAGCATAACGCCGACCGGCCGGCGGGCCCGGCGTGCTTCCCGAGCGCGAGGAGGGCGTCGGCGGGCCCTCTCAGGCGGCGCGGCCCAGCTTGACAAACCCGCGAATGATCCGGGCGACGCCGACCGCGATCGCGCCGGTCGCCACCACGTAGCGGCCACCATTCGACGCGGCGGCCAGCGAGACCACCGTCACCCCGATTCCCACGGCCAGCAGAAGGGCCCCGATGAGAAAATCGGCGAACGGTGGAGTGGGCGTCGGAGGCGAAGGCTGCAGCCCCGCAGCAGCCACCAGGGCCGGCGTGTTGGGTCCTCCGTCGACCGCGGTCTGCACCCCGAAAGCCGCCGCCAACATCGCCACCGCGTTGAACAGACCGACCGCTCCCGTGCCGAGCCGGTAGGCCGTGCTCGAGAAGAAATCGAGCCCGGCCAGCCGAAGAATCATGAGCAAGTTGAGCGCCGTGCGCCCCAGCGACACGAACGCCACGGTGGCCAGCAGCGGCACCACCCAGGCACTCTTCTTCATCGCCAGGGACGCGAGGGCCCACAACGAGAGCAACCGCACCCCGAGGAAGAACACGATGTTTGCGGAGTAGATGAAAGGCGCCATCCCGCCCAGCGCCCCCGAGAGCTTCGGCAGCAGTTGGCCGATGGCGGTGTCGATCAATCCGTTGACGATCAGCGCCGCGGCGGTCAACTGCAGCAACACCGGCGCATCGACCGCGCCCGCGAGCTGGAAGAAACCGGCGGCCAGCACGCCGGCCGCGCCCAACCAGAGCAGGTCCTGCACGAGCGGCCAGGTGCCTTCGTAGCTGCCCGGCACCAGCCCGCCGATCACCAGGCTGATCACCGTGAGGAAGAGGTTGGCTCCCAGCGCGCAGAGCACGAGCCATGCTCCCGAAGTGGCGCGTTTCGAGTCGGTCACGTTCATGCCTTCAAGACACCACGCCGTGGCTCCGGCGTGCAGCACTTTGGGCCTGCGACTGTGTATGACGCGCTCATGCAGGCCTTCCTCGACGCCCTCGCCCGCGACTTTCCGGCCGACTTCTCCTCGAAGGATCCCGCTGAGCTGCTCGCCTACGGGAAGGACTGGACCAAGGTCTTCACCCCCGCGCCCTCGCTGTTGGTGCGCCCGCGCAGCACCGCCGAGGTCGCCGCGTTCCTCAAGCTCGCGTCGGCTCACGGAAAGCAGGTCGTGCCCTCGGGCGGCCGCACCGGGCTCGCGGGCGGCGCGGTGGCGCGCAACGGTGAGATCGTCCTCTCGCTCGAGCGCATGCGCACCATTCATCCCGTCGACCCGCTCGCGCTCACCGTGCGCGTCGAAGCCGGCGCCATCACCGAGGTCGTGCATGCGGCCTGCGCGGAGCACGGGCTGTTCTGGCCGGTCGACTTCGCCTCGAAGGGCTCGAGCCAGGTCGGCGGCAACATCGCCACCAACGCCGGTGGCGTGCGCGTCATTCGCTACGGGCTCACCCGGCAGTGGGTGCTGGGCCTCACCGTGGTGACGATGGCCGGCGAGGTGATGGAGCTCAACGGCGCGCTCGAGAAGAACAACACCGGCGTCGATCTGAGGCAGCTGTTCATCGGCAGCGAAGGCATCCTGGGAGTGGTGACCGAGGCCACGCTCAAGCTGACGCGGCTGCCCAGCAAGGTCGACGTGTTCCTCTTCGCGCTCGACTCATTGCAGGGAGTGCTGAAGCTGTTCGAAGAAGCGCGCCGGGGGCCCTTCACCATCATGGCCTACGAGTTCTTCACCGATGCGTGCAGCAAGCGCCTCGAGAAGCACCGCGGGCTGCGTCCTCCGTTCGAAAAGTCGCCTTCGCACTCGGTGCTGCTCGAAGTCGAAGACGCGAAAGAAGGCGCGCTCGATGCCTGGCTGGCGCAATTGTTCGAGAAGGGTCTGGTGCTCGACGGAACACTCGCCGCCGACGTGGGCCAGCAGAAGACGTTGTGGACCTTGCGCGAGGGCATCAGCGAGTCGCTCTCGGCCACCGGCATGCCGCACAAGAACGACATCGCGCTGCCGATCGTCGAGCTGTCCTCGTTCTGCGGCGAGTTGGAGTCCCTGCTCGCTTCCCGCTACCCCGACTG
Organism: Archangium sp.; assembly: GCA_043758715.1. Lineage (GTDB taxonomy): Bacteria > Myxococcota > Myxococcia > Myxococcales > Myxococcaceae > Archangium_A. The sequence continues at coordinate 4,678 of JAYVNA010000879.1, forward strand.
GGAGCTCTGCCTCTTCGGCCACATCGGCGACGGCAACCTGCACGTGAACATCATGAAGCCCGAGGGGCTGGGGAAAGACGAGTTCCTCGCCCGCACGCATGATGTCGATCGCGACATGTTCGAGCTGGTGCGCAGCCACAGGGGCAGCATCAGCGCCGAGCACGGCATCGGGCTCTTGAAGCGCGACTGGCTCAGCTACACGCGCAGCCCGCTGGAGATCGCCTTGATGCGCCAAATCAAATCCGCGCTTGATCCAAAGGGGCTGCTCAACCCCGGCAAGGTGTTGTGATTCGCCAGGAACACCACCGCCTCGCCGTCAGCACGCCCGGGCGGGGGCTGGTGATGATCACCTCCGAGCTCGCGGCCTGGCTCGGCACCATCGGCGCGGTCGATGGGTTGCTCACGCTCTTTCTTCAGCACACGAGCGCGAGCCTGGTGGTGCAAGAGAACGCGGACCCCGACGTGCGCGCGGACCTCGAGCGCTTCTTCGCGAAGCTGGTGAAGGACGGCGACCCGATGTTCGCGCACGACGCCGAGGGGCCCGATGACATGCCTTCGCACGTCCGAGCGGCGCTCACGCTCACGCAGGTGTCGATTCCCGTGCGCGGGGGGAAGCTCCAGCTCGGCACCTGGCAGGGCGTCTACGTGTACGAGCATCGGCACGCACCGCACCGCCGCTCACTCGCGCTGCACTACCTCGGGACCTGAAGACATCAGCCCATCGAGATGCGGTCCTTTTTCTTCTTCGGCGGGGCTGGCAGGTCGGGCGCAGAGAAACGATTTCCGCCCGCGGCCTGGGCCTTCTTCAGCGCCTCGGTCGCCTCGCGCACCAACCCGCCGAAGCTGACCTGTTCCTTGGGGTTGACCACGGGATCGAAGCTGGCGACGCCCACGGAGACCGTGCCGTTCTGAAACGAGTCGAGCTTGGAGAGCCGCTCGACCACGCGACCTGCCACCACCGTGCAGCCGATGAGCGGCGTGTGCGGCAGAAACAGCAAGTACTTGTCTTCAGCGAACGGCATCGCCACGTCGATGTCGCGCAGCAACACCGAGAGACCCTCGAGCGCCTCCGACCGAATCGCTGCCCGTTGGAACTCAGGCGCGCTGTCGCCCAGCGACTCCCCGAGCTTGTCGAGCGAGACCAGCAACAACGCCACCGGGTACTGGTAGCGCTTGCTGCGTTTGACCTCGAGCAACATGTACTTCTTGAAGAAGGCCTCGTCGGGCGCGTTCACGCCGACCAGCGAACTGCGCGCGCGCGGGGCCTTGGGCGCCGCAAGCTTGAGCTGAGCGAAGCGCGCCTGCAGGTCGCGCACCTGCGCCGCCAGCCCATTGAGCCGCGTCACCGCCTGCACCATCGCCAGCACGTGATGCTGCTTGAGCGGCCCCACCATGAAACCTTCCACCCCCACCGCGCGGGCCCGCTCGGGCGCCTTCTCCACCTCGGAAGGTGGATAGGTGAGGATGATCGCCGTCTCCGGCGCCTGCTTGCGAACCTGCGGCGCCAACAACTCGCCGTCAAACGTGTGTGAGACCGCCGCGATCAACACCTCGGGGGGCCGCAGCCTCACCGCCTGCACCGCCTCGTCGACGAACGAAACCACCTGCACCTCGGCCCAGCCGTCGAGAAACTTCCTCAGGGCGTTGGCGATCGGTGCAGACGGCTCGGCGATGAGAATGCGCGGGAGCGTCAACTCATACCTCGAGCACTTCCTTCTCCTTGGTGGCCACCACGGAGTCGACCTGCGCGATGCCGGCGTCGGTTTCCTTCTGCACCTTCTCGCCCGCGCGCTTGTTGTCGTCCTCGGTGATCACCTTGTCCTTGAGGAGCACCTTGAGCTTCTCGTTGGCGTCGCGGCGATCGTTGCGAATGGCGACCTTGTGCTCTTCACCGGTCGCCTTGACCTGCTTGGCGATGTCCTTGCGGCGCTGCTCGGTCAGCGGAGGAATCGGCAGGCGGATGATCTCGCCGTCGTTCTGGGGCGTCAGGCCCAGGTTCGCCTCGAGCAACGCCTTCTCGATGTCCTTCAAGATGGCCTTGTCCCAGGGCTTGACCGTGATCAGGCGCGGCTCGGGCACCGCGACCGCGGCGCACTGAGCCAACGGGGTGGGCGTGCCGTAGTAGCTGACGCGCACGCCATCGAGCATCGCGGCGTTTGCGCGCCCGGTGCGGATCTTCGTCATCGACTGCTTGAGCGCCTCGATCGACTTCTTGATCTGCTCGGTAAGGACCTTCACCGCATCATCATGGGCCGCCATGTCTGGACTCCTCGCGTTGGGGTTCGAATGTCGTTTGCTGCTTCAGGCCATCACCGTCTCGTCAGCGCCGACCACCGTGCCGATGTCGCCGGGCGAAAGCACGGCGCGCCCGATGTTGCCGGGGGTGGTCATGTCGAAGACGACGATGGGCAACTTGTTGTCCATGCACAGCGAGATGGCGGTGCTGTCCATCACGTTGAGCTGCTTCTTGAGCACGTCCATGTACGAGACCGTGCGGTAGCGGCGCGCTTCGGGGTTCTTGCGCGGGTCGCTGTCGTAGACGCCGTCGACCTTGGTCGCCTTCAAGATCACCTCGGCGTTGATCTCCATCGCGCGCAGGGAAGCGGCGGTGTCGGTGGTGAAGTACGGGTTGCCCGTGCCGGCCGCGAAGATCACGATGCGGCCCTTCTCGAGGTGGCGCACCGCGCGCCTTCGAATGTAGGGCTCGGCGATCTGCTCCATCTTGATGGCCGAGAGCACCCGGGTGGTGCCGCCCCGCTTTTCCAACGCGTCCTGGAGCGCGAGGCAGTTGATGCAGGTGGCGAGCATGCCCATGTAGTCGGCGCTCGCGCGGTCCATGCCGGTGGTGGCGCCCTGCACGCCGCGGAAGATGTTGCCTCCGCCGATCACCATGGCGACCTCGACGCTCGCGCGCCGCAATTCCAGGACCTCTTCGGCGATGCGGGAGAGCGTGCCGGGATGAATGCCGTACTTCTCATCTCCCATCAGCGCCTCGCCGGAAAGCTTGAGGAGGATCCGCTTGTAGCCGCCCGTCTTCGCTGGGGTGCCCATGACGGTCGCAGGCTTAGCCAAAAACGAGAGAGGCAGCCCGGAAATCTCCGGACCGCCTCTCGGGACCCAAAAGCTGGGGAGTGAGTCAGGCCTTGCCGGCACCCAGGGTGGCGGCGACGTCAGCGGCCAGGTCGCCCTTCACCTTCTCGATACCCTCGCCCACTTCGATCCGGGCGACGCGGCCGACGGTCAGGGTGCTGCCGATCTTCTTCCCGGCGGTGGCGATGACGTCCTTGATCTTCAGCTTGTCGTCCTTCACCCACAGCTGATCGACCAGGCAGTTGTTCTCGTAATACTTCTCGAGCTTGCCCACGATGATCTTGTCCCACATCGCTTCGGGCTTGGTGACCTGCTCGCGCTTGATGATCTGCGTGAGCGGCACCTTCTCGAGCTTGCCGGAGATCTCGACCATCACCTTCTCGGCGTCTTCGCTGCGGAAGGTGCCGGTGCGCGCGGCGCCGTCCTTGATGGTGAACTTCCAGGTGTTCGCCAGCTCGTACTTGAAGGCGGCCTTCTCGGCCTCGAGCACGTCTGCGGGCACCTGCTCGCGCGAGACGAACGAGGGCTTCATCGCGGCCATCTGCATCGCCAGCTCGATCGCCAGCTCCTTGGCCTCGGGCGCGTTGCTGCCCAGCACCTCGACCAGCGTCGCGATGCGGTTGTTCGAGTGCAGGTAGCTGCCCAGCGCGCCATTGCCGTCGACCTGGAAGCGGGCGAAGCGGCGCACGGTGAGGTTCTCGCCGATGGTGGCGATCTTATCGGTG
>JAYVNA010000880.1:0-8482 GCA_043758715.1 Archangium sp.
GCCCGCTGTTCGCCTCGGCCCGGTGCGCCTCCGCGCGCCATCGAACATCGAGGTGGCGAGTAACTGAGAGCAACACGACAACAACCTTGACGCTCACCGCCACCGGCACTACGACATGTGGAAGCGCGTCGTCGACGACCCGAAGCACCCAGACCACGCGAAGGTGTGCCCACCCGGCCGCCCCGACTACGGCAAGCCTGCATTCCCCAAGAAGCCAGTCCGCAGAGAGTCGCCGAAGGTTGGCCCGAACGAGCTGTGCCCTTGCGGGAGCGGTAAGAAGTTCAAGAAGTGCTGCCTGGGGACGGTGTCGTGAGCCGCAACAAGTCGCGGGACCAGAAGGAACTGCGCGAGCGCCGCGGGGAAGACGCGTACCTCTTCGGCCCAAACGACCAGTGTCTCGGGAAGGTCGAGCGCGACCGGTGGGAGGATGCGGTTTCCGGGGTCAGTCGGTGGCCGCGTCGCGGAAGCGGCTCACGAATGCGGCCTCGTGGTCCCCCGCTCGACGCGAGTGCTCTGGGGCCGAACAGCGCACGAAGCGTTAAAGACGTACCGCAAGTGGCAGGCCCAGAAGAAGTAGCGAGCGGAGGAGAGCGCATGGCGAAGAAGAAGAAGGCTGAAATCGAGTGGGTCGGCGGCATCGCGGTCATGCCGGGCTACGTGACGGCTGAAGGAGAACCGTACCGGCCCGAGGCGCTGCTCTGGCTCGACGACAACCAACGGGTCCTTGGCGTCACGACGGAGAAGCCCGGACAACTGCTGGCACGCGCGTCCGACAGCCTCGCCGAGACGATGGCGAAGCCGATGGTCGGCAAGGCCGATGCGCCTTCGAGAATCCGCGTCGGAACGAAAGACCTCTCCGAGGTCCTCCGCGCAGGGCACCCGAACCTCGAGATTGTCTGCGCGCCGACGCCGGAAGTGGACGCGGTGATGGCGGTCATGCGCGAGCACACGGGCGACCACGCCGACGAGGAACAGACCTACCTCGGGTCCGACATCAGCCCGGAAATGATGGCGTCGTTCTTCCGCTCGGCGGCGACGCTGTACCGCGCGCGGCCGTGGGCCCACATTCCCGCCAACCGGAGCGTCTTCTCCCTCACCAGCGAGCAGCTCGGGCTGCGTGAAGCGGCGCTCGTGGTCATCGGCCAGATGGGCGAGAGCCTGGGCTTCATTCTCTTCGCGAGCCTCGACGACTACGCGCTCTTCCACGAAGCGGCGAGCGCGCTCGAGCGCGACGAGGACGCGAAGCTCCCGCGCCACTTCGCCCTCAACTTCGAGCGGGGCGCAGACCTCTCGCCGGCCCTGCGCAAGGAAGTGTCGGCGCACCGCTGGGAGGTCGCTGGCCCGGAGGCCTGGCCGTGGCCTGTCGCCGTCGACCCAGACATGGTCGCGCGTCCCCCGACTGCGAAGGAGCTCACCATCACGGAAGCCATCTGCCTCGCCCTCCCGCAGCTGCTGACCCAGAAGAAGGCGCTCGACGCCGCGTGGAACGGAGAGGGTGCGCCCGTCTCGTCCACCTTGAAGATCAGCACGCACGCGGCAGACATCGAGGTCACGCTTCGCGCCCCGCATGAGCAAGTGATTGAGCGCCCACCGTTCGACCTCATGGCCGACCTCTTCGAGCTTGGAATGCAAGAAGAGGTCGACGCCGAGTCTCGCGCCGACCTCGAGGAGGAGCTGCTCACGCGCTTCGAGGACTCGCCTGAAGCCCAGGCTCTGGCTGAAGTCGGCTTCGCCCTGTTGTTGATGGACTACGCGGCGGACTACTTCAACGCCACCATCGCCACCCTCGATGCCCATGAGCTGCGAGAAATCGTCTTCGACATCGTCCCCCGAAAAGTCAGCATCGAGGCTGCCGCCGCGAGCGGCCTCATCGCCGAGTTGCGCGCCTTTTATTCGTTCCTGAAGCGCGAGTTCGGCCTGAAGCAGGCCGACGCCTGCCTGCGCGAACTGGGCAGCGACGCGGTGAAGAGGCTGACCGCTGCCTTGTCGAACAAGGGCAACTTCGGCATGGCGAAGTCTCTCTTCATGGGCGGAGCCGCTGCGGGGTTCGACATGAGCACGAAGAAGGGCATCGACGCGTGGATGCAGCAGGTCTCATCCAAGCCGCTGCCTGACTCGTTCCCGCTGCCCTTTGGAGTCCCAGCGCGCCCGGCCGCCCGCGCTGATGCAGGGGCCAAGAAGAAGCAAAGGAAGGCGGCCAAGAAGGCGCGTCGAAAGAACAGGTGACACGTCCATGAGCGAGTACCAGTGCTACGAGTTTCTGGCGATCGACACGCCGCTGTCGCCGAAGCAGCAAGGCGAGCTGCGGGACATCTCGACGCGCGCAGAGATCTCCTCGACGAGGTTCTGGAACGAGTACCAGTGGGGCGACCTCAAGGCAGACCCGGGGAAGTTGCTGCTCAAGTACTTCGACGTGCACCACTACTTTGCGAACTGGGGCTCGCGCGTGTTGATGGTTCGGCTCCCCGCGGCCCAAGTCGACCTCGCAAAGCTCAAGCCGTACTTCTCCGGGCACTGCGCGAAGGTGTCGAAAGCTGGCAAGTATCTCGTCACGGAGTTCTGGGCGAACGACGACGAGCCCCGAGACGAAGACCCTTCCGACGGCGGGCAGTTCGCGGAGCTTGTTCCGGTTCGCGGCCAACTGCTCCAGGGAGACCTTCGCTCGGCTTACCTCGGCTGGCTCGCCGGTGTTGATCGTGGTGCCGACGATGATGACATCGAACCTCCGGTCCCCGCGGGCCTCGCAACGCTCGATGGGGCTCTCCAGGCGCTCGCTGAGTTGCTCGGGCTCGATGAGTCGCTGCTCGCGGCCGGCGCAGAAGCGAGCGCCGGACCGACCTTCGACCTCAAGTCGGCGCGCGCCTGGCTGAAGGAGCAGCCGGCCTCGACCAAGGAGCGCCTCCTTCTGCGCGCGATGGAGGACCCGTCCTTCTCAGTGGGTGGCGAGCTTCTGTCGAACTTCCGAGCGACAGACACCCCGTCGCGCTCGCTTCGTCGAACGGTCGCGCAGCTTCGCGAACGCGCAGCCGAACTTGCCTGACTGCCATTCACTGCGAGATCACCGGCGCCGGTCGCAGCGACTACCAGTACACGGACCCGACGACCGAAGGCGACAGGGGCGACCCGCACGCGTCGTGAGGGTCTTGTCGATCGACCTCGGCAGCGCCTGAGCTCAGGGCTCATCGTCGGCGCTTCACCCAAATCCGCTGAGGGACGACCGTGCCTCGCCCGTCAGCCGACCAGCGAGCCGCCTCGGCGGCAACAGTCGCCGCGGCACCCGCCGCCGGGGCCTCGCCAACCAGGGGCATGAGTGCCGACCGCACGGAACGAGCGGCCTTGAGCACCAACTCCTGCCCGCTCTCGGACTTCAGGTGTGGCATCAGAACGTCGAGCACCGCAATCGCCGCGGCCCCGATCGCATCTTGAACTGACGCGGCCGCTACGGCGCGCGGGGCAGGTGCCGATGGCGGGCCGAAGTCGCCGCCGGGTAGTTGTGCGGCCGGCACCAGCACACGAAGGCTTCGCGCCACGCCAGGCACTCGCGACAACAAGCCCCGGCGCTCGAGGGTCTTGACCATGCCATTGACACTCGGGCTCGAGATGCCGTCGATTCAGGGGCGTGAGGTACTCCCACAGCGCAGCGCGGATGGACGCCTCGCCGCGCTGCCCCTCGCTGAAGCCCTCGGGGAGGTTCGCGAGGAACTCACCGAAGCAGCGCTCGACGGCGGCGGCTGAGAGCGGCTCGCCTTCAGAGCTCATCGTACGGCACCGGTAGCCGATGAGTCCGTTCCGGCCAAGGGTGGCGCCGCTCTCGCCTTCGTCGTCGAAGCGCTTCGCGAAGACCCACCCCTGAGCGCGGCGCTCGTTGAGGTAGGCGATGCAGCGGTCAGCCTGGAGTTGGCAGGACGCCACGGCTGGGTCGACGCTGGCGCGCGCCACTGACTGCCGCGTGTAGACGGCGCAGCGGACGACGCTGTGCGCTGGAGTTCGGGAGGCCAAGCAGATGCGAAGGGTATCTGATGCATGTCGTCTCCAAAGCCGGAACTTCGCGGCTTCGGGGGAACACACCTCTGCTGCCCGACGTCATCCAGTCGTTCTGTCGGGCTCGACGGAGCGCAGCAGCTTGAAGTCCTGAACGACTTGCCAGGCGGTCGCGAACGAGCATGAGGCCCGGCGCGCCGCCTCGGCCACGCTGAGCTCCGGCGCACGCTCGAGCACCGTCCACACGTCGGCGCGCCAGGTCGGGCCCATCCTCAGGCGGTTGCGGTAGCCGGCGTGCCGACGCGCGAGTGCCTCTGGGGACAAGACGTCGTCGGCGCGATCGCGGAGCGTTCCGGCCGGGGCCTTCAATTTCGTGGCGACGAAGCGTGGGTCCTCGCCGCGGCGCTTCAACTGGAAGTCCGTGCCCACAGGGAGCAGGTCGACCCGAGGACCGTCATACGCAGTGTTGAGCCGTGCGAAGCGGCGATCCTTTGAGAGCCAGGTGGCGATGGCCGCCCAGTAGGCACGCACCCGCTCGGAGGTCTCGGCCGAGGCGAGGCGCACGAGTCGATCGGCGTTGACGTGCGCATGGTGCACACCGAGCCAGGTCGTCAGGACCGAGAGCACGCGGAGATCGCCGTCGACCATGCCCAGTGAGGAGGCGTGGACAAGCGTGGCCTCGATGTCGGCCTCTGCTTGCGGCTTCGCGGCGAAGTTCATGCCGATGCCCACCATGCGCGCGGTGAGTTCATCGGCAGCCGGTCGAGGCTCGGGTGACGTGCGGCTAAAGCCCATGACCGAGCCTCCTGGCCAGATCGGCGAGGGTCGCGGCGACGTGCGCGGGCCAGTCGGGGTTCGCGTCCTGGAATGCGACCCAGGGAAGCGCTTCCGCCAGCTCGGCCGCGGTCGGAGCGAGGGCGACGCAGTCGGGAAGGTCCGTGCCGCGGTCGCAGAGCGCGAAGAGCTTGGTCTTCAGCAGGTCGGCGCGACCAAGCGAGTGAAGGACCAGCGCCTTGCCCTCAAATGCGAGCACCACACGGAGGCGCCAGCCCTCGGGGAGCACTTCTCCCAGCTGCATCGGCCCGTTGTTCAGCCAGTCGTCGATGAGCTCGACACCGAGCCTGCGCTGCTCCTGGGCGAATGCCTTCGCCTCTTCGAGGATGGTGACCGGGAGCTCCGGGGCGATGATGCCGAAGTCCCGGGTCTGCCTGCTGGTGACCCCGAGCAGAGCCAGCGCCGAGCCGCCGATGACGATGGCCTCGAGATGCAGGTCGAGCCCAACGAGGTGCGCGTCGAAGGCTTCGATCGTCGGGCGCGGGAACATGGCGGTATCAGATTAACGGATACGGGTTCCGAAGCACGTCGTGTCCCTCGGTGGACTTCCGCAGGGCTTTGGTGAAGCCGGGCAACAGATGGGAGATAAGAGCCGTCCGTAAGCGGCCGTAACGAGACGACATTCCGTCGTTCCTGTTAAATGCCGCCAGTGCGGTCGAGCACGGCTGGTCGCGCAACGTGCTCACGCTCCATATCGAGCAGGGCACCGTCGAGCGCACGGACAAAGCGATCACCAACTTCTCCGAGCGCTTGCCGATGCCCCTGTCCGATCTCGCTCGGGAGAGCCTCAAGGACCCGTACCGCTTCGACTTCCTCTCACTCGGCGCCGAGGTGGTGCGCCGCCTGTTCACTGCCAGTGACCCCAACCCCACCCTGGACACCGTCTTGCGCCTGGCGGTCGCACTCGAGTGCAACCTCGGGCTGGAGCCGCGGGTGGTTGGTCGTCGAACTCGGAAGTTGGCGGCACGCGAAGTCCGCGGCTGAGTTCAGGCCACCTCGTCGTGCCCTTCACACCGCCGCCTGCATCTCAACCGCGACTCTCGGCGTGTCGACGATCCGGCTGGTCGCAAGGCTTCGAGGGCTTCCTCCGGGGAATGGGCTTCATCGAGCTACCGCCCACGACCCGGTCAGTGCGCCGCGTGTCGTGCAGCGAAGGCGCGTGGGGTCATGCGAGCCAGTTGCTGGAAATCGGCGATGAGATGCGCCTGATCGTAATACCCAGCTGCTGCCGCCACCCGGCCTCCGGGCAGTGACAACGCCTGCGTCGCGCGTTCGAAGCGCACCATGCGCAAGTACTCCTTGGGCCCGACGCCGACGGCGGTCGAGAACGCGCGGCGCAGCTGCCGTTCGCTCAAGCCTATCTGCCGTGCGAGCGCGCCCACCTCGGTGACCGATCCTCCGCTGACGAGCCGGCGCGCCGCGCGCACCACCCGGACCGCCGACGAGAGCTCGAGCTGCTGCGCGGCCTGCAGCCGTTCAACGAGTGCGTGCTCCAGTTCCTCCCTGAGCCCCCGTTCACCGCGAGCGCCGACCAGCCGCTCGCCTGGGACACTACGCCGGTCGCGATGAGGTCTCCGTCTATCAAACGGCTGCCCTCTGGCAGCGCGGGAAACACCCGAACTTCTGCGACGTATCTTGCGAGGCGGCTGTCCATGCACGCCAAGCCCAACCACCCAAAGCGTCCGATTCCTCCAATCTCCGGTCGCCTCGCATCGCTACCCTCTCTTCACCATGCCCCTCAATCACTACGTCAGTCTCGGCCGTTCCGGCCTGCGAGTCAGTCCCTTTGCCCTGGGTGCGATGACCTTCGGCCCCGAGCTCGGGCCCGCCGGCGCGCCCGTCGAAGCCTCACATTCCATTCTGTCGAAATACCTCGAGGCCGGTGGCAACTTCATCGACACCGCGAACATTTACACGCGCGGCCATTCCGAGAAGATCATCGGTGACTTCTTCAAGGCCCAGCCTGGCCGGAGAGACCGCGCGGTGATCGCGACGAAGTTCTACGGCAACCTCTACCCCGGTGATCCCAACGCCGGCGGCAGCGGGCGCAAGGCCATCTACGGGGCTCTCGAGCAGTCGCTGCGCCGCCTTCAGACCGACTACGTCGACCTGTACTGGATGCACGTCTACGACCAGTTCACGCCGCTGGAAGAGACGTTACGAGCGGTCGATGATCTCATTCGCGCAGGGAAGGTGCGGTACTTCGGAATCTCGGACACGCCCGCGCACAAGCTGGCGACCGCACAGGGCCTGGCGCAGCTGCGTGGCTTCACTCCGGCGATCGCGCTGCAGGTCGAGTACTCGCTGCTCGAGCGCACCCCTGAATACGAGCTACTTCCGGCGGCGGGTGAGCTCGGAATGGGCGTGACCCCGTGGGGTCCGCTCAAGAGCGGCGCGCTGTCGGGCAAGTACACCCGGGAGACCTCCGCGACGGCCGAGGGTGGGCGTGCTGAAGCCTGTGCATGTGCCCTTCATCTTGCTGAGCGGTGTGATCATTCACGCCGTGCTGCTGGGTTCTCTTCAGGCGTACGGCCGCGGATTTCTGCCTGCCTGGGGGCTGCTGGCGATCAACGCCGTGAACGGGGCGGTGCCCCTCTGCGTGGGGCTGCTGGTGGGACGGCTGATGCCTTTGCGCGCGCCTCGCGAGACGTCACCTGCCGCGGGGTGACTCTCCGGCGTGCCGCCTGAACACGCGGCGGAACGCGGCGGCGTCGGCGTAGCCTACCCGCGCGGCGACCTCTTCCACCGCGTCCTTCGTGGTCTCGAGAAGGTGCACCGCGTGGGTGACCCGAACCCGTTGCACGAACTCGAGCGGCGTCATGCCCACGCCGCGTTCCACCCTCCGGGCGAGGGTCCTCGGGGAAGTCGCGGCGGCGTGCGCCAGCTCACTCAAGGACAGCTGGCGATCGAGGTTGGCGGTGACGAACTCCTCGAGCGTGCGCAGGAGCGGATCGAAGCTGCGCAGGTGATCCATCACCATGTAGCGCGACTGCGAGGCCCGGGAGTCGAGCACCAGGTAGTTCGCCGCGAGGTTCGCGAGCGAGGGACTGGTCAGGCGCGCCACCACGGCCAACATCAGGTCGGCGTGCGCGAAAGCCGAGCCCGCGCTGAGCACCTTGCCGTGTTCGACCACCATGCGGTCAGCGCGCAGCTTCACCTTGGGAAAGCGACGCGCGAAGAAGGGCATCAACCACCAGGTGGTGGTCGCGCTCCCACCGTCGAGCAGCCCGGCGGCGGCCAGGAGAAAGGTTGCAGAGCACGAGGCCGCGATGATCGCGCCCTTCTTCGCCGCCCGCGGCAGCAGCTCGACCACGCGCTGGACGTCGGGGCGCGACAGCAACCGATCGATCGAAGAGTCCTTGGTGGCGAACAGCCCGGGGAGCACCAGGACATCGCCCCGCCCAATCGAGCGAAGGTGCAGCGTGCCATCGACCGAGATGAGCCGCCGCTGCACCGAGGGCGCCGGTTGCCCGTCAGGTGAAACGACCCGCTGTTCCAGGCAATGAACGCGGCGGGGCAGCGGCACCATTCCCGCCCGCTGCAGCCGGGCCGCCGTATCCACGACGTCGAGCCCGAGGCCAAGCGCGCCTTCCATCACGCCTTCCATGGCGATGTGGTGAATCATGTGTTGGCAAGATTAGACCGATGATTGTCATTCCTGCCACTC
>JAYVNA010000881.1:0-2700 GCA_043758715.1 Archangium sp.
CTCAAAGCGGACCCGCGGTGCGTGATGGCGCGCGCCACGCTCGGCAGGAATTGGCAGCCGGATCAGCTCAACCCCGTCGAGCGGCTGCATGCGCAGTCCCTCACGGCGTTTCGCGAAGGACGCCTTCAGGAGTCCTTTCTGATCTCCCGGAAACTGCAGCGACGCGCCCCTCAGGTGATGATGGCGAATTTGATGTCGGCCCGCGCCGCGCTTGCCCTGGGAAAATGGAACGAAGCGGCGGAAGCAGCCACGGTGGCCACCGAACTCACGCCGATGAACGGCGCGGGTTGGTATCTGCTGGGTGAAGCGAAGCTGCACGCGGGCCTGGTGGAGGAGGCCCTCGCGGCATTCCTCAAGTACGCCGAGGTCGCTCCGGGCGAGGCGAACGCTCACGCGGCGATCGGTGATGCGCTCCTGGCAAATCACCAGGTCGACGCGGCGGGCGCCTCGTATCAACGGGCGATCGATCGCTCGAAGGGCCGCCAGTGGCGCGCCTGGAGTGGCGTCGCCACCGTGATGGCGCTCACAGGAGACTGGACCGCTGCGCGCGCAGCGATCGCGACCTACGGGGCGGCGGCGACCTCTCCGGCGGATCAGGTCGACTCAGACGTGATGCTCGCCTGGAGCTACGCCGCGCAGGACCGGCTGACCGAGGCACTGCAAGTCGCCGGTCCGCTGCGAACGGTTCCCTTGCTGCGCGCTGAACTGCTGCTCACGAGTGGAAAGAACCTCGAAGCGATCGCGGCGTTCACCGCGCTCGAGCGAAAGCCCTTGTCGAACGTGAATCGCGCGCGGGCGCTGGCGGGGCTCACCGTCGCGTTGTCGCGCCTGGGCAGGACAGCGGCGGCGGCGAACACGCTGCAAAGGCTCGAGCGCCTGGGAAGAAGCCCGGCGGTGGTGGATCAACGCTGGTATGCGCGCGGTGCGCTGGCGCTCTCTCAGGCGGCTCCGCGGCGCGCGCTCGAGTCACTGCGAGCGTGCAGTGATGCGTTCGACGCGTGCACCCTGCTTCGAATCGAAGCGCTGCAGGCCGCGGGTGAAACCGCCGAAGCGCTCGAGGCCCGCGCGCAGCTGGCCGAGGCGAACCACCGCGACCCGCAATACTGGTTCATTCATCAGCAGCTCAACGCGCCCGCAAACCCAACCCGAGCTGCGCGAAGTCCCGAACCACGCCCGCTTCCCGATTGAGCTGCCCGAGGAAGAAGCGGCACCACCCCGCGTCCTGCGCGCACGAGAGGCTCGCCATGCGGCCCTCTTCGACCAGCTCGCCCGAAGGCAGGCTCCATCGCCCAGAGCTGGTGCGCGCGAGGGTGCCGGTCGGGTACGACAGAGAGCCCGACGACGAACGAATCATGACTCCCGTGGGCGAAGACCAGCTTCCCGAGCTGCTCTGGGCCATGGTGCCGTCGGGCCAGCTGAGCGTGCCCGAGCTCGAACGCAGCATCTCGCCGCCCGGCCACTGCAAGGGGCGCGTGGGCTCGGTGTCCTTGCCGCACCAAACGCCGCGCTGGGCTTCCAATGCCGACGAGATCGCTGCCGGCTGATCGAGCGCCATCGACAACATCCAGAACGCTTCGAGCTGGTCACAGGCGCGTTCCCGGCGGCCACAGACCTGGGCTTCGAGGTGAGAGAGTTCGCCTATGGCGAGGTGTTGAGTGGCCGAGAGCGCGAGCACGCGGCGCACGGCCTGGCAGTCTTCCCCATCGGCAAAAGCAGGTGCGGCCAGGCAGGAAATGATCAGCAGCAGTCGAATCGGCATGCGGGCCTTACGCAGCCGCCCGCGTTCTATTCACGGCTCAGCGGTAGTGCCCCACGATGATGAACGCGCTGTCGACGGTGTCGTGAGGCGGTGAAGGTGGCGGTGCGGGACGTGATCTCGGGGTGATACCGTCGCCGGATGCTCGCGACGGCCGCGTTGATTCTGCTCACCGCTGCTCCCGTGGCTCCCCTCAAAGTGCTGGTCCGGGCGGGCAATGACGACTTCCTTCCGCCGCAGGCCGACCCCGCACGCTTCGAACTGCAGCTCCTGGAGTTCTTCGCGACGGCCCAGGGCCGGCCCCTCGAGTTGGTGCCAGTGGAGTCCTTCGCCGAGTTGATTCCCGCGCTGCTCGCCGGCAAGGGAGACGTGATCGCCGCGGGGCTCACCATCACTGACGCGCGCAAAAAGGTGGTGAACTTCACCCGGCCCACGCAGGCGGTCGACGAGGTGCTGGTCGCACGCAAGGGAGCAGCGAATGCCCCGAAGAGCCTGAAGGACCTCGCGGGCAGAACGGTGGTGGTGCCCAAAGGAAGCAGCTTCGTCGAGACGCTCGCCGCGGTGCCCGGCGTGCGGGTGATCGAGCAGGAAAACCTGGCGGCCGCTGATCAGCTCCCGTTCGAGGTGGCGCGCGGCGCGATCGAGTTGACCGTGGTCGACAGCGTTCGGCTCGAGGCGATGAAGGCCTATCTGCCTGATCTCGATCCGCGATTCGTGCTCGCGAAGGAACGGGGTCTCGCGTTCGCATTGCGACCGGATGACGACGCGCTCCGCTCGAAGCTCGACGCATTTCTGATCGAAAAGGCCTTTCGCGCGGGCGTGACCGACGAGCTGGGTGATCTGCCCGCCATCAAACAACGCGGCACCCTGCGCGTGCTGACGCGCAACAACGCCGTCAGCTTCTACCTCTACAAGGGCAACCGCGACGGCTTCGACTACGAGCT
>JAYVNA010000882.1:0-2694 GCA_043758715.1 Archangium sp.
TCGAAGAAGCACGGCGCCCTCACGATGACGTTCGTTCGTCGCGTGCACGATCTGCTCTCGGGCAACACGCTCGAGGCCCAGCAGGCCCGGGCCCAGGCCGAGCGGCGCGAGCGCACCGAGAAGGAGCTGACCAAGGAGCGCGACAAGGCCGGGTTCCGCAAGGACATCCCGCTCCACAAGACCTACCTGCACGAGATCTCGCAGCCGGCGAAGGTTCAGCCCCAGCTCGAGAAGCTGCTCGACTGGACGGCGAGCTCCGAGTTCCGCGAGTTCCACCCGCTCCTCCAGGCGGCGCGGGTGCAGCACGAGTTCATCAAGATCTTCCCCTTCACCGAGACGAGCGGAAAGGTCGGTCGCATGTTGACCAACTTCATCCTCATTCGGAACGGGTTCTTGCCGGTGGTGATCGTGTCGGTCGATCGGTCGAAGTACTACGAGACTTTCCGCTCGAGCTTCACCACCTTCTCCAACCTGATGATGGACTCGATGGAGAACTCGCTCGACAACGGGCTCAAGTACTTCAAAGACCTGTCGCGGTTCTATCGGTGACCTGGTGGCCACCGCCCACACCCTGGAAGTCGCGAGTCTGCCCGCCAAGGGAAAGCTCGAGCGGCTGACCAAGCTGTTCCGGGGCCGGCAGCGGGCCCTGGTGATGACTCACGACAACCCCGATCCCGACTCGATGGCGGCGGCCTGGGCCCTGGCCACCGTGCTCACCGAGCGTGTCGGGGTGCCTTCTGAGATCGCCTACGGCGGCATCATCGGGCGCGCGGAGAACGCGGCGTTCGTCAAGACGCTGAAGATCCCCATCAACCACGTCGAAGACGTCGACCTCACGGCCTTCGATCTCTTCGGCATCGTCGATACGCAGCAGGGCGTGGGCAATCACGCGCTGCCCGAGACGGCGGTGGCCGACATCGTCATCGATCACCACCCGGTGCGCGAAGACGCGCCCACCAACGCCTTCGGAGACGTGGGGGGCGTGTACGGCGCCACCTCCACCATGCTCACCGAATACCTGCGAGCCGCGCGCATCGACCCGTCGCCTGAGCTGGCGACCGCGCTCTATTACGGCATCAAGGCCGACACCCGTGACCTGGGCCGGCAGACCAGCGACCCCGACGTCGAGTGTTACCTGTGGCTGTTTCCGCGCATCGATCGCGAATTGCTCTCGCAGATCGAGCACCCGAAATTGCCGGTGCGTTATTTCCGGCTCTACCACGCAGCGATCGAGAAGGCGCGCATCTACTCCGCCGCGGTGATCACGGATCTGGGCGATGTGTACTCGCCTGACCTGGTCGCGGAAGTTGCAGAGCGGCTCTCGTTCATCGAAGACACCAAGTGGTCGCTCGCGTTCGGCAGCTACCGCAGCCAGCTGTTCATCTCGTTGCGCGTCAGCGATCGCCGGATGAACGCCGGGCGGCTCATTCGTGAGACCTGCGCCGACTTCGGCGGCTCAGCGGGTGGGCACGGGAGCATGGCGGGCGCGCGGCTGCCGCTGGCCGGCCGGAAAGCCCAGCGCGAGGCCTTCAAGCGGGAGCTCGTGCGCCGCTTCAAGACCGCGTTCGGCGTCGAGGGTGAACGCGGCGCGTCCTTGTTGTCCGATGAAACCTGATCACCACCTGTCCCCCTCTCCCCGCGGGGGAGAGGGTTGGGGAGAGGGCTGACCCTTGATCTACTGGGATCACAATGCAGGCGGTCCCCTCCTCCCGGAGATCGCCCGGCACCTCGCCACCGCGTTTGCCGACGCCGCAGGAAACCCCTCGAGCGTGCATCAAGCCGGGCGCAGCGCGCGTCGTCACCTCGACTCCGCCCGCGAGCGGGTCGCCAGGGTGCTGGGCTGCACGCCGCGCGAGATCTCCTTCACCGGTTCAGGCAGCGAAGCCGCCGCGATCGCGGTGCTCGGCGCCTACCGCGGCCGCAAAGATCGTTCGAAGAACAAGGTGGTCACCACCGCGATCGAGCACCCCTGCATCCTGGGCGCGGTGAAGCAACTCGAGGCCGAGGGGGCGCAGGTGGTGCTGGTCGCTCCCGGTGCCGATGGCGCTGTTTCGGCAGCGAAGGTGATCGACGCCCTCGATGAGCGCACGGTCATCTGCTCGGTGCAGTGGGTGAACAACGAGACTGGCGTCATTCAGCCGGCACCCGAGCTCGCGCGGGTCTGCGTACAGCGGAAGATCCTCTTTCACTCTGATGCGGTGCAGGCGTTCGGCCGAATTCCAGCGTCGCTGCGGGAGGTCCCGGCAGACCTGCTGTCGTTGTCGGCGCACAAGCTGGGCGGCCCCGCGGGGGTCGGCGTGCTCTTCAGCCGCCGCGGCGTCGACGTCGCGCCGCTCACGCCCGGGCACCAGGAGAACGGCCGCCGCGGAGGCACCCAGGCGGTCGCGATGACCGAGGCGCTGGCGATGGCCCTCGAGCACGCGGTCGCATCGCAGGAAGCCGCGTCACTGAAGGTGACCACACTGCGCGATCGTTTCGAGCAGGCCGTGCTCGCCGCGGTGCCGGGCACCACGGTCAACGGCACCGGGCCACGCGTGGGTTCGACCAGCAACCTGCAGTTCGCTGGAGTCGACGGCGAGGCGCTCTTGATCGCGCTCGACCTCGAGGGGATCTGCGTCTCGACGGGCGCCGCGTGCGCATCGGGCTCGCTCACGCCTTCGCACGTGTTGCTCGCGATGGGCCGCAGCTCGGCTG
>JAYVNA010000883.1:0-2693 GCA_043758715.1 Archangium sp.
TCGGCACCGAACGGCAACGTGGGCAGGGCCTTGAGCTGTTCGGCGTCGAGCACGACGGCCATCTTGTCGGTCCCGGTCGAAGCCTTTCGCAGCGCCGACAACACCTGGCCCCCGCTGGTGACCTTCACCGACGTCGGCAGCGGGCCGAAGCCCTCGAGCGCGACCTTCGTCACGAAGTCTGGCGCGTAGCCCGCGGTGGAGAACACCGAGTAGCCCTCGAGATCGGCCGGCTTCTTCACCGCGCCCTTCTTCGCCACCAGCGCCCAGCTCTGGGTGGCCTCGAGACCCTGCTGCACCACCGACAACCGCGCGGTGAGGCCGAGATCTTTTTCGTGCGCGAGGAAGAACGGCAGCGGCACCAGCGCCAGCACCACGTCGGGCTCGGCCAGCCGCGCCAGCCCCGCCTTTTCCTGCGGGAAGTACGTGGCGGTCAGCGAATCTTTCGGCCACCCCGAGAGATCAGCGAGCGCGACGGAAAGGTCGTCCATGCGCGACTGGGCTTCCTGCGTGGTGCCGGGGTAACCGGGCGCACAGAACACCAGCGCGCGCTTCGTGCTCGCGGGCGCCGCGGGCGCGACTGGAGGCACCGCGAAAGCCGTGAGCGCCGACATCGTGAGCAGTAGAGAAAGGAACGGGCGTCGCATGCTGCATATCTAAGCGGTGCGTCGTCGCTTGTCGTGACGGGTATAAGGCCGCGGGAACCATGGACGATCGAAGTCGGCTCGAAAAACTGTTCGCAGCAATCATCGCCCGCCGTGGCTGGGTCGTGGCGTTTTGGCTGCTGTTGTTGCCCGCCGGCGCATGGCTTGCGCTCCAGATTCCCAGCGAAGGCTCCATCGATCGGCTGGTGGTGGAGGCCGACCCCGACGTCGTCCTCACCCGCTCGTTTCAGAAAGTCTTCCCTGAAGGCAAACAGGTCGTCTTGCTGTTCGAGCCCCAGGGCGACCCGTTCGCCCCCGAAGCGCTGACGGAGCTCGGTGCGGTGGAGAACGCAGTGAAGCAGGTCAAGGGCGCGGTGCCGTTCTCGGTGCTCACCCTCTTCAGCCGCACCGGCGCGCCACTCGAGCCCTCGAAGGTGCGCGAGTTCGCGTTCGGGACGCCCCTGCTCAAGAAGCAGGGCATCGTCGGCGAGAAGTTCCTGTCGATCATCGTCACCTTCACCGCGAAGAACGCGAAGGAACGTGACGCGATGCTGGTGGCCCTCGACCGCGCGCTCGAGCAGGTGCCCCACCCCGCCCTGGGTGAGGCCCGCCGCGTCGGCCAACCCTACGTCGAGCAGTGGATCGAAACGGAAACGCAGACGGCCACCGTTCGTTACTTCCCGCTCTTCGGCGCGTTCGTGGTGGTGCTGGTGCTGGCGCTCTACCGTTCGTGGCGCGCACTCGCAGCGATTCTCATCACCTTGGGCATCACGGTCGCGCTGGCCTTCGGCATCGGCCACCTCTTCGGCTTCTCCCTCACCATCGTCTCGGAGCTGGTACCGCTGGTGGTCCTGGTCACCGCCACCAGCACGCTGGTCTACCTGCACAGCCGCTACATTCAGCAGCCCGCGGGCGTCGAGCTCGAGCGGCACCACGTGTTCTCGCTCGCCAACAAGGCCCTGCCGGTGACCGCGTCGATCGTCGCGGCGCTGCTGGGTTTCGCCGCGCTCGCCGTCTCCCAGATTCGGCCCATTCGGGAGCTCGGCATCTGGACCGCGGCCGGCCTGGCGGTCTCGTGGCTGACCGCCTTCACCCTCTTCCCTGCGCTGCAGCGCCTCTTCAAGGCGCCCACCCGGCAGGGACAGCTCGCGGCCGGAGGGCTGTATCAGCGCCTCGCCGACGCCATTCCTCACTTCACCTATCGGTTCCGTTTTCCGATCCTCATCGTCACCACTCTGGTGGCCATCGCGGGCGCGGTCGCGTTGTTCGGCCTGCCGGGTGTGGTGACGCCGATGCGCCTGGAGATCGACGCGGTCGAGTACATCGACCCAGACCTCCCGTTGCGCAAGGACATGATGGCCTACGAAAAGGCCATTGCCGGGCTGGCCTCGGTGCGGGTGTGGGTCAAGGCGCCCGACGGCGCGATGGTAGAGCCCGCCACCCTGCAGGCGCTCGACCGGTTCTCCAGCGCCATCGAGAAGGACCCCAGCGTCACCTCGGTCATCGGCCCCACCACGCTCTTGCGCTTGCGGCGCTACATCGCGGGCCAGGGCGATGCGCTGCCCGAAGATCCCGAAGCGTTCGCCGAGGCCACCGCCGATCTCGAACAACTGCTCCTCACCGAGCAGGAGCTGCGCGGCTTCATCGACTTGAAGACCCTGGGGCAGGCCCAGTTGATGGTGATCACTCGCCGCGGAGACGCGAAGGCCTTCGAGGCCCTGCGGGGCCGCATCAACGCGCTGTGGAAAGACGAGCAGGGCAGATCACCGGGCCTGGCCAACGCGAACGCCAGCGTCACGGGCGAGGCGATCATGCAGTCGAAGATCGGCGAGCACCTGGTGCCCACCCTGACCGAGAGCTTCGGCCTCACCGCCGCGCTCATCTTCCTCACCTTCCTGGTGGTGTTCCGCAGCGGCGCCGCGCGGGTGATGGCGATGGTGCCTTCGGTCTTCGCGATTCTCGCCACGTTCCTGGTGATGCGGCTGACGGGCATTCCGCTCAACGTCGCCACCATCTTGATCGCCACCACGGTGCTCGGCACGACCGAGAACG
>JAYVNA010000884.1:0-24080 GCA_043758715.1 Archangium sp.
CCACGCCGAACGCGGTCAGTCGCCACACACTCGCGTGAACGTGATCGTCGCGGCGCGGGTCTACCTGCGGGCGCTGAATGACGCCGGGCTACTCGATGCGGATGCCGACGGACTGATTCGCTCAACGGATCTTCCGAAGCTGCCGATCTACCTGCCGCGGCCGATCGCGCCGGAGGCCGATCAGGAGCTTCAGCGCCGACTCGCGAGCTCCGAGGATCCGTACCAGCAGGGTCTGCTCGTGATGAGGAACACCGGCCTGCGGGTCGGAGAGCTCTCCGGCCTGACGATCGACTGCGTCCGGAAGGACGACGTCGGCAACACGTTCCTCAAGGTGCCGTTGGGCAAGCTGAACAGCGAACGCCTGGTGCCGCTCGACGAGCGAACGCTGGCCGTGGTGGAAGGGCTGCAGCGAACCGGACGGCCTGACCGCGAGCTGCTCATCGAGACCATCCGCGGCCACAAGACTCGCCATCTGCACCTGAAGGCGGCGCTCGACGAGGCTGCGGCAGGGCTGACGATCCCCGACGGGCTCACGACGCATCGGCTGCGGCACACCTACGCGACGACCCTGCTCAACGCAGGCATGAGTTTGATGGGCGTGATGAAGCTGCTGGGCCACCGGGACTACCGGATGACCCTTCGGTACACCGAGATCACGCTCGAGACCGTGGGCAAGGAGTACCGAGCTGCGTTGACGCAGCTCGAGACCCGCTACCGCATCGCACTCACGACGCCTGGCGACGCGCCGCTCGACCCCGACGAGGCGCTCACCGACATCATTCGGTGGGTGCAGAAGCGCGCGGGGCAGAGCGTCGATCAACAGAAGCGCGCGTCGGCCCTGGTGAAGCGGCTCAAGCGGATCCGAGAGGAAGTCGGCGACCTCTGAGGCCCGAGAAGCCGCCTCCAAGACCTGAAACACCAGCCGAGAACCCGTGGGCGGATTGGCCGGTTAGTTTGCCTGAGCTACTTCTTCACCTTGAACTTCGCGCCCACGATGATGTCGGGCTTCACAGTGACGCCGAGGTACGAGCGAATCTTGATCCCGAAGTCGCCCAGGTTGAGCGGGGCGCTGCCTTCGACTTCGCAGACGTTGCCTTGGCAGTTGGGCGTGTAGGTGAACTTCACGTCCTTCTTCTGGCCGTTCAGCTCGAAGGTGCCGGTGGTCTCCTGGGGGCCCGTCTCCTTGAGCGAGGCGTTGGGCACGGTGAGGGTCACCACGGGGAATTCCTTGGCGTGCGTGTCTTCGAGCATGTGCTTGTTGCGCAGGCCGTTGTCGGTATCGACGTCTTCCAGCTTCACCGTCACCTTGAGGGACTTGCCGTCATCGGTGACCGCGGCCTTCTCCGAGGAGCCGTGAATCTTGAAGCCCGCGGGCCCCTTGGCATCGAAGGTGACCGTGCCGGCCCCGTCCTGGGTCCAGGCGAAAGCGGCGGAGGCAGCAAGGAGGGTGAGCACGAGGAGTGAGCGAGAGGGGTACATGAAGGTCTCCGGATGAAGGGGCGAGCAGTGTACGGAAGCGGCGGCAGATAGGTTACGGCGCGATGGCTTTGAAATTCCAAATGAGGGCGCACCAGCGATCTGCCATCATGTTGCCTGATTCATGAGTGCCCCCTGGGACGAATTTGCCAATGTTTGCGCCAACGTCCTCCGGGCCAAGGGGGAGGTTCGGCCGATCGCGCTCGATGAGGCCCGCGATCGCCTGGTGGTGGGTGAGGCTCCCGGCCCCGTTTCCTTCGTGCACCTGGTCCACGCCCGCACCGAGTGGGACGCCGCGCCGCTGGGGGCCAGGCCGCGGGTGCTGCACCGGCGCTTCTGGTCTTCGATTCAGACGCCTGAGATCGCCAGCCGTGAACAGGTGCTGCGCGGCGTGCTCCCGCGGGTGCGGGATCGCGCGTGGTTCTCGGCGGTGCGGCGCCAGGCAGAGCTCGAGTTGGGCGCGGACGAGGCCGCCATCGACGAGGCCATGTTGCCCTTCCAGGCGATCAACGACGAGCTTGCCGCCCACCTGGCCTACGAGCTGCCCTCGTCGGTGACCGAGATCGGCCCCGATCGGCTGAGGGCCTGGGGCCTCACCTTCGAAGCCCTGTACGAGCGCGCGAAGGAAAACCTGCGCGCCGCCTCGCAGGCGCCCTGGGAAGAGGGCGCCCCGGGGGTGTTCGTCTCTCCGTTTCACGACTCACTCGACGCCACCCGCGTGGTGCTGCCCGAGCTGTTCACCGCCCTGCCGCTCAAGGGCAAGCCCGTGTTCATCGCGCCCACGCACGACATCGTGTTCGTCACGGGTGATGAAGACGCCGAAGGGCTGCAGCAGATCGCGGTGTGGACCGAGGAGGCGCTGCTCGAGCCCCGCGCGCACACGGCGATCGCCTTCCGCCTGGTCGACGGCACCTGGGAGCGCTGGTTGCCCGCCAAGGGCCAGCCCGCGTTCGCCAAGCTCAAGCTGCTCGCCTTGCAGACCACCGCCTCGGCCTACTCGCGCCAGAAAGAAGTGCTCGAGGCGTTGCTCGAATCGAACGGCCACGAGATTTTGGTGGCGACGCTGCGGGCCTTCCGGGCCCCCTCAGGCGACGTGTTCACCGCGTGTGCGTGGCAAGACGGGCTCGAGGCGCTGCTTCCTCAGACCGATCGCATCGACTTCGTGCGTCCAGGCCCGGGGAATACGCCGTCATCGGCGAAGGTGTGGAGCACCTCCTTCGACATCGCCCGGAAGACCCTCGGTGAGCTGATGCAGCCCATCGGTGATCTCCCGGAGCGTTGGCGGGTCAAAGGATTTCCCACCGACAGCCAACTCGAACAGATGGCGCTCGAGGGGAAGCTGTAGGCCTTACTTCTTCTTCGCGGGTTCAGCCTTTTTCGCGGGCTCAGCCTTCTTCGCCGGCTCAGCCTTGGCAGGCGCAGCGGCCGCGGGCTTGAACTTCAGCACGTAGGCAGCCACGTCGCGGATCTGCTGATCGTTCAGCACGCCCGACCACGCGACCATCATGGCCGACTTGCCGTTGGCGGCGCCGCCCTCCTTCACCATCTTGTAGACCCACTCCTCGGTGAGGCGCGCGGAGTTGGCGGCGTCGGTGAAGTTGGTCGGCTTGGGGGTCAGCGCGCCACCCGCAGGGCCGTTGCCGTCGCCCTTCTCGCCGTGGCACGAGATGCAGAGGGTCTTGTACTGCGCCTCGCCCTTGGTCGCGTCACCCTTGAGCTCGAACGGAGCGGCGAAAGCAGGGAGCGCAACGAGACTGGCGACGAGCACGAGGTTCTTCATGGGTGTTTCTCCTGAAAGGGTGAGGTTCGGCGATGGAGACGAGGTTCTCTTGACGCGATTCAGGGGCCCCCGCAAGTCAGTTGAAAAAGCGCGCCCCGGAGCGCGATCCAAATCACTTGGCCGCAGAATCTGCGCTGATGAACACCCGCACCGCGGCGAGCACCTGGTCCAGCGGGTGAGCCTCGCCGGACGACACCGCGACTTCGGGGCCTGACAACCGCGTACCGTCGCGCAAGGTCACCTCGAGCAGCGCAAGCGAGAGCGGCGGGTGCGCGAAGACCTGCACGGCCACCCGGGTCACGTCTGCCGCCTGACTGCGCCGCGGCGAGAACGAGAAGCCGATCGGCCAGCCCTCGACGAAGTCCTTGGTGAAGCGAAGCTGCACGCCCAGTCGTGCGCGCTGAAATTTTCGCACCGACGCCGGGAGCCCGAGCAGGGCGACGCCCAGCAGCAGCGCGCTCACCGGCCAGATGATCAGCCGGGCATCGACGGGCGTGGCGAGACCCAGGGCGAGGCCGAGCGCGCAGGCGCCGCCGCTGACCACGAGTGAGGCGATGGCCTGCTTCCAACCCGAGGCGTGCTGCTCGAGCACCAGCTCTTCGCCGGTGTGGCGGGCGACGCGCCATTCCGGGCCCAACGCGAGGCCCTCACGCATCGAGTGCATCGACGGCGGTCTGCAGCACGGCGAGCCGGGCCTGGCGCTTGTCGTTCGCGGGAATGATCACCCAGGGCGCATCGGGTCGATGGGTGCGATCGAACGCGTCCTGGTAGGCGCTCACGTACTCGTCCCACTTCTTGCGATTGCGCCAGTCGTCGGGGCCGATCTTGAAGTTCTTGATGGGGTCCTTCTCGCGTTCCTTGAAGCGCTCGAGCTGGGTCTTCTGATCGATGTGCAGAAAGAACTTCACCACCGTGACGCCGTCATCGGTGTGCATGCGCTCGAAGCCGTTGATCTCGTCGTAGGCGCGTTGCCATTCCTTCGCGCTGGCGAAACCCTCGACGCGCTCGACCAGCACCCGGCCGTACCAGCTGCGATCGAACACCGCGATGGTGCCCTTCGAGGGCATGCGGGTGGCGAAGCGCCAGAGGTAATGGTGCGAGCGTTCTTCTTCTCCCGGCGCGGCGATGGGCCAGACCTTGTACCCGCGGGGATCCATCAAGGCGGTCAGGCGCTTGATGGCGCCCCCCTTGCCCGCGGCGTCCCAGCCCTCGAACACGAAGACCGCGCGGCGCTTCTCCATCCAATACCTGACCTGCAGCTCGTACAGTCGCTTCTGCAGTTCCTCGATGCGATCGTCGGCCGCGTCTTTGTCGAGGGTCTTGCCGCTCAGATCGGTCGCCTCGAGCTTCAGCGTTCCGGGCGGGTGCACCTCGAAGTCCCACGACTCGCGGGTGGGGTCGGTCAAGCGCCCAGCACCGGTCTTCTTTTTCTTGCCCATGCGCGCCACAGTCTGACCCCGGAGGCGGTGGGCCCGGAAATGGTTTCTGCGGCCGATCGTTGAAGGCTCATGAACGTCGCCCATGTCGCCACCTATGTGCGGAGCCGCTCCGTCGCGCGCTGGAAGAAGGTGCTGGGCGTGCTCGCGGTGCTCTACACGATCCTCCCCGTCGACCTCGTTCCCGACGTGATTCCGATCTTCGGGTGGCTCGACGACGTCGGCTTTCTGACGCTCGCGTTCGGGCTCATCGGGCGCGACATGGCCAGGCACGCGCGCGAAGCGAAACAGGCGCCTGCCTCAGCGCAGGTGTTGGACGTGGCGCCTGAACGGGCAGGCGAGTAGTCAGAGGGTCATGCGCTGGCTCTGCTCTCTGGTCCTGACGACGACGCTGCTGGCGATTTTGTACCCGCGCGACGCCAGGGCCTGAGGCGTCTCACCCCCCGTCGGTCCGACGGGGCTCGCACAGCGGTGTCACGGCGCCGCGCAGGAAGGCCAGGAGCCCCCGAAGTACCGGGTGGGCGCCACCTTCGGCGCGTTCCGCACCACGTTGCTGTTCTCTGACGGCACCAAGCCCTTGATGGAGCAGCTCGCGGTGTCCGTCTCGCTCGAGTACCGCGTGAACGATCGCATCACGCTGGCCGGCGCCGCGGGCGCGATGATCAAAGGCTCGCTCGGTGGAGTGGCCACCACGCCCGGTGGCGTCGGCAGCCTCTCGGTCTCGTCCCTGCTGCTCGAGCAGGGCACCTACGCGCCCTTTCTTCAATTCTCCGGCTCGATCGCGCTCTCGGCGATGAGCGTGGCCGACGCCCATTACGTGGCGATCGACGTGCGCGCGGGGCTGGCGGCGGGGTGGACCTTCTTCGAACGCCTCACGCCGTACGCGGTGGTGCGCGCCTTCGGTGGGCCGGTCTTCTACGGCAGCGCGCTGGGCACCGACGCGTACCATGTGCAGCTGGGCGCGGGCGTCGTGCTGGGCCTGCCGTGGGGGCTCGATCTGTCGGCAGAGGTGATCCCCCTGGGGGAGCAGCGGGTGACCGCGGGCCTCGGCGGCTCGTTCTAAGGGGCGCAGCTTCGGCGCCACCGTCCTGCCGCCCGCGCAGAAACTGCAGCCTTCAGAGGCGAAGACCGCGCGCGGGTCATTGGCATCCCCAGTGCTGGTGCGCGTCCCATGGTCCGTCCCGTCAGTGCCGCCGTGCGGAAGTACATGTCGACGTCTCCCATCACCATCGGACCCCTCGCCCAGCGCGCTGAGGCGCTCGCCTTGATGCGCAGCAAGAAGATCCATCACATGCCCGTGGTCGATGGAGGCCGGGTGCTGGGTCTCGTCACCGATGGAGATCTCGCCGAGCTCGCTCCGGGGGCCAAGTCGGCCGTGCGCGACTTGATGACGTCCCGTCCGTACACCGTGTCCCCCGAAGCCCTGGTGGGAGAGGTGGTGCGCGACATGACAATCAACAAGCGCGGCTCGGCCGCGGTGGTGATCGACCATGGCCGCGTGGTGGGAATGTTCACCGCGACCGACGGCCTGAAGGCCTTCGCCGACTACCTGCGCACCGAACGCTGAGGCTTCTCAAAGCTGTTTTGCAGTGCGCTGGGGGGCGGGGGCGGGCAGAAAGCGGCCATGTCCCGCGCTCCCTTGCTCGCCGTGTTGTTCCTCGCTGCCTGTAAGACTGCTGAGACGCCCGCTCCGGCCCCGCCGGTGGAAGCGGCGAAGCCCGTGGAGGTGGCGCCCGCGCCCGCTCCTGCGCCCGAGCCGAAGATCGAGCTCGCCCCGGCGCCTGAGCTCCCGAAGCTGCCGGTCGGCTTGCCCGAGCTGCCTGCGCCCCCGGAGAACCCGACCACCGCCGAGAAGGCCGAGCTCGGCTGGAAGCTCTTCTTCGACAAGCGCGTCTCGAAGGACGGGACCATGGCCTGCGCGCAGTGCCATGAGATCGCGCGCGCATACACCTCGGCCAACGCGGTCGACACCAAGGTGGGCGGCGCGATGAACAAGCGCAACACGCCCACCGTGCTCAACCTCGCCTTCTACACCAGCTACTACTGGGACGGCCGCATGCCGACGCTCGAGACCGTCTCGAACGCCGCGTGGAAGGGGCAGCTCGGCGCAGACCCCGTGGCGACGGCGAAGGCGCTCAACGAGGTGCCCGTCTACAAGGCGATGTTCGAGCGCGCGTTCGGTGAGCCGGCCAGCGCCGAGAACGTTCCCCGGGCCTTCGCGGCGTTTTTTCGCACGCTCAACAACGGCAACTCCGCCTGGGACCGCGCGCAGGCCAAAGAGAAGAACGCCCTGAGCGCCGAGGCCACCGAGGGCTTCAAGTTGTTCAACGCCAAGGGCTGCGCCACCTGCCACGTGCCTCCGCTGTTCACGAACTTCGAGTTCGAGAACGCCGGCATCGGCGATGACGCGGGCCGCAAGGACGCCACCAAGGCTGACGCTGATGCGGGCAAGTTCAAGGTGCCCAGCCTGCGCAACGTCGCGCTCACCGCGCCGTACTTTCACGATGGCCAGACCAAGACCCTCGAGGAAGCGATCGCGTACATGGCCAGGGGCGGGACCAAGAACCCGAACCTGTCGGCGAAGCTCAAGCCGCAGAAACTCTCGGCGAAGGAAGCCAAGGCCCTCAAGGCGTTCCTCGAGTCGCTGTCGGGTGAGTCGACGTACATCACCGAGCCCACGCTGCCGTGAGGTGGTTGGCGCTGGGGCTCCTCGTGCTGGGGGGCTGCGTGAAGAGAGTCCCAGAAGGTGGCGAACAGACGATCGTCTTCGTCGCCAAACGCGTTCGCACGATGGACGAGACCAAGCCGCTCGCGCAGGCGATCGCGTGGCGTCACGGAAAGATCCTCGCGGTGGGCAGCGAGGGTGAAGTGCTCTCGGCCGCTGGGCCTGATGCAGTGGTCGAGCGGTTTCCTGATTCGGTGATCGTGCCCGGGCTGGTCGACGCGCACGCGCACGTGGCTTCGCTGGGGCGCAGCCTGTCGACGGTCTCTCTGCTCGCGGTCGCCAGCGAGGCGCAGGCGGTGGAGCGGGTGAAGGCGGCTCCGGCTTCCGCCTTCCAGGGTGAGTGGTTGATCGGCCGCGGGTGGGACCAGAACGACTGGGCGACGCAGAAGTACCCCACCAAAGCTTCGCTCGATGCGCTGCACCCGAAGACGCCGGTGTTCCTGGTGCGCATCGATGGACACGCGGCCTGGGTGAACTCGGAAGCGCTGCGGCGCGCGGGCATCACGGCGGCCACGAAGGATCCCGCGGGTGGCCGAATCATGCGCGACGACAAGGGCGAGCCCACCGGCGTGTTGATCGACAATGCGATCGACGCGGTGTCCGCGAAGATCCCCGCGCCTTCTGACGCCGAGGTGCGGCAGCGGCTCAAGGTGGCGCTCGAGACTTGCGCGCGGCTGGGGCTCACGCAGGTTCACGACGCCGGCATGGACCTGCGCACGTTCCGCCAACTGCAGCAGTGGGACATGCTCAATGGCTTGCCGGTGCGGCTCTACGTGATGGCCGACGGGCAGGGTGACGACGCGGAGCAGTATCTCGGGCTGGGCACCTTCACCGGGCGTCACCTCGAGATGAAGGCCGTGAAGCTGTTGATGGATGGTGCGTTGGGCAGCCGCGGAGCCGCGCTCCACGCGCCCTACTCGGACGAGCCTGGCACGCAGGGACTGATGTTGTTGACCCCGGAAGAGTTCGAGCGCCGCGCGCGCAGTTTTGCCGAGCGGGGTTTTCAGGTGGCGGTGCACGCGATCGGTGATCGCGCGAACAGCGTGGTGATTGAAGCCCTGGGCAAGCTCGACTCGAAGCTGCGCCATCGGGTGGAACACGCGCAGGTGCTGACTTCCGAGGACGTGGGGAAGTTCGCCAAGTACGGACTCATCGCGAGCTTCCAGCCGACGCACGCGACCAGCGACATGCCGTGGGCGTTGGCGCGGCTGGGGCCGGAGCGCATTCGGTTTGCCTACGCGTGGAAGTCGGTGCTCGACACCGGCGCTCACGTCGCCTTCGGTAGCGATTTTCCCGTGGAAGATCCCAACCCGATGCTCGGGCTCTACGCGGCGCGCACCAGGCAGGATCTCAAGGGCAATCCCCCCGGTGGGTGGATGCCGGAACAGGTGCTCACCGGTGACCAGGCGCTCGCGGGCTTCACCACGGGAGCGGCCTACGCGGCGTTCGCGGAGGGGCACCGGGGCAAGCTCGCGCCGGGGTTCGACGCCGACCTCCTCGTGCTGCCCGTGGACCCCGTCAGCGATTCGCCCAGCGTGCTGCCGGGTGCGAAGGTGCAGATCACCGTCGTCGATGGCGTCGACGTGTACCGGGCTCCATGACCATTCACCTCCTCTCAGCGCTGCTTTCGCTGAGCGCAGCCTCCGAGCCGCTGACCTGGGGCGCCGACGCACAGGGCGGAGCGCCGTACGTCTTTCAAGACCCGATGGAGCCCAACCGGGTCATCGGCTTCGAAGTCGAGCTGGCGACCATGCTGGGCGAGCGCATGGGCCGGCAGGCGCGCCCGGCTTTCGGCCCGTGGGACAAGCTGCTCGAGCTCCTCGCGCGCGGCGACTTCGCGGTGGTGATCAACGGCATCGAGGTCGCTGAAGAAAAGGGCAGGGTGGTCGAGCTCTCGCACCCGTACTTCGCCACCGCCGAGGTGCTCACCATTCGCAAAGGTGAAGCGAACGCGCCCCGCACGCTCGAGGGGCTCTCGGGCCGCAAGGTGGGCACGCTGCCCGGGTCGATGGCCGCGAGAATTGCCGCGCGCGCGGGCGCCGACGTGCGCACGTACGAAGGCGGGCAAGACGAAATCTACGACGACCTGAAGCTGGGGCGGCTCGACGGCGTGCTGCTCGATGAGCCGGTGGCGCACTACTACGGCGATCTCGAGCCGAGCTTCGAGTCGGTGCGCAGCGGCTTTGGCACCGTGCAGTACGCGGTCGCCGTGCGGCTGGGTGATCGCGTGCTGCTCGACCAGGTCAACGCTGCGCTCGAGACGCTGCAGCACGACGGCTCGTTGCGCGCGCTGTACGAGCGTTGGGGCATCTGGTCGCCCGAGACCGCGAAGCTCTTCAACGACGCCACCACCGCGACCGCCGCACCCGACGTGGAGTTTGATCGCTGGCGCGCCGCGGTAGGCAAGCTGCCCTCGTTCGGCGAGCGGCTCACCACGCGCTACCCCGCGATGTTGCCGATGTTCCTCGAGGGGGCGTTGTTGACGCTGCTCGTCTCCCTCAGCGCGATGACCCTGGCGGTGGCGCTGGGCATTGGGCTGGCGTTGGGGCGCCGCTTCGGCCCGCTCGCGCTCAAGTGGTTCTGCGTGGCGTACATCGAGTTCTTCCGCGGCACGCCGCTGCTGGTGCAGTTGACCATCGTGTACTTCGGCCTGCCGGAGCTGGGGCTGCGGCTGCACCCCTTCGTCGCCGGCGTGGTGGCCCTGGGCCTCAACTACGCCGCTGCCGAAGCCGAGAACTACCGCGCCGGTCTCGAGTCGGTGCCGCTCGGTCAGCAAGAAGCCGCGCAGGTGCTCGGAATGTCCACCTGGCAGACGCTGCGCTTCGTGGTGGGGCCGCAGGCGGTGCGCATCTCGATTCCGCCGATGACCAACGACTTCATCGCGCTGCTCAAAGACAGCTCGCTGGTGTCGATCGTCACGCTCACCGAGTTGACCAAGACGTACGGCAACCTCGCCAACTCGACCCGCGATCACCTCGGGCTCGGGTTCGTGGTGGCGGTGTTTTATTTGCTGCTGGGCCTGCCCTTCGCCCGCCTCGCGCGCGCCGCTGAGCAGCACTTCGGCCGTCACCTGCGCCGGGGGCCCGCATGACGCTGGTGGTGAAGAACCTGGTGCGGCACTACGCCGGCAACCCCAAGCCGACGCTCGATGGCATGTCCTTCGATCTGCCCGCGGGCACGCTGACCGCGTTGCTCGGGCGCAGCGGCGCCGGCAAGTCGACCATGCTTCGGTGCGTGATGGGCCTGGAGTCGTTCGAGTCGGGCACCATCGACGTCGACGGGGTGATCGTTCGCGGCACCAGGGAAAGCGCACCGGCGGAGCGGAAGAAATCGATCGCCGCCGCGCGGGAGAAGTTGGGCCTGGTGTTTCAATCGTTCGAGCTTTTTCCCCATCTCACCGCGATCGAGAACTGCATGCTCGCGCCGATGCAGGTCAAGCGGGAGACGCGGGCGGTGGCGGAAAAACGCGCTCGCGAGTTGTTGTGCCAGCTGGGCCTTGAGCCGCGGCTCGACGCGTTTCCTGAGCAGCTTTCGGGTGGCCAGAAGCAGCGGGTCGCGATCGCGCGCGCGATGGCGATGGAGCCGAGGGTGCTGCTCTACGACGAGCCCACCAGCGCGCTGGACCCGTCGATGAAGAACGAAGTGCTGCAGACCCTCAAGCGCATCGATGCGACCGGCGTCACGCAGGTGGTGGTCACGCATGATCTCCAGCTCGCGCGCGGCGTCGAGCACGTGTGCATTCTCGATCACGGGGTGGTGATTGAGAGCGGGACGCCCGAGGTGGTGCTCAAGGCGCCGGTGCATGAGAGCACGCGGACCTTGCTCGCTTCGTGGCTACAGCACGACGCGTAGGAACTGCAGCCTCGAGCGGGGTGGTGTGCGTGGTTCTCAGGGCGTGCTCGTCGCGGGCTGGCCCCTGTGGCTCGAGTTTCCCGAAACCGGAGCCGGTTCCGGTTTGGGTCAATTCGCGAAATGAGCGATCCGATTTTCAGCCGCCGCAGTCCACTTCACAGCCATTGCACGAGATCGTCGACGTCGCGCTCGAGCGCTGGAGCAGCCCTCCGTCAGCCGACTTCGCGGTGACCTCGAAGACGAGCGGCTCACCGACGATGTTGATGCCCATCGCAGTCGGGCACAGGAACATCGTGATGCTGTAGTCGTTGAGCCAGACGCCGCCGTCCCCGGGAATGACGTCCATCGTGCGCGTTCCCCGGCTCACCAGGACGCCGTCTTTCGCCCTGCGCACCCGGTTCTCGAACACCGCGTCGCGCGCGGTCTGCCCGATCACCTTGTACTTCGCGTACGTGTGATTTCCTCCCTGAGGTCCCCGGTGCAGCTCTATCTGCGAACCGATCTCCTGGAAGACCTCGCCCTGATCATCGGTGGTGCCGATCTTCAGCGTGCCCTCGGCCCACAACGGAGTCCCGAGCACGCCGCCGTCTTCGTCAAAGAGCGGCTCAGGGCGCGGGTTGGGGGAAGGGCACGCCGTGAGCGCGGTGGCCACTGAGACGAGGAGGAGGGTGCGCATGGGCCGAGAACATCGCAAAGTCCTGCCCATGCGCGCCGCATTCTTCGTTCTTCTGTTTGCAGCCTCGTGTGGTGATCCTCGCGTCATCGACGGCAAGAGCTACTCGACGCGGTGCACCGCGGCTTCCGATTGCGTCGGCGTGTTCTTCGGGAATCAGTGTGGGCCGTGCGCCTGTCCCAACGCGGCCATCGCGACGAGCGAGCGGGTCATCTACGAGGCCGATCGATCGAGCGCGTTGGCAGTCTGTGGCCCGCGCCCGGCGATCGCGTGCAGCCCGTGCCAGAATCAGGTTCCGCGCTGCCAGACGAGCCCGACGAGCGAGGAAGGTATTTGCCAGTTGTGAGTGACTTGTTGTTCCGCTGGCCGGTGCTGCACGAAGGCCGCCTGGTGCGCCGATACGAGCGCTTCATCGCCGAGGTGCGCATCGGCCGCCGCATCGTGCGCGCGCACTGCGTGAACCCAGGCCGCATGGAAGGCATGGTGGTTCCGGGCGCGCGGGTGTGGCTGAGCGAAGCGCCCGGCCGCCACCTCCCGTGGACGTGGGAACTGGTCGAGCTCGAAGGCCGGCTGGTGGGCGCGAACACCTCGTTGCCGAACAAGCTGGTGGGCGAGTTGCTGCGGCGCGGAATGCTCCCGGGGCTCGAGGGCGTGGTGCACGCCGAGCGCGTCTTCGGGCGCGGCCACCGCGTCGACTTCGTGGTCGAGCAGAAAGCCGGCCCGCACTACGTCGAGGTGAAGAACTGCCACCTCGTGTACCCGGACCTGTGTGGCTACTTCCCGGACTCCGTGAGCGAGCGCGCGACCGGGCACGTCGAGGCCCTCACCCGGCTGGTGAAGAAGGGCGTTCCGGCGAGCGTGGTGTTCACGTTGCTGCGCGATGATCCGATCTTGCTGCGGCCGAGTGGTCTTCACGATCGGGCCTTCGCGATCGCGATGCGGCGGGCGGTGAAGGCAGGGTTGAGCGCGAGAGCGGTGCGGTTGGTGCCGACGCTCGAAGGAATCCGGTTCGATGGCGAGGTGCCCGTCGAGGTCGCCGGTGTCGACCTGGTGGCGACCCGCAGCTGGAGCGCGGCCTACGACTCGACCAGCGGTTGGGAACGGAAAGACGGCCGTTGGGCGGGGCGGGCGCTCCCACCCTGAGACGAGCGAAGAGAACTCACGGCGCCGTGCCCGGCTGGATGTCGCTGGTGTTGTCGGGCACGAACTTCGAAGGGTCGAGCTCACGCAACACCTTCGCGGGAATGCCGCCCACGACCGTGAAGTCGGGCACGTCCTTCGTCACCACCGAGCCCGCCCCGACGATCGCCGCCTTCCCGACACGTACGCCCGGCAAGATCACCGCGTGCATCCCGATCCACGCGTCGTCGTCGATGACCACGCTCTTCGGTACCGCGGCCAGGGCCCGGTTGTAGACGTCGTGGAAATCAGAATCGACGATGCGGCAGTACGGCCCCAGTCGCACGCGATCGCCGATGCGCACCGACTTCACCGCGCCCACTGACACCCCGTAGTTGATGTGCACGCCCTTGCCGATGATCAGCACGGCGTCCACGCCCGCGCACAGTTCGACCCGCACGAGGTGCGAGACGATGCGGGTGTCCTCGCCGATGCTCAGGTAGCCGTAGTTGACCAGGCGGGGTCCCCCTCCCACCGTGCGGACGCGAGGGCCGACGTGATCGGCCTGCCGCAAGTGAAGGGGCGCCACCAATGTCGAAGAGGCGTACGCGGTGCTCTTGTTCAACAGCACCTGGAAGGAGAGGTTCTTGTCTCTGCGAAGTTTACTGAAAGCGACTCGGGCGAAACGAAGCATGGGGAGATGTAAAGGCACCCCCGCGCCCGCGGCATCCCGAGTGTCGGTGTCCCAGTGAACGCGGGGAGGGTCACCGCTCGCGGTCAAAAAAAAGGGCGAGGTGATCGCTCACCCCGCCATTCAGTAGAGGAAACCGAAAGCTCAGCCTTCGTTCGTGACCTTGAGGCCGGGCGCCATCTTGAAGCCCCACGCCTTGATGATCTCGATCGGGTCCGCGAACTTCATGCCGTCTTTCTGCTGCTTGCAGAGGCGGCCGGACATGCCGACGTAGGTGACGACGCCCTTGTCCATGTGGATGTGGCCGTTGAAGAGCATCTGCTTTCCGCGCGCGAGCGACGCGGTGGTGAGAATGAGGCCCGGGTCAGCCTTCGAGCGGCGCGCGGCGGGAACGGCGTGCAGCGAACCATCAGCGAGGATGGCGAAGTTCGAGGCGTACTTCTGGCCACCGGGGCCGCGCGCGAAGGTGTCGGAGTGATCCGCCTCGTCGTACAGCTCGGTGATGTTGCCGCTGCCCTTGATGGTGGCCTTCTCGTAGGTCGCCCGGTTGTCCTTGACGCCGGTGATCACGTTGAAGGTCTGCACGGTGTTCATGTCCTGCTCGATCTTCGCGGGCGTCAGCTCGGTGTGCTTGAAGGCGAGCGAGTCGGCCGCGGTCGATTCCTGCGAGTACGGGTTGAACTTGCCGTCGACCGTCATCTCGGGCTCGCCGTGCGAGGTGTCGTAGATGGGGTCGGGCTTGAGCTCGCGCACGTCGTACGCGCTGGCGCCGTTCGCGAGCGCGCTGTTCACGGCGTTCTTCACCGCGTCGGGAATCGGTGAACCACCGAAGCTCTTGGTGGCGGTGCCGACGGTGAGCAGCTTGTGCGCCTCGGCGCTCAGCTTGACGGCCGACACCTTCACCCCGCGGTTGGTCTCGGCGGCGTCGCGGCGCAGCGAATCGACCTCGCCCAGTTTGGTCTGCAGCTTCTTCTTCGCGGCGGGGTCCATCATGCCGGCGAACTTGTCGGCTTCGGACTTGATGGCAGCCTGCTCGTCTTTGCTGATCGAGCCAGCCGACTCGAGGATGGTGTCGACGTCTTTCACGTCGATCTTCCGGTCCGTCGTCACTCGCTGAAATGCGCCCTTCACGTCACTGACCGACATGGTGCCCCCTGATTGAGTGTGATTGCCCCAGCGTCTAGCCCAGGCGGGCGCGCTGATCCGGTTTGCCGTGCTGAGGTACGACAGTGTGGGTGGTATCGGCAGATGTGCGCAGAAGTTGCGGAAGGGCCGTTCATTTCTCGTGCGGTCCGCCGTTGCCGCCCTCCAACTGGGCAGCCTCGTCACAGGGGAAGAGAAATTCCGGGGGGTTCCATCGAATGGTACCCTCCGTGCCTCTTCATCCATGGCTGAGAAGGACACCACATCGAGCATCGCGCGCATCGCCGGGCCCGAGCTCCGTCTCGTGGACCGCCGTGCGTTCGTCGGCTTCCCCGAGCTCAAGCTCGCGCCGGGTGTGGTGATCGTCGACTTCGCGCTTCAGATTCCCGACGTCACCTTCCCGCTGAACCTCTCGGGCGGCGCGTCGAAGTACCAGAAGAAGAAGCTCGACTTCGGTTTCCTCGAGGTCGCGATCGACGCTGAGGTGATTCAGCGAGAGGTGCGCGCCACCGCCCAGAAGCTGCCTGAGCTCGACGACGTGAAGCTGCACTTCCGTCCGGGACACCTGGAAGTGCAGGCGCGGTTGCGGGGGCCCGAGCGCACGCCGGTCACCTTCAAGGTGGCCTTCGATGGCGATGGCGAGCGGCTGGCCGTCTACATCTACGACATGCGGCTGTACTCGTTCTCCACCACGCCGGCGGCGCGGCTGGGAGCGATCATCAGCGAAGCGGTGCGCGAGCTGGGCGTACTGCCCGAGGTGGAGCGCCGCGGCGCGAGCGGTTTCACCACCCGGGTGTTGCCCGAGCTGGTGGAGCAGGCGGCCGTGGGGCGGGGCTACAAGATGCCGGCGCTCGATCAGGCGCGGCTCGCTGAAGCGACCGTTTCCTCGAAGGGCCTGCGGCTGCGATTTACCTCGGGTGGGTTGCCTCCTCCGGGAGCGCCCGACGAGGAACTGCTGCTTGCGCTCGAGGGCGCCCGCGCGTTTGCCGACGCCGAAGAGCTGCTCGCGCAGAACAAGTTGGCCGAGGCGCGCGAGGCGTACCTGCGGCTGGGCGATGCGAACGAAGCGCACCCCTTCGCGGTCGAGCGGCTGCTGACCCTGCTGGTCGCGGATCTCCAGGCGCACGAGCTCGTGCTCGACATCGCGGCTTCGTTGCAGCGAAGGCGTGAACGTTCGGCCACCGCGTTGTGGGCTGAAGCGGTGGTGCGCGAGCGGCGCGGTGAGTTCGCGCGCGCCTCAGAACGTTTCCTCGCGCTGTGTGGCCTCGCCCGGAAGAACCAGGAAGAAGCGGGCGCGTTCTTCTCGGCTGAAGCGGCGGCGCGTTCGTCGCGCGATCACTCGCCGCAGATGGCGGTCAAGGCGCTGCACGAGCTGCTGGGCCTCAAGCCGGATCACCTGCCCTCGCTCAAGGCCCTGGCGCGCGCGTCGGACCAGGCGAAGGATCGCGCGGGTGCGATTCGCGCCTATCGCCGCCTCGCCGCGCTCGCTCGCGACCCGGTCGATGCGGCTGAAGCGCACGTGCAGCTGGCGCGGTTGTGCGCCGAGACCGAAGACGATCTGGCCGGCGCGCGGCTGCACTGTGAAGCGGCGCTGCGGCTCTCGCCCGATCATCCCGAGGCGCTCTTCCAGCTCGGCGAGCTCTGCTACCGCAGCGGTGAGTGGCTGCGCGCCATCAAGGCCCTCGATCGCGTGCGTGAAGTCGCGATGGGCCGCCACGAGGTCGATCGCGTCGGCCGCGCCAACGTGCTGGCGGGCCTGGTGTGGGAAACCGGGCTCAAGCAGCCTGAGAACGCGCTGCTCCGCTTCCACGAAGCGACTGCGCTGCTGCCAGGTGAGCCCGAGCCGCACTTCCTCTCTGCGCGGGTGGCGGAGTCGCTGGGCAAATTGCAGGAAGCCGTCGCGGGCTATCAGCAGGCGGTCGAGCTGGCGGGGCCTGCGCCGCGCACCGAGGCGATTCGCAAGGCCGCGCATTCGTCTCATCACGCGCTCGCGCGGCTGCTGAAGACCAAGCTGGGTGAGCCCGCGCGCGCCCGCGATCACCTCGAGTCTGCGCTCGCCCTCGATCCGCAAGACGTGCTCGCGCTCGACGAGCTGCTCCCGTACTTCCGGGCCTCCGGCAAGGCCGCCGAGCTCGCCGATGCGTGTGAGAAGGCCGCCGCCGTCATCGAAGAGCCGGCCCGCCGCGCTGCGCTCTGGGCCGAAGCGGGAGAGCTGTACCGCGGCCGCCTCAACCAGCCCGACAAGGCCGAGCGGCTGCTCAGCCAGGCGCTGGAAGCCGACGATAAGAACCGCCTCGCGCTCGAGGGCATGCTGGCGCTCGCCGAGAGCAAGCGGGACGGCGGCCAGCTCACGCGTTGTCTCAAAGCGCTCGCCGAGCTCGCCGAAGATCCCAAGGAGCGGGTGCGTCACTACCGCCGGCTCATCGTCGCCGCGCGCGATCTCGCGTTCGATCTGGAAGCGGCCGTGCACGCCGCCCGCGAAGTGTTGCGCGTCGAGCCCGATGACCTCCCGGTGCTCGGTGAGTTGACCGCGCTCGAACGTCGCCGCTCCGACATGGGCGGGCTCGCCTGGGCCCTGGAGCAGCGCGCGCGGGTGGCGGAGAACGCGGGCGACAAGCGCCTCGCTGCCGCCGCGCTTCGTGAACTCTCGCAGGTGCTCGATCAGCGCCTGGGCCGCGCCGGTGAATCGCTGGTCGCGTTGGAAAAGTGCACGCGGCTCTTCCCCGACGTCAACGGCCTGCTCGAGCTGGCCACCTTGTCGCTGCGCCTCGAGCGCCCACTCAACGCCCGCCGCGCGCTCGAAGACGTGCTCGCGCTGCTGCCTCGCCACGCGCCTCCGGAGAAGCTCGCCGAAGTGCGCGCGCGTCTCGGCCGCGCCTGCGAGCTCCTGGGTGATAAAGACGCAGCGCGCGAGAACTACGCGCTCGCTTTCCCCCTGCGCCGCCTCGACGACGAACTCGCCGCGCGCCTCGAGGCGCTCTACGTCGAGAACCGCGCCACCCGCGAGCTGACGGATCTCTGGGCCGCGCGCGCGCAGGCGCTGCTGCAGGCCGGCCGCGCTCACGACGCCGCGCCCCTGTTCCTGAAGGCCGCGCAGACGCTGCTGGAATCGGGCGATACGCAGGGCGCAATTCTGCGACTGACCGCCGCCCTCGATGCCGCGCCCACCGGCGAGAAGGCCGGCGAAGCGCTCGAAGCGATGGCGAAGCTCGAGCTCGATCGGGGCGCTTCGCAAGAAGCCGCCCGCCTGTACGGCCGCCGCGCCTTGCTGGCCACCGAGCCCCGCGAAGCTGCGCGCTGGTTCTTCAAGGCGGCCACCTTCACCAAAGACACCCCGCGTGAGGCGCCCTTCCTCGCCCAGGCGTTGGAGAAGGACGCCACCTTCATTCCCGCCCGCCTGCGGCGCGCAGAGCTGATCGAGGTCACCAACCCGCGCGAGGCGCTGGCCGACTTCGAGGTGGTGCTCAGCGCGGGCAGTGAGCTGCAGGACGACGAGGTGGCTTCGCTCCAGCTCGATCTGGCCGGGCTCACCCGCCGCGCCGCGCTCGCCGCGCAGAAGGCCGGTCACTACGACGCCGCGCGCCGCCTGTTCGCCCGCTACGTCGCGCACAAGCCCGACGATCTCGAGGCGCTGCAGGAATTGGCCAAGCTGCACCGCCGTGCCGGTGCGCTCGAGCCGCTGGTCGATCTGCTCGGAGAACTCTGGCCGCGGCTGCAGGGCGAGGGGCGCGTCGCCACCCGCCGCGAGTTCACCGAAGGCGCGCTGTCGCTGGGCCGCACCGCCGCCGCGCTCGAAGCGCTCCGCGCGATGCTCGCCGACGAGCCCACCGATGAGTGGGCGGCGTCGCGGCTGCTCACGCTGCTGCCCAACGACGACGCGCACCAGCCTGAGCGGCTCGATCTGCTCTCCCGGCTCATCGTGCACGCCGAAGGGGAGCCGCGCGCCGAGCTGCTCTCCCGCCGCGCCGAGCTGCACCGGGTCGCGGGCGATCTCCTCTCGGCCCGGGCGGACCTGCTCGAGGCTTCCAGGCTCTCGCCCAACCCCGTGCCGCTGCTGCGCGCACTGGCCGAGCTCTCGCGCCAGTCGAACGACGAGGCCGCCGAGCTCAGCGCGCTCAAGCTTGTGCTCGAGCACGCGCGCACCGACGAAGCGGTGGTCACCGACGCCGCCGAGCGGCTGATCACCATCGCCCGCAACCGCGCTCACGCGCAGGACACCGTGCGCGCCCTCGAAGCCTTCGAGGCGCTGGTGACCTTGCCGCTGCCCCCCAACGAGCGCTTCGAAGCGCACTACGGGCTGGCCCAGGTCGCGCGCTCCGCGGGCAACATTCGCCGCGCCGAGCAGGCGCTGTTCGAGGCCTCGAAGCAGGGCCCCGCGTCACGCCGGGTGGAGGCGCTGCTCGAGCGGGCCGGGCTCGAAGAGGGCCGCAGCGCGATGGACGCCGCCGTCGATTCTTTCGCTGCCGCGCTCGAGCTCGCGCCGCGTCACCCCAAGGCGACCGCGGGCCTCATCGCCGCGCTGCGCCGGGTGGAAGATTGGGAAGGCCTCGCCGAGGTGCTCGCGGTGGAAGCGGGGCACGCGCGCGGCGATACGGCGATCGGCATGTGGGTCGAGCTCGCGAGCCTCTACCTCGACCGGCTCAACCAGTCGGGCCCGGGTGAAGCGGCGCTGCGGCGGGTGGTCGCGCTCGAGGAAAACAACGTCTCGGCCCGGCGCCGGCTGGCCGGGTTGCTCTCGGGGCGCGGCGAGATCTCAGAGGCCCTCGAGCTGTTGGAAGCGGCGGCCGAGCAGCTTCCGCCCGACGAAGCGGCAGCCACCTTGCGCGAGGCGTCGGCGCTTGCCCGTGAGCTCGATGAGCGCACCGTCGAGCTGCGCTTGATGCGGCTGGCCCACGCGCTGGTTCCCGCGAAGGGTGAAGATCTGCAGCGGCTGGCCGAAGCGCTCTACCTGCAGGGCAGCGTGAAGGAAGCGCTCCCGATGCAGCAGGCGCTGGCGGGCTCGGTTTCCTTCCACGACGCGCCCGACGTGGCCGAGCGCATCTGGCTGCGCCTGGCCGATCTCGGTGAGCAGGTCGAAGACATCGCGCTGGCGGAGTCGAGCCTGCGCCGGGTGGTGACCGAGCGTCCGCTCAATGGCCAGGCGGTCGAGCGGCTCGCAGCGTTGGTGGCGGTGCGCGACCCCCGGGCGGGCTTCGAGCTGCGCGCGCGTTGGGCCGAGACGCTCTCGAAATCGGCGCGCACCGCGGAGCTGCTGCTCGAGCTGGCGCGTGAAGCGAACAAGGCGCACCGCGACGTCGAGAGCTCCACCCGCCTCTACGTCAAGGCGGCCGCCGCGGCCGAAGAGCCCTTGCCGATTCGCCTCGAGGCCGCGCAGGTCCTGCGTGCCGCCGGACGCACCGCCGAGCTGATGACAGAGCTCGCGGAGATCGCCCAGCTGCAGCTCACCTCGGGCGATCTCGAAGGCGCGCTCACCGCGTGGGACGAAGAGTCGCGCCTGGCCGAGGGCAGCGGCCGCATCGACGACGCGCTGCGCACCCTCTCTGCGATGGCTGACGTGTGCAGCGACGAGGGCCGGTTGGCTGAGGCCGCCAAACACCTGCTTCGCCGCGCCGATCTGCTCGCCGAGGCCAAGCTCGACCTGAACGGCGCAGCGCAGGCCCTCGAGCGCGCGTGGGACTACGCGCCGTCTCTCCTGCTCGCGCGGCAGGGGCTGGCGCTCGCTCGCCGCCGCAGTGATCGCGAAGCCGAGATCGACTGGCTCGAACGCACCCTCGCCCTGCTGTCGGGCGCGGAGCAGGCGATCGCCTTCGTGCAGCTCGCGCGGCTGCACCTGGGACTTCCCGCCGAAGGCCGTGGCGAGGTGGCCAACGCGCCCCTGCTCGCGCCTGATCAAGCCGAGGCCGCGCTGCTCAAGGCGCTCTCGCTGGTTCCCGAGTTGGGTGAAGCCGAGCAGATGTTGCTCGCGCTCTACGAGCGGCAGGATCGCCTGGGCGACGTGGCCGGCTATTACGAGTCGGCCGCCACCCGCACCAGGAACCCCAAGCAGAAGGCCGAGCTGCTGCTGCGCGCCGCGCAGCTCTACAAAGACGAAGCCAACCGGCCCCACGACGCCGCCGCCGCGCTGCTGGCCGCCCGCTCTGCGAACCCCGACGATCTCTCGCTCACCTCGAAGGTCGCTGACCTGTTGATCGAGCTCGGCCGCCGGCAGGACGCCGCCGACTTCGACGCGGTGCTGATCGCCACCGACCCCTTTCACGCCTCGTTCGAGCGTCACACCGCGTGGCTCGAAGAGAGCGGCGACGACCTTTCGCTGGCCGGGGTGCTCTCGCTGCGCGCCGAGGCGACGAAGGGTGAAGACGCAGGGGCGCTCTGGCTCAAGGCCGCCGCCGCCTTCCGCCGCGCAGGTGCCCTGGAACGGGCGCAGGTGTGCGAGGCCCAGGCCTTCGAAGCGTCGCCTGGAAATCGCGAAGCCTTCGAGTCGTTGCTCAAGCGCGCCGAGGACGATCCCCGCCGCCAGGCCGAGCTGTTGGCCGCCCGCGCGCGCGCCGTGCCGGAAGAGGCTTCGACCCTGCTTCGTGAGCGGGCGCAGTTGCTCACCAGGGCGGGCGAGGCCCTGTTCGCCGCCGCCGCGTGGGACGAATACCTCGAGCAGATCCCCGATGACCTGGTGGCGCTCGAAGCGCGCGGCACCCTGGCCGCCGACGCGGGGGGCGCGCGCGCGGCGCAGCCCTTCGATCGCCGGCTGGTGCAGCTGGGCGGAGAAACGCTGCCTTCCGCC
This sequence comes from Archangium sp., assembly GCA_043758715.1. Lineage (GTDB taxonomy): Bacteria > Myxococcota > Myxococcia > Myxococcales > Myxococcaceae > Archangium_A. The sequence continues at coordinate 21,674 of JAYVNA010000884.1, forward strand.
ACCCGGCTCGCCGTGTGGACGCGCCTGGGCCGGGCCGCGGTGGAATCGCAGGCGTGGCACGACGCGGTCGATGCCTTCGAAGCGGCGTACGTGATCGATCCCCCGTCGGAGCGCGGGCAGGAAGCGCTCTCGATGCTCAACGAGGCCTACGGACGGCTGGGTGATGCGCCTGGCCAGTACCGCACCATCATGCGACTCGCCGCCGGCACCACCGGCGACGAGGCCGAGGCGCTCCATCGCCGCGCGCTCTCGCTCGAGCCTGCGCCCGAGAAGGCGATCGCCGCGCTGGAATGGCTGCTCACCCGTCACCCCGGTGACGCGACCCTCTACGAGAAGGGGCTGGCGGCGTACCGGGCCCTGGGCCGCGTGGGTGAGGTGGTCTCGCTGCACGAGCGCTTCGCAGCGGCGTCCGGTGGCTCGGCGGCGGCGAAGGCGTTGTTGGCGGCGGCCCGGCTGGTCGAGGGCGAGCTCCACGAAGGCCAGCGCGCGTTCGAGCTGCGGCAGGCGGCGTACGAGGCCGACCCTTCCGACATGGAAGCGGCCGAGGCGGTGTTGTCGGAAGCCCGCGCGCGGGGCGACGTCGATCGCATGGAGCTGATGCTGGTGCGCATCTCGCTCGCCACCCAGGACGAGCAGCGCGCGGCCGAGCTCAAGCTCGAACTCGCGGCCTCGCTGGAATCGCGCAAGCAGTACGAAGCGGCGCGCACCCCGCTGGAATCGATTCGCCGCCTCGGCGCGGGCGCTCCGGGGTACGCGCAGTCGCTGCAGGGGCTCGAGCGCATCGCGTACGCGCTCGCCGACCCCGCCATGCTCGCCGACGTGCAGCTGGCCTCGGCCGACCTGCTCGGCGCCCAGGAACGCGCCGCCCGTCTGCTCGAGGCCGCCCGCAGCTTCCGTGAGGCCAAACAACTGAGCCGGGCGTTGCAGCTGACGCGCGAGTCACTCGGCGCGCGGCCCTCGAAGGCGGGCTTCACGCTGCTGGTCGAGCTGGCGACCGAAGATGGTCACCCCGACGAGCTCGCCCGCGCGCTCACCCAGCTCGCGGAGCAGGGTGAAGGCGTCGAGCGCGCGGTGCTGCTGCTCCAGGCGCTGGAGGCGTGGCGCAAGGCAGGCGAGCTGGTCGCAGCCCGCGAAGTACTGGAACGCGTGCTGCGCGAGGCGCCGGGCGTGGTGTCCGCGTCGGATGCCGGCAAGCGGTTCCTCGAGCTGGAAGCGCCGAAGCGCGCGGTGGAGATCGCCTTCGTGCCCGCGATGCGCGCCGGCCGGCTCGACGAGGCGCTCGCGCTGGCTGAAGCCGCGCAGGACGACGCGAAGATCCGCGAAGTGTTGGCGGTGCAGGCGAAGGCCGCGCCCCAGTCGCAGGTCGCCGAGCGCTACCTCTCGTTGCTCCGCGAGGCGAAGGACGTGGCGGCCCTGCGCGAGTTCGCCGTCTCCGTCATGGAAGCCGCTCCTGAAACCGCGATTGCGCTCAAGACCGAGTTGGCCATCGACTACCGCCAGCTCGATCAGGTCGAGGGCCTGGTGACCGCCGGCGCCACCGCCGCGCTCGCGACGCGCGCCGTGGAGGCGAAGTCGGCTGACGTGCTGGTGGCGCTGCTCCCGTACCTGGGTTCGCTCGACCCCGAGCGCCGCGAGATCATCTTCGAGCAGGTCGCGACCCTGGTGCCCGCGCGCCGCGCCTCGATGCTGCGCGAGCTGGCGACGGTGCGCACCGAGACCGGCCGCTTCCAGGAAGCCGTCGACACGCTCCAGGCGCTCGCCGGGCTCGAGCAGAACGCGGGCGCCCGGGCGGTGCTGCACATCGAACGCGGCACGCTGCTGCTGCACCAGCTCGGTCAGCCGGAGCTTGCGCGCGCGGCCTACGAGCGCTCGTTGCTCGACGACCCGACGCAGCTGGCGGCGGTGCGCGTGCTGGTCGAGCTGTACCTGGGCGGCGAGCCCGAGCGCTTCAGCTCGATGGTGGAGCGCCTGGGCCACATGGCCGGCCCCGAGGCGGTGGTGCGGTGGCGCGAGCCGCTGGCGCAGGCCTACGAGGTCCAGGGCCGCTTCAAGGACGCCTACGCGCTCTGGGGCCAGCTCGAAGAGACGCCCGAGCGCATCAAGCACCGCGTGCGGTTGGCCGACCAGCTGGGCCTCAAGGGCGAAGCGTTCGCGCTCGCCGAAAAGGTGGCCGACACCCGCGAAGAGTTCGAGCGCATTCTCGAGGGCTACCTCCGTTCGGAGCTGGTGCCTTTCGCGGTGCGGTTGGCAGAGAAGCTGCTCGCCGAGGGGCCCCTGCCGGCGCCGTTGTTGCGCCTGCTGGCCGAACGCCTCGCGCCGACGCTGCAAGGCGCGCCGCTGGCCGTGCGCGCGTGGCCCGAGTTGCTCACTGCCGAGGTCACCGATGTCGACGGGTGGACGCTCTTTG
>JAYVNA010000885.1:0-2690 GCA_043758715.1 Archangium sp.
CCCAGCGCGTAGAGATCGCTGCGCGGCGAGATCGAGAGCCCGCGCGCCTGTTCGGGCGCCATGTAATCGGGCGTGCCCGAGACCACCGACTGGCTCGTCTGCTTGGTGTTGCCGTCCAACCCCACCGCGCGTTTGGCGAGCCCGAAGTCGAGGATCTTCAAGAAACGGGTGCCGTCGGCCTGGCGGCAGACGAAGACGTTCGAGGGCTTGAGATCGCGGTGAATGACGTTGGCGCGATGGGCGGCCGAGAGCGGCGCGCACACCTCGAGCAGCAGCTCGAGCGCGGTGAGCAACGGCACCCGGCCTCCGGGTTGGCGCTGCAGCCAGAGGTCGAGCGGGTCGCCCTCGAGGAACTCCATCACGATGTACGGCCGGCCATCGGGCAGCGTGCCCAGCCCGAAGATGTCGATGATGCCGCGATGCCCGATGGCGTTGACCGACTCGGCTTCGGCGATCAGCCGGCGCACCTGCTGCTCGTCACCGGCCACCTGCGGCTTGAGCACCTTGATGGCGACGCGCTTCTTGATGACCGGTTGAACGCCCCGGTACACCACGCCCATGCCGCCTTCGCCGACCGGCTCGATGACCTGATAGTCGCCCACCATCGTCCCGATGAGCGGATCGACTGGTGGGAGGGGGGTCTCGTCAGGCACGGGGGCGGGCCGCTCATATTCGCATGGGCAGGCGGCGGTGACTCTTTTTCGGCCCCCGCCCACCTGCCTTTCTTCTGAGTGGTTGAAGGCAGTTAGGGGACGTCGAACTCCAGCACCGTGACTCCGGAGCCCTTCTCGCCCGAGTCTGATTCGCCCGCGTGGAAGGTGCCCTCTTTTCGGGTGGTGACGCCGGCGTTGCGCACGGTCACCACGAAGGGCACCTCGCGGAAGGCGAAACACTCGGCCCAGTAGTCGACGCGCACGATGTAGTGCCCCTGCGGCGCCTGCCGGCCCGTGGGGTAGATGATGTTCTCGGTATCGGCGCCCGGGCCGCCGTTGGGTTCGGTATCGGAGCAGGCCCCATTGGCGTCGAGGTCGAGCACCCCCACCGCGCCGCAGCCGAAGATGCCCGAGCTGCCGAAGTAGATTTCACACGAGCCGGTCGAGGAGATCGGCTCGAGCAGGTGCAGGTCGAGATCATCGGGCGTGCGCGGCGTGTTCTTCCACTGCAGCGTCACCTGCAGATCAGACTGCGCGCCGTTGAGCACGCAGGTGCCCGACTCGCAGTGAAAGCCGCGCGGGCAGACGTGATTGACGCCCTGGCAGGCCCCGGCCACGATGAAGTCACCGCCGGCGTCGAACACCCCGGCGTCCTTCAGTTCCTCTGACGCGTGGAACTCGTTGGGAAGCCCGGCATCGACCACCGGGAGCGGCGGTGGATCGCCCACGGGCTCGGTCCGGCCGCAGCCGGCCAGCACAACGAGCATGGTGAGGGGCAGCGTGCCGCGCATGGCGCGAACACCATAGCGCCATCGAAGGCGCGCAATGGACTTCCGGCTTGCTAGCGTTCGCTGAAAGTTCACCCACCAGGAGCAACCATGTTTCGTCGATTGTCGAACAGCTGGGAACTGACCAAGGCGAGCGCGCAGGTCCTTTCCGCTGACAAGGAGCTGCTGGTGTTCCCGTTGATCAGCGCGTTGGGCCTGCTGCTGGTGAGCGCGGGCTTCATCGCTCCGATGGTGCTGGTGGCCGAGAAGGGCAAGAGCCTCGAGGGTCCCCTGGGGCTCGTCGTCACCTTCGCCTTCTACGTGGTCTCGTACTTCGTCATCTTCTTCTGCAACTCGGCCCTGGTAGGCGCGGCGCTCATTCGCCTGCGCGGGGGTGACCCGACGGTGGCCGACGGCTTTCGCATCGCCGGCAGCAAGGTGGGCGTCATCCTCGCGTACGCGGTGGTGGCGGCGACGGTGGGCATGATTCTGCGCGCGATTCAGGAGCGCGCCGGGCTGCTGGGCCGCATCGTCTCGGGCTTCTTCGGCATGGCGTGGACGTTGGCGACCTTCCTGGTGGTGCCGGTGCTGGTGAACGAGAACATCGGCCCCCTCGACGCGGTCAAGCGCAGCACCGAGCTGCTCAAGAAGACCTGGGGCGAGCAGGTGGTGGGCAACTTCGGGGTGAGCGCGGTGATCACGCTGGCGGTCTTCGGGCTCAGCTTCACCTTCATTCCGCTCATCTTCCTGGCGGCCAGCACCGAGCAGCCGGCGTTGATCGCCGCGGCGGTCGGTGGCTTCGTGGTGTCGCTGCTCGCGCTCGCGCTCGTCGGCTCGACGCTCTCCGGCATCTACACCGCCGCCCTTTATCGCTACGCCTCGGAAGGCCAGATGGGTCAGGGGTTCTCCCCAGAAATGGTCAAGGAGGCCTTCCGCCCGAAGTGACATGGTCGTGCATGGGTGACGCGCGATCCGGGGGACGCACGAGGTGATTGGAGCATCGGCCAACGGCTGAGCCTGGGCTTCGGGCTCACGCTGTTGTTGATGCTGGTGCTGATGACTGCGGTGTACCGCTGGAGCGCCGAGAGCGCCGCGGCCCACCTCGAGCTCGAGTCACGCATCAGCCCGCTCGGCCTCGCGGCCCAGAAGCTCGAGGTGAGGGTTCTCTCGGTCTCGCTCAGCGCGCGCAACTGGGCGCTCGAACCCTCCCCGGCGGCGGCGGCGACCTACCTGCAACGGGTCAGTGAAGCTCGCGCGGCGATGGAGCAGC
>JAYVNA010000886.1:0-8431 GCA_043758715.1 Archangium sp.
ATCTCCATGAAGGACCTGATGGGCGTGTTCGAGTCGGTCGGGTGCACCAGGCTCGAGGCGTACATTCAGTCGGGCAACGTGTTGTTCGACGCGAGCGCGGCGTTGCTCAAGAAGGTCCCGGTGCTCGTCACAGGCGCGCTGCAGGAGAAGTTCGACATCGCCTCCCCGGTGATCGTGCGTGATGGGAAGGAGATGGCCGCGGTGGTGAAGAACAATCCGTTCCTCAGCCGCGGCGAAGAGAGCTCGACGCTGCACGTGGCTTTTCTCGCCGACGTTCCGGCAGCGGCGCTGGTGAAGGCGCTCGACCCCAAACGCAGCCCGCCCGACGAGTTCATCGCCCGGGGCCGGGAGTTGTATCTGCACACCCCCAACGGGCTCGGGCGATCGAAGCTCACCAACGCCTGGTTCGACTCGAAGCTCGCGGCGGTGAGCACGGTGCGAAACTGGAACACGGTGGTCGAGTTGGCGCAGCGCCTGAAGTAACCGCGTGCGGTCGGCGCACGAACTGCGCGGGGGCCCCGTCGCAACCCGCGCACTCACAGGGGTACACGGTGTGCACCCCAGGCGCTGATGCCCTCGCTGCTCGAGCCCTTCATTCCGCACCCGCGCGTGCTGCAGCGCGAACGGATCGCCGTCGTCGCCGACGTGGAGAAGACCTGGAGCGTCATCCGCCACCTCGACGCGTATCGCAGCAGCTTCGTCCGGGCGCTCTTCGCGTTGCGCCGCGTGCCTGATCTTCTCAGCGGGCGGCTCACCGAGGTGAAGGCCGCGCTCACGCCTCACGCGAGCATCGACGACTTCGCCGTTCCGGGGAGCGACTTCCAGCTGCTCGCCGACGCGCCTCAACAAGGCTTCGTGGTGGGCGCAGTGGGCCGGTTCTGGCAACCGCACCTCGAGTTTCATCACGTCGCTCCGCACGGCTTCGCCGCCTTCGAGAAGGAAGGCTTCGGGAAGCTGGCGTGGGGCCTGAGCGTGACGAAGCGGCGCTCTGGCGGCTCATGGGTGACCTTCGAGTTGCGCGTCGCGCGCATGGATGGGCTGAGCGAGGTCGGGTTCGAACGTTCCTGGCCGCTGGTCGCGCCCTTCGCGCTCGCGATCAGCACGGCGGTGCTGCACCTGGTGGAAAAGCAGTTGGGCGGCATCGACTCCGCGCGGCTCGCATTACCCGGAGATCTGCTCGTCCCGGCGCACTTCACCCGCACCTCGAGCGTGATCATCGAAGCCCCGCCGGCAAAGGTGTGGCCCTGGCTCGCGCAGATGGGCTGTCACCGCGCGGGTTGGTACGGCTTCGATCGCCTCGACAACGGGGGCCATCGCAGCGCCGAGGTCCTCCACCCCGAGTGGCAGGAGCTCAGCATCGGTCAGCGCATCAACGCGACCGCCGATGGCAGCAGCCATCTCGAGGTCGCGATGGTCGACCCATGCCGCGCGTTGGTCTTCCGTTCAGAAGAGCCCGACCTCACCTGGGCCTTCGTGCTCGAGGCCATCGGCGAGGACGCCTGTTGGCTGGGCGCGAGGGTGCGCGCGAACTACGAGCCGGGGATCGACGTTGGGCCGCGGCACGGGTGGGAAGCACTGGTGCACCAGGCCGCGCAGCACGCTCAGCTGCAGCACATCAAAGAGCGCGCCGAGAGATTCACGGCCTGATTCAGGGCGGGCAGATCAGCGGCGCTCACTTCTTGACCAGCTCCACCCGGCGGTTCTGCGCGCGCCCTTCTTCGGTGGTGTTGGGGCCGACCGGCTTCGAATCGCCGTAGCCCTCGCTGGACAACCGCGCGGCCGCGACGCCTTTGCCGACGAGGAACTTCTTCACTGCCTCGGCCCGCTTCTTCGAGAGCGCCAGGTTCGCCTTGGCGTTGCCCACGTTGTCGGTGTGCCCGTCGAGGGAGACCTTGAGGGCCGCGTCGCCGGTGAGCAGCGTGACGAGCTCCGCGAGCACTGCGTTCGACTCGGGCTTGAGGGTGTCCTTGCCGGTGTCGAAGAGAATTCCGCGAAGGGCGATCTTCCCGTCTTTCTCGAGCGCCGAGGCCATCTCGGTCGCGGTGACCTCAACCTGCTGCACCATCGGCTGCTCGTCGATGATGTTGAAGACGACCCCCTCGCCCCCGTTGTTGATCATCAAGTGCAGCCAGCGCTCGGCCTTGCCCAACGGCATCCTGAACACCGCCTCGCCGCCACCGCTGTCGGCCAACTTCATCACCGTGCTGCCGCCGTTCTTCTTGAACGCGTTCTCGTAGTTCCTCACCCATTCCAGCGCGCTCGGGACCTTGCCTTCCTGGGGGCGGTACTGAATCTCCCAGCTCGCGCCCTCCTTGGTGACGTTGCCGCCCTTGCCATCTGGAAAGTCGTGAGAGTCGAACCCGTGCGAGTTGCCGCCCACGATCACCGAGCCGGGGAAGCGCTTGATGTCGGGGTGATCCTTCACGTCAGGCCAGTCATCGGGATCTGCTGCGAGGCACAGCGCGCTGAACACGACGACGAAGCCAGCGAGCGATCGGGTCATCGCCACACTGTGGCACATCATTCGCGATGTTTTCGTTCCTCGCTTGGACCGGCGCGGCCTCCTGCTGGTACACGCACCGGCATGAGAAAGACTGTCCTGGCGGTCACGGCATTGATCTTGGCGTCCGGGTGCGATCGGGCGACCGCGAGCGGCAGTGACTCAGGCGTCGATGACGCGGGGCAGGAACAACAACAGGCGCTCGATGCGGGCGCCGACGAAGACGCGGGCGTCGATGCGGGGCCGGTGATCACCGGGCGCGACGGCGGCTACCCCATCAAACACATCGTGGTGATCGTCAAAGAGAACCACACCTTCGACAACTACTTTGGCACCTTCCCCGGAGCGGAAGGCACCACCACCTATCAACTCAGCGACGGTGGCACCGGCCAGTGCGGGCGCGCGCCCGACAACACCTTGCGTGATCTCGATCACAGCCACGCGGCCGGGCTCACCGACTGGGCCGGCGGCAAGATGAACGGCTGGGACCTCGTGCCCGGCACCAGCACGCGCGGAGACGACCTCGCCTACTCGCAATACCGCGAGTCCGACATTCCGAACTACTGGGCCTACGCGCGCACCTTCACCCTCGGAGATCATTTCTTCTCGTCGATGATCGGCCCCAGCTTCCCCGGCCATCTCGCGGTGCTCGCGGCGCAGTCGGCGGGCGCGCTGGGCAACCCCGATACCAGCGTGCTCCACCCGTACTGGGGTTGTGATCAGGGCAGCAGCACGCGCATCACCATCGAAGATCCACTCACCTGCACCGAGAAGCGGGTGTTCCCCTGCTTCGACATTCCCACGGTGCCCGACGTGTTGCCCCCCGGCACCACGTGGAAATTCTACGGCTCGAATTTTTACGCGCTGCCCGAGGTGTGGTCGATGTTCAACGCGGTCCGCAACGTTCGCTACAGCCCGCAGTGGGCGAACATCGTGAACACCAACGAGTTCGATCGCGACATCGACGCGCACCGGTTGCCGCAGGTGACCTGGTTGGTGAACCAGGACCTCGCCGACGAGCACCCCCAGGTCGGCGGCATCTGCGTCGGAGAGAACTGGACGGTGCAGAAGATCAACAAGCTGATGAACAGCGAGTACTGGAAGGACACCGCCATCCTCTTCACGATGGATGACTTCGGCGGTTGGTACGACCACGTGCCGCCCCCGCGTCAGTACGGCTGCGCGCCGACCACCAAGCCCTACGGCCTGGGTTTCCGGCTGCCGCTGCTGGTCATCTCGCCGTACGCCAAACCGAACTTCATCCTCCGCGAGGTCTCAGAGCACGCGTCGATTCCCCGCTTCATCGAGAAGATCATGGGCGCGACGCAGTCACTCTCGGACCTCGACCCCGCCGCGCGAGACGGCCAGGCGAACGACCTGCTCAACGCCTTCGACTTCGACCAGGCGCCCTTGCCCCCGCTCGTGTTGCAGACCCGCAACTGCCTGTGAAAAATCAAACCTGACAGAACGCTGTCAGTGGCCTGGGTTCTCTTGGGAGCATGAACACTTCCATCGAGCTCGAGGCGCCTCTCGGTTTCTCACTCTCCGCCGCGGCGGAGTTCTACGCAGGCTTCGCCCCCATGGGCGGGGCGGCGCGTCAGCTGGAGCAGCGGCTGCAATTGGCGTTGCGGCTCGACGGCACCTTCGAGGCGGTGTGCGCGACGCTCACCCAGGTTGGCACGTCGCTGAAGGTCGAGATCGAGGGCACGAAGGACGTGCCACGGTTGACCCGGCAGCTCAATCGCATGCTCGGCCTCGGGGTCGACGGCAGAGCGTGGGCGCGGGTCGGGGAAATCGATCCGGTGATGGGCGAGGTGAAGCAGCATTTCCCGGGGTTCTTCACGGCCGGTTTTCCTTCGCCGTACGAAGCGGGTCTGGGTGGGGTGCTCTCACAGCGCAGCTCGGTTCGGCAGGCGGCCTCGACGCGCAAGGCGCTCTCGCTGGCTCACGGCTCAGAGGTGGGTGGGCTGCAAGTGGTGCCTTCGCCCGAGCAGTTGCTGAAAGTGAAAGCGTTCAAGGGAATCTCGGAGGCGAAGCTGGAGACCTTGCACGGGCTCGCGCGAGCGGCGCTCAGCGGAGTGCTCGATGCCGAGCGGCTCAACGCGCTCCCGGTGGAACAGGCGCTCGAAGAGCTTCAGGAACTGCGCGGCGTCGGCCCCTGGACGGCGTCGCACATGTTGTTGCGGGGGGCTTCGGCCCAGGACGCGCTGCCGCTTCAGGAACCGCGGGTGCTGCGCGCGTTCACGCATGCGTATGGCCGGCCCCAGTCAGACTTCGCGCGTTGCTCCGAGGCGTGGAGACCGTTCCGCATGTGGGCGAGCATCATGCTGGTGAGAAACCTCGCGCGCGTGGGGCAGTGGGCGGCGGTGCCTTCAGACTTCAAGCGGCGCGGCCGCGCGGCCTGAAACCTGTCTGCCTCTCCCCGCGGGGGAGAGGGTCGGGGAGAGGGCAGGACAATGCTGATCAATGATGGTCCGAGCCTGCGGCCGTGTGGTCTCCGCCGTGGCTCGCTGAAGAGTCGCTGCCCCCGGAGTCGATGCCATTCGACACCCAGTCAGCCAGAAAGCCCGTGGCGAGTCCCTCGGAAGCGGCGCCGCGGTTGGCCCTGGTCCAGCGCAGCACTCGCAGCGCGAGGTGAATCAGCCCGACCGCGGCCGCCGTAATTGCCACCACCAGCAGCAGGAGCTTGAGGATCATTCCCGCATCATCCTCAGGCCCGGTGACGGCGAGGTGACGGCCAGGTGATCGTTCGCTCCCGGCGGGACTCGAACCCGCACCACGCAGACGTAAAGGCGGCTTTTGGGAAACTCGCTTCCCCAGCGGAACCCTCTCGGACCCCGCCAGGTGCATCCGCAACCCTCGCCACCACGCCACACCCGCTCGTCCTGACGCGGTAGCAGCCCGTCACGCGCTCTGCTCGAGGCCGGTTCCACGTTTTCCGGTGCGCTGCCGACTTGCGCCACGAGAGCGACGTGAGGACGGCACAGAGAATCGAGAGCTGACTGCAGTCACGTCTTCCTGGGCAGCGAGGTGGCGAAGTCGAGCCCGCGTTGCACCCACTTCGACAACGCCACCTTCGTCTTCAGCCCCGCGGCGCCGACGTAAACCATCCCCTTCGAAGGGCGCCCGCTGAAGTCCATCGGCCTCGTGTGCGGCTGCGCCAGCGCCTTCTCGAATTGATCAGGCCCCACGCGCACCATGAATTCCTGGCTGGTGAGCCCGCAGCACATGTTCCCGCTCACCATGAAGCACAGCCCGCCGAACATCTTCTTCTCTTCGACATCGTCTCGCGTCGAGAGGATCTCTCGCACCCGCGCGGCCAGCTTTTCGTCGCAGCTCATCGAGCCCTCCCGCAAAGAAAAAGGGCCGCGGCGGTGAATGCCACGGCCCTCTTCAAATGTACGCCCTCTCCCCGACCCTCTCCCGCGCGGGGAAAGGGAGGCAGGGAGCGTGATTGATCACTTCCCGAAGCGGTACGCCGTGAACTGCGCGTCCATGCGCGCGTCCTGATCAACCGAGAAGCGGTCCATGCAGCTGTCGTCGGTGTAGTCCATGAAGTTCAGAATCGGATCCACGCCGGGGAAACGGGCGCCGGTGCAGGTGTCGCGGCCCACGGGGCAACCGAACGCCGCCGACTTCTCCGCCGGAGTGTCGTTGACGTTGTCGCCGCCGTTGGTCTTACAGCCACCCTGGAACGTGTGGTACAGGCCCATCCAGTGACCGATCTCGTGCGTCGCCGTGTCGCCCAGGTTGTACGGGGTCGCCGAGCCGCCGGGCAGTGACGAGAACAACAGCACCACGCCGTCGAGGCTGGGCTTGCTGGAGTAGCTCGAGGGGAACGTCGCGTACCCGAGGATGCCGCCCGACGGGTTGCAGGTGTACACGTTGAGGTCGTCAGCCGTGCCCTGGTGCAGCGCCGTCTTCATCGCGGTCTCGGCCGTGCCGTAACAGTTGGCGTACCAGGTCGCGTTGGTGGTGCGGTCGGTCGACACCAGGTTGAAGCTCCAACCCGACGACGCGTAGGCCGCGTTCAGCACGCTGATCTGGTCGCTGATCATCTGCGCGCTGATGTCGCCATTCGCGATGCCCGAGCCGTTGTTCACCACGTGGAAGTACACGTTCACGGTGCCGCCGGTGACGGCCTGGCGCGAGACGCCGAGCACGCGGTTCTCGAGGTGCGCGGCGATATCGAGCTCGATGCGCGCCTTCTCGGTGTCGTCAGGCTCGATGGTCGAGCAACGCTGAAAGCCGGGCTGAAGCTGAATCGAAGACAGCTGGTAACCGGGCTGCTCGATTTCAATCGGGTTCACCATCGAGCTGCAGGCACTGAGGCAGAAGGCGGCGACGAGGATCTTCTTCAATGTGTGTCTCCCAGGAAGAGCTGTACTGAAAGCGCGCGAACAGTACCTGAGACACCTACGACCCCGCCAAGTGCGCACCTCTCTTTTCCGAAGATTCGGGGTGCACCTCGCCCACCCTCTCCCACATTGTGGGATGGCTCAGGGCGCGCGGAAAGCGGCGATCAACTCGGCGGCGGCGGCTTCGACGTGTTCCGGCATGGTGTGGCGGCCGAGGCTCAAGCGCACCGCACCCAGCGCGCGTCCCATCGGCACCTTCATCTCGAGCAGCACTTGTGGAGCCGTTTCCCGGCCGTCGTGACACGCCGAGCCCGTCGACGCTGCCACGCCCGGCGCCTTCTTCAGCAGCGCCGCGCCGCTGACTCCGGGAAAGAGCGCGTACACGGTGTTCGGCAAGCGCGGGCTGCGTTCACCGGCGATCCACAGCTCGGGCACGCCGGCGCGCAGCGCGGTGATCAACTGCTCGCGCAGGCTGGTGAGCCGCGCCGCTGATTCCTGCAGATCCCGCTTCGCCGCCACGCACGCGGCGCCAAAGCCGACGATCGACGCGACGTTCTCGGTGCCCGCCCGCAGGCCATGTTCCTGCCCCGCGCCCAGTTGCTGCGCTCGCAGCTTGACGCCCTTGCGCACCACCAGCGCGCCCACGCCCTTGGGGCCGTAGAGCTTGTGCGCCGCGAGCGTCAGCAGGTCGAACCCATCGTCGACCATCGACAACGGCACCTTGCCCGCCGACTGCGCCGCGTCGACGTGCAGCAACACCCGGTGCCGCTTCGTGACCGCGCTCAACTCAGGCAGGCTCTGCAGCACGCCCGTCTCGTTGTGCGCGTGAATCACCGAGAACCAGCGGGTGTTCGCATGCAGCGCGGCGGTCAGTTCGTCAGCGCTGATCAGCCCTCCGCCATCGACGCCCAGCCGCGTCACCTTCAGCCCCTCGGCGCCCAGGGCGTCGACCGTGCGCGCGGTCGCCGGGTGCTCGACGGTGGTGGTGATCACGTGCGAGGCATCGATGGGCACCGGCAACGTCCCGCGCAACGCGAGCTGCGTCGCCTCGGTGCCGCCGGAGGTGAACACCACCTCGTCCGCCCTCGCGCCGACCAGCGCCGCCACCGCTTCTCGCGCGCCATCGACCGCCGCCTTCGCGTGGCGCCCGAAAGCATGGCCCGACGAGGGGTTGCCGAAGTGCGTGGTGAAGTACGGCTCCATCGCCTCGACCACCTCGGCCAACAACGGAGTCGTCGCGTTGTGGTCGAAGTAGAGCGGCGTCACCTGGGCTCGCCGAACCTGTTGGCGATGAGCGCGGCCACTTCGTCGAGGCAGGCGCGCGCCTGGTCGCCGGTGCACTTCACCTTGACCCGCATGCCCTGGGCGGCGGCGAGCATCAGCACCCCCATGATGGACTTCCCGTTCACCGGCTGGCCCTCGCACTCGAGCTCGACGTCACATGGGTACTTGTTGGCGGCCTTGACCAGCTGCGCCGCCGCGCGGGCATGCAAGCCCAGCGCGTTGATGATGGTGTACTCCGCTTCTGCCGTCTCCACTGTTTGATCCCCTCGCCGAGCCTACCAGAGCGCTC
>JAYVNA010000887.1:0-2685 GCA_043758715.1 Archangium sp.
TTCGAAATCGACCGACTCGAAGATCAACGCGCCGCCGTGCCAGCGGCGCGCGGTGAGGGGCGAGAAGCGGGGCGGCTCTTCGTCTGGCATCAGGTGCAGGAACTCGGTGCGGGCGTTCTCTTCGACCAGCCGATCGCGCCAGCAGAAGCCCCGCACCCGCGGGAGGGCGGAAAGATCAGGCGCGGGAGCTTCGCCCTTCGCGGTCGCGATTCGGCCCTTGAGTTCCCACTCGTACCAGCCGGGTCTGATGGGGCGAGCGGAGACCTTCAGGCGACGACCGGGCGCATCGATGCTCGGCCCGGCGAGCCAGGGCGCGACGAGGGCGTCGGCCTTCTTCAGGAATTTTCGGTAGTCGACCAGGCGGTTCGCCCTCACCCCGACCCTCTCCCCCGCGGGGGAGAGGGGGGCTTCAGATTTCGAGCAGTTTCGTCTTCATCACCCGCTCCACCCAGCCCTGCTGCGCCGCCGCGCCCACCGCCACCGGTGCGTCGAGCAGCGCCTTGAGCACCCGCGTCACCTGGTAGGGGTCGTCGAACTGCGAGACGTTCACCTCGCTGAACGGCACCTTCATGAAGGTCGCGCAGGTGCGCACGGTGTTGCCGCGCGCCCCGTGACCCGCCACCGAGACCAGCATCGCCATCGCCGACACCTCGAAGGCGCACTCGCGGAACGCCCGCGCGAACTGATCGCCTGCCTCGCCGGCCTCGTCACCCACCACGATCACCACCAGCCGCGCGCCCGCCGGAATCACCACCCCCGAGCCCTGAAGCGCCCGCACCGCCGCGCCGTGCACCGTGCCGCCATCGGCGTTGATGCCCTTGAGCATGTGCTGCACCGCCGCGCGGGTGGCCGCCTTGGGGCGAAGCACGGTGCCCATGGTGTCGAAGGTGGCGATCGACAACTTCTCCGCAGGGAACCCGGCGAGGATCTTCGAGAGGGCGTCCTTGGACTGCTCGATCGCGCCCTGCATCGAGCCCGACTTGTCGATGAGGAACATCACCCGCACGTCGACGTCCCTGGTCGCCTCGGTCACCGCGGAGCGCGCCGCCACGTCGCTGGCTTCCACGAGCTTCTCGCGGATCTCCTTGCTGCGAACGTTCTTCGCGATGTTGAGGGATCGCTGATCGGTCGCGGTGCCGATCGCCTTTTCCCAGCGCGCGCGGATCTCCGGGTCGGCCATCAGGCCCAGCTCTTCGAGCGTCGGGGTGAGAATGCGCAGGTCGCGATCGGACAACGACGGGAAGACCGCCGCCATGATCGCCGGGGTCAGGCCCACGTCCTTCGGGAGCCGGCCCACCACGTCCTTGTACGAGAGCCGCTGGGTCTCGACCGCCTCGCAGATCTCCGCCTCGGACAGCCCGTCGAAGCGCTCCTGCTTGTCGAGCTTGAGGGTGCCCAGACCCACCGTGCGATGGCCACCTTCAGACTGCTTCTGCTTCCAGCCGAGCACCTCGAAGAACGCCTGCGTGGCCGGCTTGTAGCCAGCCTTGCGCGCGAGGTCCTTGATGGTCTCCTTGAAGCCGGCCTTCACCAGGCCCTTGAGCATCGCGGGGTTGTTCTCTCGCAGCGCGAGCCACTTCTGGGCGGCGCGCTTCCACCGGCCCAGCGGAGGCTTCTTGGCCGCGGGATCACCGAAGCCCGCTTTGCGGTTGAGCGTCGCGATCTCCGGGGTCTCGAGCAGCTGGGCCACGCGCAGCACCGCCTTGGGCGTGATCATGCGCGTCGACTTCTTCTCGTAGAACAGCAGCATCGCCTCGCCCAGCGCGCGGAAGTCGTCGTCGTAGAACGAGACCTCGCCGTCATCTTCCTTCACCGGCTGACCCGAGCGCGCCTGCACCAGCATCAGCGCCGCGCACGCCACCTTGAGATCGCGCCAGTCGGTCTGGGTGAGCGCGTACGAAGCGAAGTGCGCCATCAGGTCGACGTTGAGGCGGTAGATCTCGAGCAGCTTCTCGTAGAGCCGCACCGCCGCCGCCACGTGGAGGCCGGGCGTGACGTCACGGGCGCCCTTCGGCCGCGGCGCACCCTTCTTCGGGCGGGCCGACCAGACGCCGTTGACCTCGATGCCGGGGCGGTTGTGCCAGAGGTGCGCCGAGCTGGAGAGCACCAGGTCGAGCAGCTTCTCAGCGGGACCGATCTGAGCTTCGGGGAGCAACGGCTTCGCGGTGGCCATGGGGTGAGTCTCCTGTGGAGGCAGGGGGACGGCCACGACTTTCAAGCCCTGACTGGCGCGAGGTGCGCGTTGACGCAGGTGACCGGCGCGCGGAACATGCGCCGATGCGATTCCTCGTACCCGCTCTGGCCCTCGCCCTGTCTGCCTGCGCACCCACCTCGCGCGACGACGAACTCGAGCTGACCTACTACTACCTGCGGTTCTGACGCGTCTGCGACGCGACGCGGGCCGCCGTGAGCGGTCTGGAAACGGAGCTGCATGGCAAGGTGCACGTGCGCACCGTGCCACACCTCGATCCCGAGGCGAAGGCGGCGGTGAAGCGCTTCGATTGGCAGAGTCATGGGCTCGTGATTCGCCGAGGCGATCGCATCGTCTACACCGCCGGTGATCACCGGGCGAATGGCTACGACGCGCATGTGGCGTTGCGGCTCGAACTGGGGCTTCCTCTCGACTGTCGATGAGTTCCCTGCAGCAAGAGTTGGAAGCCGCCGTGAAGGCGAGCTCGCCGGTGG